>VAYJ01000151.1:16527-21062 GCA_005888465.1 Actinomycetota bacterium
CGGCAATCGCGCGGGCCACCATCCGGCGCAGCCGGGGCGCCCGTCGCTGCGTGAAGTCCAGGAGTCGCCGGGCCCACGAGGCCTCGCGTAGACTCATCCCGGGCGCTATGACCGTCATGTGGCCGGGTCGGCGCAGATGCCCGAGAAGGTATCCCTCCTGCTCGTTGCGCGAGAGGGCGATGTGAACCTCGAAGAGGTTGGCATCCAGGTAGTCGAGGAGAGAGCACAGGCTCATGGTCGAGCCGGCCAGGCCGACGCTGTTCTCGATGAACAGGATGTTGATCAGGTTCATCGACCCCTCGACACTTGCGCGACAGGAGCGGGCTGATGCAGGGCAGCCCGGACGGGGAGCCGAAGCGCCCGAGGAAGGCAAGAAAGCGTGGCGAGGACGAGGGGGCGCAGGCCGCCGCCCCCGCGCCATGCGCGAAGATAGTGTCGTCGTGCCTCGCGCATATCGCCGGCATCTTCCGCGAAGCGCCCGGCGTTCAAATAGAATCTCGGCCGCTCGCCTCGATAGTAGTCGAGGGCCCCCGTGGGATATCTTCCAGGATTGGCGAGGACACGCTCGGCGATCAAGGCTCCGCATAGCGCCATCTTGAGGTCATTGCTGGACCAATTCGCGCTATGGATGCGCGTGTGCAGGAGAGGACGCTCGATGACCGCGACCGTGGTCCGCGGGAGCATGCGGAGCCAGAGCTCCCGGTCCTCCATGTGGGTGAGCGCCTCGTCGAAGAGTCCCACGTCAACCAGCAGGTCGCGGCGCGCGAGGATGGCGGCCGGGGCGAAGAAGTTCCCTCGAAGGAAATGAGCGCGGAAGCTGGCTGAATCGCAGCACATGACGCCGGGCATGATCTCCCGGCGGCTGATGGCCTGGTAGTTCGCGGCGCCTGCGAGAAACGATGGGAGCAGAATGCCCGTCGAGTCGAATTCCGTGAAGTCGGTGGTGACGATGCCAACGTCGGGGCACGATTCGACGGCCTGCCACTGCCAGGCGAGCTTTTCCGGGTCCCACAGATCGTCGGCGTCCAGGAGGGCAATCCAGGGCTGTGACGCGGCCAGGATGCCGGCGTTCCGGGCTGCGCTCAGGCTCGGACGCTCGAGACGGAGTAGACGTGCGCCGGCCTCGAGGGCGATGCTCGGTGAGTCATCGGTGGAGCCGTTGTCGACCACGATGACTTCTGCGGGCGATCGGGTCTGGACGCGTACGCTTGCCAGCGCCTCATCCAGGTAGGCGGCGGCGTTGTACGCGGGGATGACCACCGAGATAGGCAGGGACCCGCCCGAAGACGGGCCGCCCGCCGTGAATCCTTGGCTCATCTGAACTCCTTGGCATCGATGCTGTGCTTGACGAGCATGTCGTGGAAGGTGGGCCGGCTGATGTCGAGCACCCGCGCCGCCCGGCTGATGTTGCCGCGGCTGCGCACGAGGGCGTTGACGATGAGCCGCCGCTCGCTCTGGTCGCGCGCTTCCCGAAGGGTGGGGAGCGCGTCGATGACGGCGGAAGGATTCAGGTCGAGGTCCGCGGATCCGATGATCCGGCTGGTCGCCATGATAACGGCCCGGTGGACCTTGTTCTCCAGCTCGCGGATGTTGCCCGGCCACTGGTACTTGACGATGGCCTCCAGGGCCTCGGGGCTGAAGCGCACCTTGCGCTTGAGGGCCTGCGCATTGCGTCGGAGGAAGGCATTGGCGAGGAGGACCACGTCCTCACCGCGCTCGCGGAGCGGCGGCAGGTGGATGGTGACCACGGAGAGGCGATAGTAGAGATCCTCGCGGAAGCGTCCGCCCCGCAGGGCCTCGTCGAGGCTCTGGTTGGTGGCCGCGACCACGCGGACGTCGATGGGGATGACCTCGCGTCCGCCCACGCGCTCGATCTCGCGCTGCTGCAGGAAGCGCAGCAGCTTGACCTGAAGGGGCAGGCTCATCTCCGTGATCTCGTCCAGGAAGAGGGTGCCGCCCGTGGCCATCTCGATCTTGCCCTTGCGCTGGGCGTGGGCCCCCGTGAACGAGCCGCGCTCGTGGCCGAAGAGCTCGCTCTCCAGCAGGGTCTCGGGGATGGCCCCGCAGTTGATAGCGACGAAGGGGCCAGACTTGCGCGGACTGTGCGTGTGGACGGCCCGGGCCACCAGCTCCTTGCCCGTGCCGCTCTCGCCCTCGCAGAGCACGGTGGCATCGGTCTTGGCCACGCGCTGGATGACCCCGAAGATCTCGCGCATCTTGGGCGTGGAGCCGAGAATGTCCGTGAAGCGGATGGAGTCTTCCCGCTGCCGGGCCTGCTCCTCGCTCTCACGCTCGAGCTGGCGCAGGTAGCTGGCGCGGCGGAGCACCACCTTGAGGTCGTCGAGATTGACCGGCTTCAAGTGGTAGTCGAAGGCCCCGCGCTCCACGGCGGCCACGGCGTTGGCCCGATCGCCGTTGCCGGTGATGATGATGACCTTGGCCTCCGGGGCGACGGCGAGGATGTCCTCGAGCGCGCGGAGCCCCTCCTCGGCCGTGTCGGGCGTGGGGGGAAG
This sequence comes from Actinomycetota bacterium, assembly GCA_005888465.1. Taxonomy (GTDB): domain Bacteria; phylum Actinomycetota; class UBA4738; order UBA4738; family UBA4738; genus AC-55. The sequence continues at coordinate 19,041 of VAYJ01000151.1, forward strand.
CCCCAGGTCCAGCGTCACGATCTCCGGAGGCGCCTCCTGGACGGCGGCGGCGGCCCGTGTGCGGTCTCCCGCCACGGACACGTCGTACTCGTCCTGCAGGGCATACGTCAGCTGGGTGCGGATGTCCTCGTCGTCCTCGATGATGAGCAAGCGTTCACGTTCCATGGATCAGTGCCTCCCCGTCAATGTGATGATGGCCGGGCGGAGGCGGCGAGTTGATCGCCGCCCGCCACCAGGTCTTCGAGCCGCTCCAGGAGCCGGCTCCAGTTGTGGTTTGATTCGACACATGCGCGGCCGGCCGCGGCAAAGCGCTCGCGGGCGGCGGGATCTCGAAGCAGGGTGACGACATCGCGGCTGAACTCCCGGGCCTCGGTGGCGACGAGCAGGTCTTGCCCCGCCACCGCGCTGATGCCCTCAAAGGCCGCGGGGCTGGCGACCACGGGCACACGCATGGCCATGGCCTCCAGCACCTTGTTCTGCAGGCCGCGGGCGACGCGCAGGGGCGCTACCGCCACCGCGGCGGAGTCGAAGTGGGGTCGCACATCCTCGACCCGGCCCGTCACGACGACGCGATCGCCGTCAGCGAGCCGGCGGACCGCGGGACTGGGATCCATGCCCACGATGTAGAGCTGGACGTCCGGGATCTCGCGACGGATCCAGGGCAGCACGGCGGCGACCAGGTGCCGGACGGCGTCCACGTTGGGCCGGTAGGACATGTTGCCGGTGAAGATGATCCGGTTCCGGATATGGCCGCGGCCGGAGGTGGGGGCGGGCTGGAAGTACTCCAGGTCCACCCCATTCGGGATCACGGAGATGGGCGTGCGCACGTACGAGGCAAGCTCGTCGCGCTCGCGGGGGGCATTGACCGAGCACGCGTTGAACTGGGCGCCCAGCCGGCGCTCCGCCTCCCGCACCCGCTGGCCCTCGACCCGGAAGCCCCACGAGAAGGGGAAGGAGGCCGTCTTCGAGTACTCCGTCCACTTCGCGGAGTCCGCGTCCCCGAAGTCCATCACCTTTCTGGAGCCCCGGTGCGTGCCGACATAGGGCCCCATGGAGGAGCAGTGGACGAGGATGGCATCGAAGCCGCGCGTGGCAAGCAGGCGCTGGACGCTCCGCGAGAGGGCGGGCGAGTGGAAGTAGCCGAAGGTGGCCGGCCGTCCCGTGAGCCCGAAGAGACCGAAGCGCGCCCAGCTGCCGAGCCACGACACGCGCCCGACGTGCAGGTCGGGGCAGTAGCGGCGGAGCTCCTGGGCATCGGCCCACTCCTGGGGCGTGCGCGCCAGCGTGGCCACCGTCACCTCGTGAGAGCGCGAGAGGTGGCGGATCATGTTGAACGGACGGATCTTCCCTCCGCGCTTGGGCGGGTAGGGCATCCGGTGACAGAGGAAAAGGATCTTCATGGCGAGGCGAAGGGGGCGCCCAGGGGCGCGTAGCGAAGGCCGGGCACCTCGCGGAACTCCTGGATGGCGAAGAGTCCCCAGCTGTCGAAGAGAAAGGCGGGCGCGCGGAGGCGGCGGGCGAGCGCGGGAATGTTCGCGGCGCGATAGCCCGGGTGGTTGTTCATGATGATGACGCCATCCGCGTTCTCGAAGCCTTCTTCCAGGGTGCAGGCGTGGGCCCCGAGGTCCGCGATGACCTTCTCCGGCGTCACGAAATCGTGCCCCCAGATCTCGACGCGGGAGGACTGCAGCCGGCGCATGAGGGGGACGGCCGCCGATCCGCGGATGTCCTCGGTGGCCGGGCGGCCCTTGAAGGCGAAGCCCGTGATGAGGACCTTGGCGCGGGCGGGGGAGCGGCGGAGGCCGCGGAGCTCGTCGATGATGCGCGTGGCCACGTGGTCCGGGAGGGCCTGGTTGATCTTCCGGGCCTCTTCGATGACCCGGGGCTTGAAATCGATCTTCTTCAGGCTGTCGATCAGGATGAGGGCGTCCTTCTCCAGGCACGGCCCGCCCACGAAGCCGGGCTGGGCGATATTGGATCGGGGATAGTCGACGTTGGCGGCGCGGATCATCTCGGCCGCCG
>VAYJ01000135.1 GCA_005888465.1 Actinomycetota bacterium
TCACGGTTACCACCGTCTGGCGCGCGAGCTCGACGGGCAGCGCACCGGAGTTCAGCACGAGCGCCAGGTTCTTGGCTTCGGCCTCGCTGAACGAGCCCGTGATCTGGCCCTGACCGCCGGTGATCGGGTTCTGGACGGTCGGCGCGGAGACCACGACGTTGTCCAGGACGATCGCGAGCTGCTTGCCGACGAGCCGGGTCGTGAAGTTGACCTGCCAGCCCGGGGTCGCCGTCGTCGTGCTCCCGGCCGGCACGTAGACGGCCGTCGCCTTCGAGAGCGCCGCGCCGGTGATCGCCACCGGCCCCAGCTTGTACTTCGTGTCGGTGCCGGCGTCGTAGAAGCCGTTGCCGTTCGCGTCCTGGAACGCGACGAGGTCACCTGCCGCGTCGGGCGCCGCCTCCGAGAACCCCTTGTCTTGGCGGTAGGGGTCGTTCGGCTGGATCACGCCCGTCGTGAAGGGGAGCGCGGCGACGCTCGGGTCGCTCGCCGACGAGGACAGGACCTCCCGTTCCTCGAGCCGCGCCGTCTGCCCGATGATCTCCAAGACCCGCTGGACGCTCTGTGCCTTCGCGGCGGCCTGCGCGTCGGCTTGGTTCGCGAAGCAGCCCAGGCTCTTGCCGCTCGAGGACTTCGCGCACCACTGCGAGCCCGAGCGCGACACCGTGCCCTGGCCGCCGAGGCCCGGGAGCTGCACCTGGATGAGCGGCGGGTTCCCGGTAAGGAGCGAGATGTCCGGCTCGGCGACGCCGAGGGCGTCCACGCGGTCGCGGATCCGGTCGAGCGCCTTCTGCATGACGTCCTTGTCCGTCCCACGCGGCCCGGAGACGACCACCGAGACGCCGCCCACCAGGTCCAGGCCCGGGAGCGGGCGCTCGCCCAGCACGAAGCCGATGGTCGCGGACACGACCAGGACGCCCACCACGATGAGCGAGGCCGTCAGGCGTCCGGTTCCCTTCATCGCCGCCTACAGGAGCGAGGCCCCGTTGATACGGAGCTTGAAATGGCAGTCCAGCTGCTCGGCTGCGCGCCGACACATGATCATGCGGTGCAGGAAGATCTCGAAGTACTCCATGACGTGGCTGATCTCCGTGTCGATCGTGAGCTCCAACGTGATGGTTCGGGCACTCGAGTCTACCCGCAGGAACGACTGTTCGGCGGCGTAGTTGACCCGGTCGTGGATGTCGAAGTCCAGCTGCGCGGATTTGCGGACACGGCTGCGATGCACGTCGGACTTGTCGGCCAGGATCACCGCGGCCGAGACGGGGCTCACGGACTCCCCGCCCTCCTCCTCGTGGTTGCCGATCGCGCCCATGATGAGCGCGAGGTCGGCCGTCTGCATCCGATCCTTCAGCGCGTCGTAGGCGAGGAGCGCGCCCACCTGCCCGTGGGTGTCGCGCGCAACCATGTTGCCGATGTCGTGCAGGTACCCTGCGATGCAGGCGAGGCCGGCGAGGCGTCCCTCCATCCCCAGCCGCGACAGGACGTTGAAGGCGATGCGCGCGGTGAGGTTCGCGTGGCGGAACCCGTGCTCCGTGTAGCCGAGCCCGGCCATCGCCTTGTCGGCGCTCGTGATGAAGCTCGAGAGGAGGGGCTCCTGTTGGATCTCTTCGATGCTGAGCAGCGACGGCGCGTCGCTCTCGGTCGATGGCTCCCGAGGGGCATCGGGTTGCCGGGCTGTCTGGCTCACGACGGCTCGCCGGCCTCCTCTTCGTCGCCGGCGCCGTCGTCCTCTTCGTCGTCGTCATAGACAAGCTTGCGGCTGATGGCGCTCTTGACGAACCGGATCTCGATGTTGGGCGCGACCTCCACGGTCACCGACTCGTCGTCCATCTCTCGGACAGTGCCGAAGATGCCACCGATCGTCATGATCTCGTCGCCCACCTCGACGCTCTCGATGAGCGAACGCTGCTGGCGCTGGCGCCGCTGCTGCGGGCGGATGAGGAGGAAGTAGAACACCGCCACCATGGCGACCAGGAAGAAGATGAGGGAGAAGCTGCTCCCGCTCGAGGACGAGGCCGCGAGGGGGGTGAAGGATCCGAGCACGAAGGCCTCCTCGCGCGGGCCCGTCCGGCCGGACGGTCGACGACCCGCGAAAAAAATGGCGGCTCTGCGGCCGCCCCGACACAGCCAGATCATTCTAGGGTCGGGCCGGTCCATTCGCAACAATCAGAACAAGCCGGCGGGGCGGGCCTCCTCGAGCCCCAGGTGAGCGAAGGCCGCTGTCGTTGCCACCCGGCCGCGCGGGGTTCGCTTCAGGAACCCGAGCTGCATCAGGTAGGGCTCGTAAACGTCCTCCACGGTGTCGGTCTCCTCCCCCACCGCGGCCGCGAGCGTCGACAGACCCACGGGCCCGCCCTCGAACTTCTCGACGAGCGTGGACAGGATGGCGAGGTCCAGCTTGTCCAGGCCGCGGTCGTCCACCTCGAACAGCGCGAGGGCCGCCTCGGCGGAGGCGAGCGTGATGCGCCCGTCCATCCGGACCTGCGTGTAGTCGCGGACACGACGGAGGAGCCGGTTCGCGATCCGCGGCGTACCGCGCGAGCGCCGCGCGATCTCGCTCGCGCCGGCCTCGTCCACCTCGACGGCCAAGATACCGGCAGAGCGCCCCACGATCCGCGCGAGATCCTCCGCCGAGTAGTAGTCCAGGCGCGGCGAGAACCCGAAGCGCTCGCGGAGCGGTAGCGTGATGAGCCCCGGGCGCGTGGTGGCGGCCACGAGCGTGAACCGTGGAAGGTCCAGGCGGATGCTCCGCGCGGACGGGCCCTTCCCGATCACGACGTCCAGCTGGTAGTCCTCCATCGCGGGATACAGGATCTCCTCCACCGCCCGCGGCATGCGGTGCACCTCGTCGACGAACAGGACGTCGCCCTCCTCGAGGTTGGTGAGGATGGCGGCGAGGTCCCCCGCGCGCTCGAGGGCCGGGCCCGACGTCGGGCGGAAGCCGACACCGATCTCGTTCGCGATGATGCCGGCGAGCGTGGTCTTGCCGAGGCCGGGCGGGCCCGAGAGCAGGACGTGATCGACCGGCTCCCCCCGTCCCTTCGCGCCGTCGATCAGCAGGCCGAACTGCTCCTTCACGGTGGGCTGTCCGACGAACTCCGAGAGCCAGCGCGGGCGAAGCGCGGCGTCGAAGTCCCGCTCGTCCGACGCCTCCTGCGGCGCGACCACGCGGATCAGGTCCTCGCGCTCCGGGTCGCTCTTCACGGGGCTCACCGTCCCGCGCTCCGAAGGGCCAGGCGAAGGAGCTCCTCGACCGAGCGGTCGCCGTTGGGCGAGATCGACCCGAGGGCCTCGCGTGCCTCCTGGGACGACAGGCCGAGCGCCAGGAGGGCCTCGCGGACCTCGCCGATCGGCCCGGTTCCCGACTCCTCACCCGGGGTGCCGAGCTTGTCCTTGAGGTCAAGGATGATGCGCGCCGCGACCTTCTTCCCCACGCCGGGCGCAGTGCAGAGCGCATCGGCGTCGCCCGAGGCGATCGCGCGGCGGAGCGTGTCGGCGGTGAGCGACGAGAGGACCGCCACGGCCATCTTCGGCCCGACCCCAGTCACGGTCACGAGGTGGTCGAACAGGCTCCGCTCGTCGGGCGAGGCGAACCCGTAGAGCACCATCGCGTCGTCGCGTACCTGCAGCCGCGTGTACAGGCGGGCCGGACGACCCTGCGGCGGCAGTGTGGTGAGCGTCGGGCCGGTCACGGTCACCTCGTAGCCGACGCCGCCGACCGACATCACCACCCGACCGGCGCCCTTCTCGGCGAGGGTCCCCTCGAGGAGCGCGATCATCGGGCGGCCTCGCGCGCCAGGGTCCGCAGGCGCGACTGCTGCAGGTGACAGAGCGCCGCCGCCACGGCGTCGGCCGCGTCGGGCTCGTCCGGGACCGCCGCGGGCCCGAGCAGGAGCTCCAGGCCGCGCCGGACCTGCTCCTTCGATGCGTTCCCGACCCCGGTGACCGCCATCTTCACCTCGAGCGGCGCGTACTCCTGCACGGGGACGCCCGCCTCGGCCGCCGCGACCATCACCGCGCCCGACGCACGCGCGACGTCCATGGCGCTCCCGGTGTTCCTGCCCCACATGAGGCGCTCCAGCGCTAGGGCCTGCGGCCGGTGCCGGGCGATCGCCTCGCGAACCGCGACCGAGAGCCGGCGGAGCCGCTCAGCCGGCTCGAGCGACGGCGAGGTTCGCACGGTCTCCCACCAGATGACCGAGGGCCGCTTCGCGCCGCGCTCGGCGCCGACACAGGCGAGCCCGAGCGCGCGCGTGCCCGGGTCGACACCCAGGATGATCCGATCGAACATATGTTCCAGCAGCCTACACCCGCTCCCCGACGTGGGCCAGGATCTCTTCGGGGATGTCGAAGTTCGCGTAGACGGCCTGGACGTCGTCCAGGTCCTCCAGGTCCTCGACCAGTCGAAGGACGCTCGCCGCGCGTTCGGATCCAACGGGGACGTCGTTCTGCGGGAGCATCGTGAGCTCCGCGGAGGCGACCTGGACGCCCGCGCCCTCGAGGGCGGTCCGGACCTCCTTCAGGGCATCGGGGCCCGTCACGACCTCCCACTGCTCGCCGAGGTCGCGGAGGTCGTCAGCACCGGCCTCGAGGGTGATCTCGAGCAACCGGTCCTCGTCCGGCGACGTCGCCTTGTCGAGCTCGATCAGCCCGCGGCGATCGAACTGCCAGGCGACGCTCCCGGGGTCTGCCAGGTTGCCGCCCACGCGCGTGAACGTGTGGCGAACCTCCTGACCGGTCCGGTTGCGGTTGTCGGTCAGCGCGTGCACGAGGAACGCGACGCCGCCCGGCCCGTACCCCTCGTACCAGACGTCCTCGTACCTGGCGCCGCCCGCCTCGCCGCTCGAGCGCTTGATCGCGCGCTCGATGTTGTCCCACGGCACGGAGTTGTCGCGCGCCTTCTCGACCGCGGAGGCAAGCGTCATGTTGCCGTCGATGTTCGGTCCGCCCTCGCGCGCCGCCACCTCCACGGCGCGCAGGAGCTTCGCGAACATGCGCCCCCGCCGCTCGTCGTTCGCGCCCTTCTTGCGCTTGATCGAGGCCCACTTCGAATGCCCGGACACGGCGGCTAGTTTCCCAGGGAGAGCGCGAGCTCGTGCAACCTCGGGTCGCCGGCGAGCTCCGGATGGAAGGACGCGGCCAGCACGTTCCGCTGCCGCACCAGGACGGGCACGCCCTCGTGCTCGGCGAGCACGTCGACGTCGGCACCGACCGCGGTGACGACAGGGGCACGGATGAAGGACGCGCGAACGGGCCCGACGTCCGTGACCTGCACCTCGGCCTCGAAAGAGTCCACCTGGCGGCCGTAGGCGTTGCGCCGGACCTCGATGTCGATGAGCGACAGGAGCGGGACGTCTTCGTCGAGCCGGTTCGCGAGCAGGATCATGCCCGCGCAGGTCCCGAAGACGGGCATCCCGGCACGGGCGCGTACCCTGATGGGCTCGACCAACCCGTAGGCGACGGCCAGCTTGGCGATCGACGTCGACTCGCCGCCGGGGATGCACAGGGCCTGAACGTCGTCGAGCTCCTCGGGATGGCGAACGAGCACGGGCGTCGCGCCGCACGCCGCGAGCATGCGGGCGTGCTCGCGGAAGTCGCCCTGCAGGGCGAGGACGCCGGCCTTCACCCCGAGCCTCTCACCAGCCGCGGGTTTGCAGGAGCTCCTCGTTCGCGAGCTTCGACGTGTCGAGCCCGCGCATCGGCTCGCCCAGGCCACGGGAGACCTTGGCCAGGATGTCGGGGTCCTGGTAGTAGGTCGTCGCCTCGACGACCGCCCGGGCGCGCGCGGCCGGGTCCTCGGACTTGAAGATCCCCGACCCGACGAAGTTGCCGTCGGCACCG
>VAYJ01000136.1:0-511 GCA_005888465.1 Actinomycetota bacterium
CTGCTGGCCGTTTCGGTTCTCGGGCTGAGCGTCTTCGGCGGCGCCGGCAACGCGTCCCCCGCGGTCGGCGCGTCCCCCGCGCTCGAGGGGGTCCCCGCGTTCGGTCATGTGTTCCTGATTATCGGGGAGAACACCGACCTGTCGCAGCTAAACACCCACAACGCGCCCTACCTAACGGGCACCGTCGAGCCGAACTCGGCCTGGCTCACGAACTACCTCGCCCTCACGCACTACTCCGAGGCGAACTACGTCGGGATGATGTCGGGCCAATTCACGGGCTGCGAACAAGCGGATGGACTGGCCGCCTCGTGCCACCAGGACGTGCCAAATTACTTCGCGCAGCTGGACGCGGCCGGGATCACGTGGCAGAGCTGGATGGAATCGATGCCCTCGGCTTGTTACCTGGTCAACACCGGCGGCGACAAGGGCCTGAACCACTACGCGGCGAAGCACAACCCCGCGCTGTTCTTCGACGGCATCGAGGGCACCGGCGGCACGTGGACGAACCCCG
>VAYJ01000136.1:536-8307 GCA_005888465.1 Actinomycetota bacterium
GAGCAGGCGCTGAGCGCCGGCTCGGTCGCGCAGTTCAACCTCGTCGTCCCGAACGAGTGTGAGGATGCGCACGACAACTGCGCCCCCGCGGGTAATGAGATCACGCAGTACGACGACTTCCTGGCACGCGAGGTGCCGCTGATCGAAGCCTCGCCGGCGTTCGGGTCCGACGGCGTGATCATCATCACGTTCGACGAGGGCGTGACGAAGTCGCCGCACCACGCGGACAAGTTCGGCAACGGTGGAAACGTGGCCTTCGCCGTGATCAGCCCGCTCGCGCACAACGCGGTCTACGAGGGGGTCTTCGACCACTACAGCCTGCTTCGGACGCTCGAGGACGGGTTCGGCATCGGCACCTATGTGGGGAACGCGAACAGCGCCTCGCCCATCGCCCCGATCTGGAACCCGTAGCGACCTCGGAGCGATCAGATCAGCTGTTCGATGAGGTCGACCGCCCGGGCCGGCGGGTCGGTCGCCTGCAGCCGCTCGCTGTGACTCGCGCTGGTCGCGCGCATCTCGCCGTCGTCGAGGACGGCGTCGATCGCCGCGGACAGCCATGCGGCCGAGGCCTCTTCCCTCGGGACTGCGGTCGCGACGATCGAGATCCGGCTCACGGACGCGTCAGTTTCCAGAAGGCGCCAGTGAACCCCACGGTCGCGAAGACCTCCTCGGCCTCCGCCGGGGTCCGGCGTCGCCAGTCGGGCGACATCCGGTCCGCGTACCAGATCCTCGCGAGGTCCCACTGCTGCTGCGGTGACATCAGCGCCCCCATCGGGAGCCCCCGCCTTTGGGACCAGGCCTTCGCGTGCTCTTCCGACCGGAAGAGGAGCATGTTCGCTCAGTTGAAGCCGATGTCGTCCCACCAGTGCGCCGCCGCGACCGCATAGTGGACGACGCCGCCCTCCGAGGTGAGGTGGCCGTCCGAGACGGCGACCTCCATCGGATCCAGGCAGTCCGGGCACCAGGTGCGGACCCTCCCGCTCCCGCCCAGCATGGCCACGACCCCCATCGCGTCCCAGATGCAGTTGCCGAAGAACGCGCGGCCGCCGACCTCGACCGAGAAGGGCGTTGGGATCGCCGAGAACGGGTTCGCCATCCAGATGTACGGCGTCCCGGGCGCGAGCACGAGCGCGTGGTCCGTAGCCAGCCGGCGAAGCGCGTCCTCGACCGCGTCCTGACGCAGGTCGAGAGCATGGGCGATCTCGGCCGGCACCGGCGCGCGGCCCAGCTCGACGAACAGCCGGTACACCTCCACCCGAACGGCTTGGTCGACCCCCTGGCTGCGATCCATGTCTCTGCGGGTCAGAGTGACTGACCCGGATCGCGTTCGAGCTTGTCCATCGCCTTCTTGAACGAGGCGGCCACTGGCTTCCCCTTCGTAGCCTTGATCAAAAAGGCCGCGACGCGCCCGGAGAAGCTCGTCGGAGTTCGGTTCCACTCGATGTGGACCCGGGAGCCTCCTCCGTCTCGCGGCGTAACCGTCGCCTGGACGTAGCTTCCCGGGGCGCAGAAGTTGCTCTCCTGAACGGTCCAGCGGACGGTGTACGGATCGGACCAGTCGTAGCGCTCCTTGGCCCACACCGTCATGCCGGGCGCCTTCGTGCCCTCCTTGATCTCGGCCGTGGTCTCCTCGACGGAGTAGACCTCGTACAGACCGGGCGTGATCCCCGGCCAGATCTGTGGGCGCCGTGGGGAGAAGTCGAGGAGCGCCGCGCGCACACGCGCGGGCTCGACGGTTGTCTCGACGTCCATCGCCACCTTCGGCATCAGGTTTCCTACCCCTTCGGGCACCGGCATTCTCACGACCGCTCCGTGGAAGGTCAAGGGACGTCCATCACGACTCGCCCCTGACCTCCTACGTCGGAGAGCCAGCGGTCGTGTCGCCGCCCAGTGCCCCGGAGGGTCGAACGGCCGGGCCCGGGCACCGTGGGGGATGCTCCGGGGAGGCGCGAGCCATGACCCATGGCCCGGGAACCCGAGCGCCGCACCGAAGGAGCCAGGGGGCGACCTACACCCAAGGAACGCTTTCGGAGATGCAGCCACATTAGGGGTTCGCTTCCTCGCCGGTCCAGCCGACAAAGGACGTAAGGAACCCCTCACCCCCAGTTTCTCCCGTGGTAGACCCCCATCGCGCGACTTCGCCAACGGACCCTCGGCTTCGTCGGAGCGCGTCGCCCCGGCGGGGACGAGCCAGCCTCGCCACCGTGCTTTCGATCGCAGCGACACTCTTCGGGATCCCCTTCACGGCGCGGCCCGCGCTCGCCTCCACGGTGCTCGGAGGGGCGGTCGGCGGTGGGTTTCAGAACGTCGTTGCGATCGACCCCCACGGCACGGGGGTCGTCATCTCGGGGGCGGACGTCGCCGGATTCCAAGTGGGGTGGGGGAACGGACGGAGGTTCTCCCCGAAGAACGCCGCCGCCACGATGGAGGGCGACCTCGACGTGGCAACGATCAAGTTCGCCTCGAGGAGCACGAACGTGTACGCGGGGACCGGCGCCGGGGTCTCAGGGAACGGGTTCTGGCTCTCGACGGACAACGGGCAGACCTGGTTCAAACCAGCCAAGGGATCCACATTCCCCACGTTCAATGGCGTCAACACCGATAGTCTGAACTACCGATCGACGGGCAAGCTCATCGCCTTGGACGCGAGCGTCTCGCCTCCGATCATCTACGCCGCCACCTACAACAAGGGGGTCATGCGCTCCACGGACAACGGGATTTCTTGGAGCGTGATCGGTCTCGCGGGTAAGTACCTGCGAGGGATCGCCATCGACCCCACCAACCGCAACCAACTGTGGGTGGCCTCGTACGACGATGGCGTCTATGTGACGACGAACGCCACAGGTTCCTGCGTGAGCCCCTGCGAGCTCTTCGGCACATCCCCGATCGTGGGGTCCCCGAAGTACCCCGAGGACATCGTGGCCCTCGGCGATGCGTCGACCGCGACGTCGGTGTATGTCGCCGCTGCCTCAAGCGCGTCACAGGGGATCTCGGGAGTGGTCGAGGAACTCACGGCGGGCACATGGACCCAACTCGGCGCCTCGACGCTCGACGCAGCGTCGGCGTGGTACACGATCGACGGCTACATCACGCCCGACGAGACGCGCCACCTGGTCGTCGGCTGCCGCGACCTCTGCAAGGCGGAAACCGGCGACTGGGGCACGCTCTTCCAGACCCTCTATCGGTCCGACGACGACGGAAGCACCTGGTCTTCGATGATCCTTCCTCCGTCGGCGATCCAACCCGACCAGGTCGGCGGTCCGGGGGGATCCGATTGGTGGGGCGACCAAAAGGGCGGCATCCCTTCCTTCATGCTCGGTCAGAACTGGTTCCGCGCAGCCGACGTCGAGATCGACCCCTCCAACAACCAGCGCATCTTCGTCTCGGGCAACGCCGGCGTCTGGCGCTCCGACGATGGCGGCGCGAACTGGTATCCGTGCGTGAACGGGCTGGAGGTCAGTCAGGCCAAGGCCGTGGCCACGGACCCGAACGACGCCAACCGCGTCTACGTGGCAGCCGAGGACTGGACCTTGTTCGAATCGGACGACCACGGCCACACGGTTCAGCGCGTCGCGCCGCCGAACTCCGGCGGCTGGGGAACCGCCGTCGCTGTCGATCCCGTGAACTCCCGGGTCTACGTAGCCACGGGTGGGGCTGATGCGTCGACCGGTGGGGACATCTGGTCGGCCGACCCGTCGAGCTTCGCGTGGGTGTCCGAAGGCCTCGGCGCCGCCGACGGTGGCAGGCGCGCCGACGGCATCGTCGTGGATGAGGTGGCAGGCAAGCCCGTCGTCATCGTCTCGGTCGTGGGCAGTGGCATCTGGCGGGAGTCGGGGGGCGCATGGAGCAAGGTCCTCGGCAGCACAACCTTCGCCGGCGGGACGCCCTCCGTCTCCTGGGTCCACGGCTCGAACCTCGTCTATGTGTACGACGGCAGCTCGGGCCTGTGGGTGTCGCAGAACTCCGGGGTGACCTGGTCGCTTGCCTGGGCGCAGACGTCCTCGGCGTCATTGAGTGGGTACGTCGCGCCCGACCCGACGAATCCCTCTCTCGTGTACGTGTCGGTGGACAGCGGGCTGTACCGCATCACGAACGCGAACGCGACGCCGGAGGTCGCGCTGCTGACGGTCACGAGCCCCGGCTCGCTTGCGACGGAGGCCTCGGGCGCCGTTTGGGCGACGACGCGGCAGGGACCCAATCAACCCGCGGCCCTGCTGCGTTCGACGGACCAGGGGTCGACGTGGACCTCGTACGACGACGCTCGCTATCGCAACGCAGCCGGCTGGCCGTCCCAGATCGCGATCGGCCCCGACGGGTACCAGTACCTGGCGCTGTTGCACGCCTCGCTCCTCACGGCGCCGCCGGTCGCTGGGCCGCCCGGCCCGCAGCTATTCGGTGTGAGCCCGAACTCCGCGGCGCCAGCGGGCGGCACGAGCGTCACGATCACGGGCGCGAATCTCACGGGCGCGAGCGACGTGACGTTCGGCGGGGAATCGGCTCCGATCTGGTCCGTCGTCTCCCCGACGGAGATCGATGCGACGACGCCCCCCAGCACCGTCGGGACGGTCGACGTGACTGTGGACTGGCCGGACGAGTCCTCTGTCACGCTCGCCCAGTCGTTCACTTACGAGGAACCACCGAGTGATCTTGCGCCGCTCGCGGGAAGCGCCCCGGCTGCCATCGGCTTGGCCGGGCCCGAGTTCGACGTCTTCGTGCGAACGGCGGACGACACCATCCAGGACGCGAGCTGGACCGAGGCAGATGGGTGGGGCCCGTCGGAGGACCTCGGCGGATCGATCGCCTCGGCGCCCGCGGTCGCCGCGATGAACGCGCCGCAGATCCAGCTCTTCGCCGAGGGGACCGGGGTCGATCTCCTCGAGAACGCCCGCGACGAGGCCGGCAACTGGAGCGGGTGGACCTCGCTCGGCGGAGTGCTCGCGAGCAAGCCTGCGGCGGTGTCCTGGGGCCCAGGGCGACTGGACGTGTTCGTGCGCGGCACCGACGCGAAGGTATGGCACAAGTGGCTCGACGGCGGTGCGTGGTCGGCGTGGAGCTCGCTCGGCGGCGTGCTCCCGGCCGGCGCCGGTCCCACGGCCGCGTCCCTTGCCGATGGAAGGCTCGAGGTCTTCTGCCGCGGGACGGACAACGCCGTCTGGGAGCGAGACTGGGACGGGAGCAAGTGGGGCGCGTGGACCGCGCGCGGCGGCGTGATCAAGGGCGACCCGGCAGCTGTCTCACAGAGCGCCGGACAGATCCAGGCGTTCGCGCGGGGCATCCTCGACGACGCCGTGTGGATCCGGTCGTATAACGGCTCGGCCTGGGGCACGTGGGGGAAGCTGGGCGGGGACACCACATCGAGCCCGGGGTCGGCCGCCCTGCCGGACGGGATCGACCCGTCCGTCACCGACGTGTTCGCTCAGCTCACCGACGGGACGATCTGGGAGATGCGCCAGACCGACGGCCAATGGGGAGTCTGGTCGCAGATCCCCTAGCCGCAGCTACGCGACCCGAGCCTTGGGCGAGATCATCCTCGCCGCGGATCCACCAACGATGGCGCCGAGCGCCGGCCCTACGAGATAGATCCAAACGTGGCCGAACGACCCGGCCACGATCGCAGGCGCCAGGGACCGCGCGATGTTGAACGACCCGCCGGTGAACGGTCCGATCACGTTCGCCCCCACGAAGACGAACCCGCCGATCGCGAGCGGCGCGAAGACGCCGTTCCACGGCGCCCGCTTGTCGGTCGCGACGGTGCTGATCACCATCACGAAGAGCGCCGTCGTCACCGCCTCGAGCAAGCGCCTTGCCGACCTGGTCGGTGAAGAGCAGACGAACGAGCGCCGCTGCCACGAGGCCGCCCGCCAGCTGCCCGGCCCAGTAGGCGGGAAGCTCCGCCCACGGGAACTCGCCTTCCGCCGCGAGGCCGAGCGACACCGCCGGGTTGTAGTGGCCGCCCGAGATGTGCCCGAACGCGAAGATCATGAGCGCGAGACCCCCGCCGAAGCCAACGGCGACGCCGACGGTCCCGATGCTCCCGGGATAGGTGGTCGCCGCCGCGATCCCCATGAACCCGATGAAGAAGAACCCGAAGGTCCCCACCGCCTCCACCGTGACGCGCATCCGGAGCGACGGCTTGTCCATGGGCCCGGACGTTAGCACACGGGTGCATGGGCTATGCTTCGGCGCGTGCAGCGCTTCCTCATCAGGTGGGTGAGCCTCTCGGTCGCCTTCGCGGTGACCGATGCGATCCTCCCCGGGCTTCGCGTCACGGGCGGCTTCTTCGCGGTGATCGGCGTCGCGGCCATCTTCGGGATCGTGAACGCCGTGCTCGGCACGATCCTGAAGATCCTCACGCTCCCGCTCACGATCCTGACGCTCGGCCTCTTCGCTCTGGTCGTGAACGCACTGATGCTCGAGATCACCGCGGGCATCACCTCGCGGCTCACCGTGAGCTCGTTCTGGCTCGCCGTCCTCGCCGCCCTCATCATCACGGTGGTCTCGGCGATCGTGAACCGCGCGATCGCCGGGCCCCGGCGCGCTCGCGCGTAGCCCGCTCCTCGTCCGATCGCCGTACCCTTGGAGGCTCCTCAGGAGGTCACAGTGGAACAACCCACGATCGACATCCCTCCGTCGCCGGCCGGCCGCATCGCGGCGCGCGCCGTCGACGCGGTCAAGGTCTACGGAACCGGGGATGCGGCGGTCCGCGCCCTGGACGGGGTGAGCGTCGAGTTCCCGGCCGAGCGCTTCACAGCGGTCATGGGCCCGTCGGGCTCCGGAAAGTCCACGCTCCTGCACTGCCTGGCCGGGCTCGACGACCTGACCTCGGGCAAGGTCTTCATCGGCGACGTCGATCTCACCACGCTCTCGGAGAAGAAGTTGACGCTCCTTCGGCGTCACAAGGTTGGCTTCATCTTCCAGGCGTACAACCTCATCCCGACGCTCGACGCGCGGGAGAACATCACACTCCCGCTCGACATCGCAGGCCAGAAGCCCGACCCCGCGTGGTTCCAGACCGTCGTCGGGACCGTCGGGCTCGCCGACCGGCTGACCCACCGGCCCTCGCAGCTCTCGGGCGGCCAGCAGCAGCGCGTGGCCGCCGCGCGGGCCCTCGCGTCGCGTCCGGAGATCATCTTCGCCGACGAGCCGACGGGGAACCTCGACTCCCGGTCGGGCGCCGAGCTGCTCGCGTTCATGCGCAAGGCGACGACGGAGTTCGGCCAGACGATCGTCATGGTCACCCACGACCCGACCGCCGCGGGGTACTCCGACCGCGTCGTCTTCCTCTCCGACGGCAAGGCGGTGGACGAGATGCCGCAGCCAACCGCCGAGCGGGTCCTGGACCGGATGAAGTCGCTGGGCGGCGGCTAGCGCCATGTGGCGAACGACGATCAAGGGGCTCCTCGCCCACAAGGTCCGGCTCGCGCTCACGGCGCTCGCGGTCGTGCTGGGGGTCGGGTTCGTCGTCGGCACCTACGTGCTCACCGACACGATCAACAGGGCGTTCGACAACCTCTTCCAGGACATCGACCGGGGCGTCGCCGTGCAGGTCCAGAGCGTGCCCGCGTTCACCGCGAACGGGCCGGCCGGGGGAAACAACAGCCAGGGCGGACAGGGCGAGCGAGTGCCGGCGTCGCTGCTGGACACGATCCGTGCCGTCCCCGGCGTACGGGACGCCGAGGGCGGGCTCGCCGGCTACGCCCAGCTCGTCGGCAAGGACGGGAAGGCGATCACGACGGGAGGCGCGCCGACGCTCGGCGTGTCGTGGGTGAAC
>VAYJ01000003.1 GCA_005888465.1 Actinomycetota bacterium
CGGCTCGCGAACGCGCCTCAGCGACAGCCCGCGCCCCCGCGACCGTCTCGCCCCGAAACGAGCCGGCGATCTCCGACGACACGCGCTCGACGTCGGCTGCAGTGACTCCGGCGGGCAGCTCCATCACACGCTTCTCCACGCGGCTGCTCTCGAACACCAGGAGCAGCAGCGTCCCCGACCCCACGCTCACCAGCTCCGCGCGCGCGATCGCCTCCTGCCGCGGGCTCGGCGCGAGCGCCAGCGACGCGTAGCGAGTGAGGTTCGACAGCAGGAGCGTGGTTCCCCGGAGGATCGCGTCGATGTCCTCGAGCGCCTCGTCGAAGAAGTGCACGATCGCCCGGCGCTCGGCATCGCGCAGACGCGTCCGGGCCGGCAGCAGGTCGACGTAGTAGCGGTAGGCAAGGTCGGTCGGCGCGCGGCCAGCGGACGTGTGCGGCTGCGTCAGATACCCGAGCTCCTCGAGAGCCGCGAGCTCGTTTCGGATCGTGGCCGAGCTGACCGAGAGCCCGGACTCCGTCGCGAGCGCCTCGCTCCCGACCGGCTCGCCGGTGTGGATGTAGTGACGAACGAGGGCGCGAAGGATCGCCACCTTGCGCTCGCTCAGCTGGGTCTGTCCGGCCATCATCCTCCATCCGGTTAGCACTCTCCCGTTCGGAGTGCTAGACCTGCCGACCACGATACAGGACATCGGCGCGGAAGCCCGGCGCCCGCAGATCAGAGGCTCAGGGTCAGTTCGTTCGCGAGGAGCATGCCCCGGTCGGTGAGGGCAACGTGGCCGTTGCGGCTGACCGCCAGGCCGTCGGCGACGAACCGATCGGCGCGGGCCGGGTCGAGCCATTCCTTGGGCACGCCGTCGGCGGTGCGAAGGCCGAGGAGGAGCCGTTCGAGGCCCCGCTCCTCATCGGTGAGGTGCTCCTCGCCGCCCGTCGGGAGCTGGCCGGACGCAACCAGCTCCAGGTACTCCTGTGGCGGGCGGACGTTCCACCAACGCCGCGCGTCGCGGAACGAATGCGCGCCGGCGCCGAGGCCGAGATACGGTCGACCATCCCAGTAGCCCAGGTTGTGGACGCACCGGTGACCAGGCTTGGCCCAGTTCGAGACCTCGTAGTGCTCGTAGCCCGCGGCGCCGAGGGCTGAACAGGTCAGGTCGTACATCTCGGCCTGGAGGTCGGGGTCGGGCGGAGGGACCAGGCCGGCTGCGACCTTGCGACCGAGCGGCGTCGCGGGCTCGATCGTAAGCGCGTAGCAGGATAGGTGCTCGGGACCCATGGCGATCGCTTCGTCGAGCGTTCGCTGCCACGAGTCGAGCGATTCGCCGTGGGCGCCGTAGATCAGATCGAGGTTCACGTCGCTGGGGCCTGCGGCGCGGGCCGCTGTGAACGCGGCGCGAGCCGACTGGGGTGAGTGAATGCGTTCGAGTGAGTCGAGGACCACGGGATCGAACGACTGCACGCCCATCGACAGGCGCGTCACGCCGGCCTCGAGGAGACCGACCAGATACGGCTCGTCCACGGTGTCGGGATTCGCCTCGGACGTGACTTCGGCGGTCGGCTCGAGGGCGAAGGACTCGCGCAGGTGGGCGATCAGACCGGCGATTGTCTTCGACGGCATCGTGGTTGGCGTGCCGCCGCCCAGGAACATGGAGACGAACGTCGCGCCGCTCCATTCGGGTGACGTGAGTCGGGCCTCGGCGCGCAGCGACTCAACGTAGCGGCCGGCGAGGTGATCGAGCCCCGCGTACGTGTTGAAGTCGCAGTAGCCGCAGCGCGTGAGGCAGAACGGGACATGCACGTAGAGGCCGGCGCGCTCCGTCATTTGCGCTCCCCCACCGCGCCCTGGTCGACACGAAGGGCCGCTATGAACGCTTCCTGCGGCACGTCCACACGGCCCACACGCCGCATCCGCTTCTTTCCTTCCTTCTGCTTCTCGAGCAGCTTGCGCTTTCGGGTGATGTCGCCGCCGTAGCACTTCGCGAGCACGTCCTTGCGTTTGGCGCGGACCGTCTCGCGGGCGATCACGCGGGAGCCGATGGTTGCCTGGATCGCCACCTCGTACAGCTGGCGCGGGATCAGCTTTTGGAGCCGTTCGGTCATCACCCGGCCGTACGCGTAGGACTTCTCGCGGTGCACCACCGAGGAGAACGCGTCGACCGGCTCGCCCTGCAGCAGCACGTCGACGCGCACGAGGTCCGACGGTTCGTAGCCCCAGTGCTCGTAGTCGAGCGAGGCGTACCCACGCGTGCGCGATTTCAGCTGGTCGAAGAAGTCGAAGATGATCTCGGCGAGCGGCAGGAGGTAATGGATCTCCGCTCGTTCGGGCGAGAGGTACTTCAGGTCCTGCAGGGAGCCGCGGCGCGACTGGCAGAGGTCCATGACCGGCCCGAGGTACGTCGACGGCGTCACGACGGTCGCGATCACGAACGGTTCCTCGACGTCGTCGTAGGTGCCGGGCGCCGGCATCTCCGAGGGGTTGTGGACGGTTGTGGTCTCCTCGCCGCGGCGCACGAGGAACTCGACGTTCGGCGCGGTCGCGATCAGCTCGAGGTTGAACTCGCGCTCCAGCCGCTCCTTCACGATGTCCATGTGCAGCAGGCCGAGGAACCCGCACCGGAAGCCGAACCCGAGCGCGAGCGAGGACTCGGGCTCGTACACGAGCGATGCGTCCGAGAGCTTCAGCTTGTCGAGGGCGTCGCGCAGGAGCGGATAGTCGCCGCCCTCTGCGGGAAACAGGCCGCTCCACACCATCGGCTTGGGGTCGCGATAGCCGGGAAGCGGGGAGGTCGCGCCGTGGCGCGCGAGCGTGACCGTGTCGCCGACCTTCGCGTGCCGGACGTCCTTCACCCCCGTGACGAGGTAGCCGACGTCGCCGGCGGAAAGCGATGGCACGGGCTCGGGCTCGGGTGCGAAGGCACCGACCTCCTCGGACTCGGAGACGAATCGGTTTGACAGGAACAGGATTCGGTCGCGGCCGCGGATCTCGCCGTCGACGACGCGGAGGTAGGCGATGACGCCACGATACGGGTCGTACGTGGAATCGAAGACGAGGGCGCGGAGCGGCGCGGCCGGGTCTCCGGAGGGCGCCGGCACGTGGTCGATGACCGCGTCGAGGAGCGCGGGCACGCCGTCACCCGACTTCGCGGAGACGCGGAGCACGTCGGCGGGCTCGCCGCCGACGAGCGCGGCGAGCTCTCGGGCGACCTCGTCGGGATCGGCGGCGGGAAGGTCGATCTTGTTGAGCGCGGGAATGATCGCGAGGCCCGCCTCGCGCGCAAGATGGAAGTTCGCGAGCGTCTGCGCCTCGATCCCCTGGGCCGCGTCGACGAGCAGGATCGCACCCTCGCATGCGGCGAGGCTTCGGGAGACCTCGTAGGTGAAGTCGACGTGGCCGGGCGTGTCGATGAGGTTGAGCTCATAATCGGGAGCGCCGGGCGAGGGCGCGTAGCGGAGGCGGACGGCCTGCGCCTTGATCGTGATCCCGCGCTCGCGCTCGAGATCCATGCGGTCGAGGTACTGGTCGCGCATCTGGCGTTCCGCCACCGAATGGGTGAGCTCCAGGAACCGGTCGGCGAGCGTCGACTTGCCGTGATCGATGTGCGCGACGATGCAGAAGTTGCGGATGAGGGCCTGATCCACGGACGTTAGGGTACGCGGTGACGCTGCTACAATCGGCCGCCGTGGCCAACATCAAGTCGCAGATCAAGCGCAACCGTCAGAACGCCGGGCGGCAGCTGCGCAACAAGGCGATCCGGTCCTCGCTCAAGACCTCGGCCAAGCGCGTCCAGGCAGCCGAGGGTGATGACCTGACGCAGGAGGTTCGCCGCGCGACGCGTGAGCTCGACCGCGCCGCGTCCAAGGGCGCGATCCACAAGCGGGCCGCCGCCCGCCGCAAGTCGCGCCTGACCCGCGCGGCCGCCGCTACCGACTAACCCGAACGGGCAGGTCCAGCGCGGCCGTCTCGTCCCCGGCCATCACCGCGACGAGCGACGGGAGCAGCACCTCGCCGCTCCACCCACCTTTCAACGCGCGGTCCGAGTCGACCACCAGCGCGTGGAGCCGGATCAGCTCCTCCAGCCCGGTTCGGCGCGCCTGGTCACGGTAGCGCCGTGCCTGCCAGTCGAACCGGAGGTTCGCGGCCGCGGCCACCTCAGAGGAGGACATGCGGGGTGGCAGGCTCGCCACTCGGATGAGGTCGCGGAGCCGCGACGCGATGCCCCCGAGGATCAGGAGCGGGTCCTCGCCCGCGGCGAGGAGCGCCCGAAGCGTGCGGAGAGCCGGACCGAGCTGTTGGGAGAATGCCTGGTCGCACAGGTCCCACACCCGGCTTTCGCCGAGGCCTTGGAACTGGGTGCGAACCTCGTCGGGCCCGATCTCGCGCCCGGGATAGGCCGACCCGAGCTGCGCGACCGACTGGTCCAGGACCGACGCGGTCTCACCCACCGCGCCGACGAGGGCAGTGGCGCCGGCAGGCGTGAGGGTGACCCGATGCACCCGAGCGCGCTCGAGGACCCACGCGGGGAGGTCCTGGCGCTTGAGCGCAACCTGCTTGGACAGCCCTCCGGCCTGCTGGACCGCCTTCGCGAGGGGAGGCGCCGACCTGGCCTTCGAGACGAGCGTGAGCACGCAGAGCGCGTCCGGCGAGGGCGTCTGTAAGTAGGCGCGAAGCTCGCGGACGCCGGCCTCGGGGAGCCCCTGGCACCCCGAGACGAGAAGCGCTCGCCGCTCGCCCCAGAGCGACGGCGTCGACAGGTCGGACGTCTCGCCTCCCTGCCAGGCGCGCGCGTCGACTTCCGTGGCGCGGGCCTCCTGACCCTCGAGGAACGCGAGCGCGGCGAGGCGCAGGAGGTATTCGTCCTCGCCCCAGAAGATGGCACCGGTCGGCGGGTTCGCCACGCCGCGATTGTAGGAGGGAGGCTCAGCCGTGCGCGGGGCTCACGAAGACCTGCCCATGGGCGAACGTCACCGTCACGTCACCGGAACGGTCGGTCCGATAGACGCGCATGCCGTCCGCGGCGAGCTCAGCGAGGACGCCGGGGACAGGGTGCCCGTACCGGTTGGGACCTACGCTCACGACAGCGACGCGGCCGTGGACGGCTTCGAAGAACGTCGGGAGCGAGGTGTCGCCGCCGTGGTGGGGCACCTTGAGCACCAAGGTCACGAGCTCGGGTGAGTCGTCGCGCAGGAGATCGGTCTGCGATGGCTGCTCGGCGTCACCGGGAAACAGGACGGTGGCCCAACCGTCGGAGACGCGCAGGATCATCGAGTCGTTGTTGGGATCGGAGTTCGTACCCGTGAAGCAGCGCTCCGGTCCCAGCACGTCCAACCTGACGTCGCCGACACGGAGCACCGTTCCGGGACCGGGGTGTTGGAAGGGCACGTGGTGGTCGCGGACCGCCCGCAGGAAGTCCGCGTAGTAAGGGGAGTCGCCCGGGCATCCCGGATCGATCGCGAGCCCGACCGGGAATCGGGTGAGGACCGCCGGAAGGCCCGCCACGTGATCGGCGTGCGGATGCGTCGCGACCATGAGGTCAAGACGCCGAACGCCGAGGGCAGCCAGCTTGCGGGCGACCTCCTCGGGGTCCGGCCCGCCGTCGATCAGGATGGCCGCCCCCGCTGGCGACCGGACGAGCGCTGCGTCTCCCTGACCGACGTCGAAGAACGTGATCGTGAGCGTCGAGGGCGAGCCGGCCCCGAGGGCGGAGGACCAGACGAAGAGCGGCACGACCACGGCAATTGAGACCAGCACGGGGCCGCGCAGGCGAGGGCGGGCACGGACCAGCCACGCGAGGAGGACGACCGCCGCGAGGCCGCCGGCGAGCGTGAGCAGGCCGCCAGGGTTGGATGTCAGCGACGGGAGCGGCGAACGAGCGAGCCGGTCGGCGAGGCCCTGCAGATACGAGAGCGGGAGGAGCGCCGCCAACCCGATGAGGGCACCGGCGGGCCGAACGGCGAGGCCGACGGCAGCCGCGGCGAGCCCGAGGATCATCCCAGGCCCCACGGCCGGGAACGCGAGGAGGTTCGCGGGCAGGGTGACCGTCGGGACGACGCCGAAGTGGTACAGGAGGAGCGGCGTCACGCCGGCCTGGGCGCCGAGGGTGGTGCCCGCGGCGAGCGCGAGCCATCGAGGCAGGAACCGGAGACGCTCCGCGAACGGCCCCGCGAGCAGAGCCATTCCCACCGTTGCGGCCACCGAGAGCTGGAAGCCGATCGCGTACACGAGCGTCGGGTCGAGTCCGATCAGCAGCAGCACCGCGGCTCCGACGATCGCCGGGGGGCTCCGCGGGCGGCCGAGGAACACCCCGAGCATGGTGAGGCCGGCCATCAGCGCCGCTCGGAGGACCGAGGGCTCCGCTCGCGTGAGGACGACGAAGAACGCCGTGGCACCGAGGCCGAGCGTCAGCCGGCCTCGCCGCCCGAGTCCCGCCAGCATCCCGAGCCCCATGATCGGCGCGAGGAACATCGCCACGTTCTCGCC
Source organism: Actinomycetota bacterium (assembly GCA_005888465.1). Taxonomy (GTDB): domain Bacteria; phylum Actinomycetota; class UBA4738; order UBA4738; family UBA4738; genus AC-55. The sequence continues at coordinate 6,472 of VAYJ01000003.1, forward strand.
GGAGACCGCGGTCAAGTGCGACAGCCCGGTCGCGCGGAAGTCCTCGTCCGTTCGGGCATCGATCATCGATGTGTCCCCGAGCGCAAGCCCCATCACCAGGCCCGCGTCGTGCCGCGGCAGGACGCGGCGAAGGGATCGAGCGAGCGTTGAGCGCAGCGCGTCGGCGGCGCGGACCAACCACGACGAGGGCGGTCCGCGCCGTATCACCCGGTCTGCCTGGAGCGCGCCGGCAAGCCCTCGCTGGCGAAGGAACTCGCCGAACGAGCCTCGCGTCGAGGTGAGCAGACCAACGGCTTCGATCCGGTCGCCCTCGCCGATCCGCGGCACCTCGCCGCGGCCTTCGACCCAGAGCGCGTCGTGGGTTCGGATGACCGAGGAGCCGCCCGAGCCCATCAGCTCGACCAGGTCCACGCTCACTGTGGCCGTCCAGCCAACGGCCCGAGCCCGCGGATCCGAGGCCATCGAGCCGGTGACGCGGACCGTTCGAGCCCGAAGCTGGGCGAGCGGCGACTCCGAGAGTCGAAGGAGGTGCAGCGACTCCCAGCCCACGCCGAGGGCGAGGAACGACACGGCGAGGCCCGCGATCGTGAGCACCCGGCCGCCCCGGCGTCTCACCGTCCACGTGAGCGCTGCCATACCGACCGCCAGGAGCCCCCACGACGCTCCGGCTCCGAGTCCGTTCGACCCGAGCCCCGCCAGGACGATCCCGTACCAGAACGCCGCCGCCGCCCCGGTGAGCGTCCAGCCGGCCATCCCTAGACGGTCACCAGGTCGCGAAGGTCAGCCAGCCGCTGGTCACCGATCCCGGACACGTTCAGCAGGTCGTCGACCGACGAGAAGGGCCCATGCTGCTCCCGGTAGTCGATGATGCGCTGCCCGAGCGTGGAGCCGATCCCCGGCAAGGTGTCGAGCTCCTCGAGCGAGGCGGTGTTGATGTTGACGAGTCCTCCTCCCGGCCCCGACGCGCCCCCGGCGCCGCTCACCGAGCTTCCGGACCCGACCGTCGATCCGCGCTTGCCGATCACGACCTGTTCGCCGTCGGTGAGGAGCGCCGCCAGGTTGATGCTCGTCAGGTCCGCGCCCGGGCGCGCGCCGCCGGCCCGTTGGAGCGCATCGACGACCCGGGAGCCGACCGGCAGCTCGTAGACGCCCGGCGAACGCACCCATCCCGCGACATCCACCACCACCACGCCGGGCGAGGGCGACGGCGTCGCGACGGCTCCAGGAGGTGACGCGAATGCGGGCGCGGTTCGTCCCACCGCCGCCTCGACGCGGACCTGGCTGGGAAGGGAACGCACGTACCAGAGGACGCCGCCGCCGACCACGAGCGCGGCGAGCACCAAGAGGCCGGCGAGCTCGCGCGCCTGGAGCTCCCGCAATCGTTCCCGGATCGATTCCCCGTCCACCGCGCCCCCGCCGATCGACGAACATCGAGACCGCACGACCGCCGGGGGGCGGGGCCGACCGGCACGCTACCAGCGCTCCGTTCGCGACGCAGTGAATTCGGTCACACGGGGAGAAGTTCCCTCAGGCGCTCCGCGTGACGAGGTTGACGAGCTTCGGGGGGCGCACGATCGTCTCGGCGACGACGCGGTCACCGACCGCCGCCCGGGCGCGTTCGGACGCCAGGGCGACCGTTCGGCACTCCTCCTCGCCGGCCGACGCCCTCACGGTGATGCGGTCGCGGACGCGGCCGTCCACCTGGACGATCAGGGTGACCTCGTCCTCGCGGGTCAGGGCCTCGTCCCAGGACGGCCAGCCAGCGTGCAGCACGCTCTCGGCATGTCCCAGCGTCTCGCGCCAGAGCTCCTCGGTGATGTGGGGCGCGATCGGGGCGAGCAGCACGACGAGGCGCTCGGCGGCATCGCGCACCACATCGGCCGCCGCGCCGCCTTCGATCGCTCGCTGCAGCTCGTTCGTCAAGACCATCATCTTGGAGATGGCGACGTTGAACCCGAAGCGCTCGTAGTCACTCGTGACCGCCTTCGTCGCTCGATGCGCCGCCCGGCCCAGGCGCTCCGTTGCGCTACCGTCCGCATTCGCGCCCTTCGCGGCCGTGTGCACAGCTCGCCACACTCGCCCGAGCCACTTGTGCATGCCCGCGACGGACACCGTCGCCCAATCCACATCGTCCTCGACCGGCGCCGCGAACATCATGGTCAGCCGGATCGTGTCCGCGCCCCACGTCTCGATGAGCGGCAGCGGCTCTACGACGTTCCCCTTGCTCTTGGAGAGCGCCGCGCCCCGGTAGATGACCATGCCTTGGTTCAGGAGCTTGTGGAATGGCTCGATGAACTCCAGGTGGCCAAGGTCGAACAGGACCTTGACGATGAAGCGCGCGTAGAGCAGGTGCAGGATCGCGTGCTCGATCCCCCCGCTGTACATGTCCACCGGCAGCCACCGCCGCACGGCCTCGGGCGACCACGGCTCCTCGTCGTCCTGCGCCGAGGTGTACCGCAGGAAATACCAGGACGAATCGACGAAGGTGTCCAGGGTGTCGGTCTCCCGCTTCGCCGGACCGCCGCAGGAGGGGCACGTCACGTTCACGAAGGCCTCGTTCCTGGCGAGGGGCGACTCGCCCTGCGGCGAGAAGTCGACGTCGTCGGGGAGCACCACGGGCAGGTCGGCCTCGGGCACGGGGACCTCGCCGCACGTGGGGCAGTAGATGATTGGGATCGGCGGGCCCCAGGCGCGCTGGCGCGAGACCAGCCAGTCCCGCAGCCGGTACGAGGTCGCGGCCCGCCCGATCCCCTCGCGTTCCAGCCATTCGGTCACGGCCTGGATCGAGGCCGGCGACGGCGTCCCGTCGAACGGCCCGGAGTTCACCATCACGCCCTCGTGCGCGAACGCCTCCGACATGTCGTCGGGGTCGACTTGGACGCCCTGCGGCTGGATCACCACCCGGACCTCCAGGCCGTGCTCCCGGGCGAACTCGAAGTCGCGCTGGTCGTGCGCCGGGACGCCCATCACCGCGCCCGTCCCGTACTCCATCAGGACGTAGGGGGCGACGAAGCAGGGCACGCGCTCGCCGCTCACCGGGTTCACGGCGTGCACACCCAACGGCACGCCCTCGCGCGACAGCGTCTCCTCACGCTCGGACACGTGCGTGCGCTGGAGCCGGTCCTGGATGTCCCTCACGGCCGCCGACGTGCCACCCGCCTCCGCGAGGCTCGCCAGGAGCGGATGCTCGGGCGCGAACACGAAGAACGTGACGCCCCACAGCGTGTCCGGCCGGGTCGTGAACACCGGGATCCGGTCACCCGTCTCCTCGATCTCGAACGTGACCTCGGCGCCGTACGAGCGGCCGATCCAGTTGCGCTGCTGGGTGAGGACGCGATCGGACCAGTCGAGCTGGGCCATGTCGTCCAGCAGCCTATCGGCGTAGTCGGTGATCTTGAAGAACCACTGCGTCAGATCCCGCCGGACGACCGGCGTCCCGCAGCGCTCGCACCGCCCTTGGACGACCTGCTCGTTCGCGAGGACCGTCTGGTCCTTCGGGCACCAGTTGGCCGGCGCCAGCTTCCGATAGGCGAGGCCATTCGCGTGGAGCTGCAGGAACAGCCATTGCGTCCAGCGGTAGTAGTCGGGGTCGGCCGTCGAGAGCTTGCGCGACCAGTCGAACGCCATGCCGTAGCGGCGGAAGGTTCGTTCCTGCTCGGCGATGTTGCGATCCGTCCAGGGACGCGGGTGCAGGCCGCGCTTGATCGCCGCGTTCTCCGCCGGCAGGCCGAAGGCGTCCCAGCCGATCGGATGCAGGACGTTCATGCCCTGCATCCAGCGGTAACGGGCGATGATGTCGCTAATCGCAAACGCCTCGGCGTGCCCCATGTGCAGGTCGCCCGACGGGTAGGGGAACATGTGCAGCTTGTAGAAGCGGGGGCGCCCGTCGTCTTCCTCGACGGCGCGGAAGAGGCCCTCCTTCTCCCAGATGGCCTCCCACTTCGGCTCGATCTCTTCGGGGTTGTAGCGATCCATGACGATCCTTTGCGGGTTGCACTGCCGTGGCCCAGCAGTGCCGGTATGGTACCGCGCGCCTGTCGCGCTCACGCGGTGGCGGACCGCTTGCGAAGCACCACGAAGTGCGAGAGTCCGAACGCGGCGGCGGGCGTTCGCTCGGCGCGGTAGAGGGCGGCCCGGAGGCTCCGGCCGAGCCTCGGTCGCCGCGCCACGACGTTGTCGAAGCCCGGATACACGTGGCCGTGGACGACCACATCGAGCGGCAGCTCCGCCCAGAGCCGGCGGATCGTCGGCTTCGTGTACGCGCGGGCGTGGGGAACCAGGCGGTCCCGCCATCGGTTCGGCAGGTAGTTGACGAGCGGGATGTTGCCGAACCGGTAGCGGCCCTTCCACACGATCCCGTGCGTCTCGAAGGGGTACAAGCGGTTCGGCGCGTAGATCACGATGGAGCCGCCGTCGCGGAGCACGCGCAATGCATCCTCGATCGTCCGGCGGTCGTCCTCGACGTGCTCGATCACCTCGTTGAAGACCAGGACGTCGAAGGATGCATCGGCGAACGGCAACCGCTCCCCCTTGGCCACGACCATCCCCGGCAGTCCGGATTCCCGAAGCCGGTCGAGGGAGACGTCGATCCCGAAGGTGTGCGGGCTCAGGTCGCGGAAGCGCCGGACGTAGGTCCCGATGCCGCACCCGACGTCCAGGATCCTCGCTCCCTCGAGCGCCACGTACCGACGGATGAGCGCGAGGCGCCGCTCCTGGCCCGATCGCCAGACATAGCTCGGCTCACCGAGCGTCGCCGCTTCGGGGGAGGGGGTTCGCTTGACCGACCTTCTGCCCGCCATGGCGTCAGAGGTTAGCGGGCCTGAGCGCAACCTTCCGCCGAGGCTCAGACACCGGGCAGGGAGTGCCGATACTCGAGGGGACCGACCCGGGAGGAGTACCCGCATGCCTGAGGACGAGCCCGACCAGGACTGGACGAGGGAGGACGCTGCCGAATCCCTGTCCCAGCTCGCCCAGTCGGGCGTCGGGATCCCGGTGGGCTCCCACGACGACGACGACGCCCTGGTCCCGCGGGTCATGGTCGTGGACGACGACTACGGCTTCCGCACCATGGTGCGGAGCTGGCTCGTCGAGGAGGGCGTCGACGTCGTCGCCGAGGCGCCGGACGGCCCGGAAGCGGTCGCCCGGGCGGCGCAGACGCACCCGGACGTGGTGCTGATGGACCTTCGGATGCCGAAGATGGACGGGATCGAGGCGGCGAGCCGGATCCTCGCGACCGAGCCCGACACGCAGATCATCCTGCTCTCCGCCTACGGCGACGCCTCGCTCAAACAGGCGGCGCAGGAGGCGGGTGTCTACTGCTACCTCATCAAGGACTGCCCGCCATCGGTGCTCTGGCGGACGATCCGGTTCGCGTGGACGCTCAAACTCAGCCTGCAGAACCGCGGCCGCGCCGCCGCCCAGGCCTGACGAATCCCGCTCCCGCAAGAACGTGCAGCTGCAACTCGCCGAGGTAGACTTGGGGCGTGCCGGCCGCGAGCGCCCAATCCGTGATCGATCTGCTCCGAGCGAAGGGGCTTCGCATGACGCCCCAGCGCCGGGCGATCGTCGCCGAGATCATGAGCGCGAGCGGGCACATCACGCCGGTCACCGTGGCCCGGCGGGTCGAGGATCGCGTGCCGGGCGTGAACCCCTCCACGGTCTACCGGACCCTCGACCTCCTGGAGGATCTGGGGGTCTTGTCCCACGCCCACCTTGAATCCGGAGCCGAGTACCACCGGCGCGCCGAGGCCACGCACGTGCACCTCACGTGCTCCCGGTGCGGCGCCGACGACTCGCTCTCGATCGGCGAGGCCGCGGCGCTCGAGGCGGTGGTGTCGCGGCATCGCGGCTTCCAGCCCGACCTCACCCACTTCGCGATCTCAGGGGTGTGTGCGCGGTGCCAGCGGGAACATGCGAGACCTAGTCCGCGACGCGGCTCGCGTAGCGCTGCTCGACCTTCCTGACCTTGAACAGGATCACCGAGCCCATCCACGTGACGACGAATGTCGCCACGATCGCGTAGCCCAGCACCTGGAAGTTCAGCCGGTCGATCCAGCCGAAGACGCCCCCTTGCGCGTGCAGCTTCGCGCTGATGACCTGTAGGTACTCGATCGTGCCGACGCCGAGCGCGACGAACACGGACAGGCCCGTCGTCGTCATGTTGTAGTAGACCTTGCGGAGCGGGCTCGCGAACGCCCAGTCGTACGCCTTCGCCATGAACGCGCCGTCGGCGGTGTCCATGAGCGACATGCCGGCCGCGAACAGGATCGGCAACGCGATGATCCCCAGGAACGGGATGTGGCCCCCGCTCGGGCCGCGGCTCGTCGTCGCCGCGGCGGCGGTGACGGCGAGGAGCCCGACCTCGCTCGCGGTGTCGAAGCCCAGCCCGAACAGGATCCCCACCGGGTACATCTGCCAGCTCTCGCTGATGAGGTTCCGGAAGCGCTTGCCGAGGAGCCGGTTCATGAAGCCGCGCTGCAGCAACAGGTCCTCGAGTTCCTCGCGCTTGTAGCTGCCGCGCTTCATCTCCCGCCAGACCTTCACGATGCCGACGAGCACGATCAGGTTCAGGATCCCGACGAGCCAGAGGAACGACCCCGACACCGTCGCCCCGATCACCCCGCCGATCGACTGGAAGGTCTTGAGGTGGCGCTGGACGGCCTCGGCCGCGAAGGCGATCGCGAGCGAGAGGCCGAAGACGATCGTCGAGTGGCCGAGCGAGAAGAAGAACCCGACCCCCAGCGGGCGCTTGCCCTTCTGCATGAGGAACCGGGTGGTGTCGTCGATGGCCGAGATGTGGTCGGCGTCGAAGGCGTGCCGAAGCCCGAAGCTGTACGCGAGGGCGCCGGCGCCCGCGTATACGCGCCCGAAGTCGTGGGCGTAGAGAAGGAAGAACCCCCATCCCAGCACGTGGAGGAGCCCGACGAACCCGAAGAACCCGCCGAGGCGCGCCATCTCGTTGCCCGTGAAGCGCCAGTGGGACCTCGCGCTCCCGGACCTGTGCTCGATCTGGACCGCCATCCAGGCTCCCTCGCAGGTGTGGTCAGTAACGATACCGTGGTCCTGCATGTTCTTGCAAGTGAGGCTTCCCGCGTTTCGGGAGGCCTGTCGATCGCGGTCGTTCCCGTTCGTCGTCGGGGCAACCACCCAGGAGGAAGGTCCCGTCATGACAAACGGCAATGCCGAGGTGATCCGCGCGATCGAGGAGGCATGGGGGAAGCAATCGGCTCGACGATCTCGACCGGCACTTCGCTCGGCTTCGACAACTCGCGTTCTGGGACGCCCGGGCTCCCCGCGGGGTTGGCGGGCGCGAAGATGTCCCATCAGGGCGTCATGCAGTCCTTCCCTGACCGGACCCAGGAGATCCTGGACGTCATCGCGGACGGCGACCGGGTGTTCGTCCGCTCACGCGTCCGGGGCACGAACCAGGGAGGGTTCCCGGCGTTTCACGTTCCGGCGAACGGGCGGCCGTTCGACATCGAGTCCTGGAGCGTCTACCGGCTCCAGGACGGCAAGGTGGTCGAGCACGTTGGGCTGAACGATGCGATCACCCTGCTGATGCAGCTCGGGGCGATCCCGGCCCCTGGGTAGCCGGCTCCTGCGGCTCGCTCCCCCACCGCTGGCTCCAGGCCTCGCGCGCGGCGCGGAAGATGACGTCGCGCATGAGTCCCGGCGAGCATCCCTTGAGGAGGAAGGCGAACGCGCCCGTCTCCTGTGGGCTTCGCTTCGGCAAGAGCTCGTCGTAGAAGGTCAGGAAGACCACCTGGATCCAGGGATGGGCCTCCTTGATCGACTGGGTCGCCTCGAAGCCGTCCAGGCCGGGCATCCGCAGGTCCATCAGGACCACGTCCGGCCGGAGCCGGTCGGCCATGTCTACCGCCTCGAACCCGTTGGCGGCCACGCCGACCACGTCCACGCCCTCGTACTGCAGGATCCCATGCAGCAGCGCCAGGGTCTCCCGCCCGTCGTCCGCGAGCAGCACGCGGGGCACGCCGTTCTGGTTCGGTTCGTCCGGCACAGAGCTCTCCAGGGGCGCGAACGCCGTCGTTGTTATGTTCCTTCGGCCGAACCCGGCCTCACCCTGAGCCGCAGGCGCCACCCCCAGATGCCGTATTTTAGAGCTTGGGCGTCCACCCGAGCCAGGCCAGGATCTCGCCCGCCACCTCCCGTACCGAACGGTCGTTCGACACCACGTGGTCCTCCACGCCGTTGGTGGGCGACGCGCGTACCTGCTCCGCGGCCCGGCGAAGGTCGTCCGCGCGGCCGGACGTTACGTCGGCCCCGAGCCGCCGCTCGATCTCGGGCCACGGGACCGACAGCCGGACGACACGAAGGGCATCGGCAGGGCCGCGCGCAGCCTCTCGAGCTCGCTCGCCGCATGAATGGTCCGTGCCAGGATGACCCGGTCGACGCCGACCGCCAGGTAGTTCGACAGGACAGGCTCGAGGTTCCGCAGCATCATGCCGAATTCGGCCCTGTCGTCGTCGCTCCCCGCGTACCCCCATGCGAGGTAATCCAGGTCGAGCATCGCGTAGCGCACCGCCCGGCGCTCGAGCGCGTCGGCCACCTCCGCCGCGACCGCGCTCTTGCCCACGCCGAAGGGGCCCGTCAGCAGCACGGCGGCGAGATCGCCATCGCTCATGCGTCCGGCAGGCGGTGCACCGTGCCCGTGAAGAGCGCGACCGTTCGCCCGCCGTCGGTCTCCACCGTGACCTCGTACGTCGCGGCGCTCCGGCCGAGTGAGACCTCGCGGGCCCTCGCCACGAGCGTCTCGCCCGCCCGCACGCGGCGGGTGAAGTGGATGGTCGCCACCAGGGCGACGGCCGCGGGTCCGTGGCTGTTCGACGCCATGGCGAGCGCGTGGTCGGCGAGCGCGAACACGAACCCGCCGTGCCCGATCCCGTGCGCGTTCAGGTGCTCCGAGCCCACGGTCCCCCGGACCGTCGCCGCACCGGGTCCGACCTCGACGACCTCCAAGCCGAGCAGGTCGGCGAACGGTTCGCCCCCCGGCATCAGGCGATCGATTCGCCCAGGTGATCTGCCGCGACTCGCTTGGGCACGACCATCCGCCAGGCGTCCAGGACCAGCTCGCGCATCTCCTCGTCGTCGATCGCCGCCAGCCTCGCGTGCACCCACTGATAGCGCAGGTGGCCCTGGCCGGGCATCATGAACTTCTCGGGCTCCGACGCGACGAGCGCCTCGCGTTCCTCTTTAGGAAAGGCGAAGCCCATCACGGTCTCATCTCGCGAGAAGGCCAGATACACGATCCGTCCCACGCGGAACTTGACGCGATCGTGCACGAGCGCCTCGTAGGACCGGGGAAGGCTGAGGGCGAGCGTTCGGACGGCGTCGAGGTTGGTCATGTCGGGCAGCTTCGCCGCCCGAGCGCCTCGGCGTCAATCCGCAGCCGTCACCGACACCCGGCGCACTCAGGATCGTCGATCTCGCACCCCCGGTGACGCCGAGCTAGCGTGCGCCCGGCGCCGGGTCAGCCGGCTTGCCGGAGCTGGCGGCGCGCGGCGTCGGCCTCGTCTTCGACGTCGTGCTCGTGGTGGAACTCCTCGGCGCTCTGGTAGGGCTTGCCCTCGCGCTCGGCCATCAGTCGGCCGAGTTCGTCGGCCTCCTCGTCGGTGAGGCCATCGAGGTAGCGCTTGCGGTTGAGCTCGTCGAAGCGCGCCTGGTCCATCGATCCCTCCTTCGATCCGAACATGTGGGTCTCTTTCCCGATCTGGGGCGAGTCAATCACCGGGTTTCCTGCATGGCGCGGGGAGGTGCCGGGTCGATGTGCTCAGCCGGCTCCTCCCTCGCATGCCTCGGTGCTGCTAGGAGTCGCTGCAGCACTTGTGGTCGGGCGACTCCGCGCGATGTTGCTCGGCGGTGCGCCCCGAGCCGTCACAACACATCTGGACCTCGGGTGCGTCCTGGTCCGCATCGACCACGGATACGGCCACGGCCGCCTGTTCGTCGTCCTTGGGCATCCGAACTCACCTCCTGGATCGGGGGAAGCATCCCCATCCTTCCCGATCGCCAGGCGGAAGAAACGGAGCCGGCGTCGCTCGACGTTTGTCGCCGTCGCCGCGGAGGGAAGGGTCCCGCCCGAACGTCCACGATTCGACAGGCCTCAACCTGCTCCTGGCCAAGGGCCAACGCCCGGACCCAAGGTCGTCGTCTGCTGCTCGTTCGTCCCCTCGGGCCCGCGGACCGGATCTTCCGGCTGACGCTCCTCGAGGATCGCTTCGAGTTCGTCGAGGCACCAGCCGCCGAGGGCTAGGCGGCCCCCTCCTCCCCGTCCCGGGCCATGCGCGACGGGTGCAGGTAGGTCTTGAGGTCTTCTTCGAGCTCGGCATCGAGGATGCGCATCCACTCGGGCTCGCGCCCGTTCCGACGATCTTCATTGACCGCCCAGAGGATCGCGCGGATCCAGCCGTAGACGAGCGCCGCAACGCCCAGCGCCGCCATTGCCATGTCCATGGCCGTCTCTTTACCCCGTTCGGTGGGGACGCACACGAGAGGGGTTCGGTCCGGGCCCGTCGTGGGAAGGACCCGCGTATGGCAGGCATCGGGCGAACGGCGCGAGCGATCGATCGCTTCCAGCAGCGCCACCGGTTGACGGCGATCCCCGTCGCGGTCGCGAAAAAGTTCGGCGAGGACCAGGCCGGTAGCCTCTCGGCGCTGATCGCCTACTACGGGTTCTTCTCGCTTTTCCCGCTCATCCTGGTGTTCGTCACGATCGCGGGGTTCATCCTCGGGGCGACCAACCGCCTCGCGCCCGCCGTCTTCGACTCGTTCCCGCTGATCGGCTCGGCCGCTCGGGCAGGGACGCTCCGGGGAAGTGGCCTGGCGCTCGCGGTGGGCCTCGTGATGTCGACCTGGGCCGGGCTCGGGGTCATCCAATACATGCAGGCGGCCATGAGCCGGGTCTGGGGTGTGCCCGTTCGAGATCAGGCGGGGTTCGCGAACCGCCTGCTGCGAAGCTTGATCATGCTGGTCGCCTTCGGCCTCTGGCTCGCCGCGACCTCCCTGCTCTCGGGGCTCGCAGCGGCGGGATCGACATCGGACGTCGTGCGAGCGCTCGTCATCGCCGCCCTCCTCGTGCTGAACCTCGGCCTGTATCTCTGCGCGTTTCGCATCCTCCCGAAGCGCCGACTGTCGTGGCGTGACGTGCTCCCCGGCGCGGTCGCCGGGGCCCTGTTCTGGACAGGGCTGCACCTACTGGGCGGCTACTACGTGGCACACCAGATCCGCGGAGCCTCGCAGGTCTACGGAACGTTCGCCGTGGTCATCGGGCTCCTCTCCTGGCTCTACCTGGGCGCGCAGGGAAGCCTCCTCGCCGCCGAGTTAAACGTCGTCCTGCGCGAGCGGCTCTGGCCGCGAAGCCTCCTGCCGCCACCACCCGCGCGCGGGGACGAACAGGCGGTCCGGTCGGCGGCCGAGCGCGAGAGCCGCCGTCCCGAAAACATCGTCGACGTTCGCTTGGAGGATCATCCCAGCAGCCCCGGTCACGTTTGACGCCCTGCTCGCCGGGGCAACGTTCTCACCGCTAGATCCCAACGAGCCGGAGGTGACCATCGTGCCGAGCAACCGACGTGACACCGCGAAGGGAATCACCGATGAAGCCAAGGGCCGCGTCAAGGAAGCGGTCGGTAAGGCGACCGGCAATCGCCGGCTCCAGGCCGAGGGAAAAATTGACCAGGCCAAGGGCAAGGTGCGCAAGGCATCCGGCCGCGTAAAGCGGGCGGCGCGTGACGTCGGTCAGGCG
>VAYJ01000125.1 GCA_005888465.1 Actinomycetota bacterium
CTTCACGCGGGGCTCCTGGAGCGTGAGCAGCGCGCTACGTGGGGCTACTACTCGCTCAAGCGTGATGCGCTCGACAAGCTAGCCACCGTGTTCGACATGAAGGAGGCAGTTAGATGACGAACGACCTTCGGGAAGAGGTCCGCACCAGGTACGCGAAGGCGGCACTCGCGGTCATCGAGGGCACGGGAGCGGCCTGCGACTGCTGCCATCCGGGGAAGAGCTGCGCCGAGGAAGGGCACGCGTTCGGGCCGGAGCTGTACGACGCGCTCGCCGAGGAGCGGCTCCCCGACGCCGCGGTGCTCGCGAGCCTCGGGTGCGGGAACCCCACCGCCGTCGCCGACCTGCGTCCCGGGGAGACCGTGCTCGACCTCGGGTCGGGTGGCGGGATCGACGTCCTGCTGTCCGCCAAGCGGGTCGGCCCGACAGGCAAGGTCTACGGCTTGGACATGACCGATGAGATGCTGGCCCTCGCGATCCGGAACCGGGACGAGGCCGGGGCCACCAACGTCGAGTTCCTGAAGGGCTACATCGAGGACATCCCGCTTCCCGCGAGCACGGTCGACGTCGTGATCTCGAATTGTGTCATCAACCTGTCGACCGAAAAGCCGCGCGTGTTCTCGGAGATGTTTCGGGTGCTTCGTGCGGGCGGCCGGATCGGCATCGCGGATGTCGTCGCGGACGACGCGCTCACTCCTCGGGTTCGGGCCGAGCGCGGAACGTACGTCGGCTGCGTCGCGGGGGCGCTCTCCTTCCGGGAGTACGAGCAGAGCCTGCGAGACGCGGGGTTCGTCGACATCAGCATCACCGCCACCCACGAGGGCGTTCCCGGGATCCACTCGACCATCATCAAGGCGCGCAAGAGGTCGTGAGCGAGCCGCCCGAGGTCCTGTTCGTCTGCGTGCACAACGCCGGACGCAGCCAGATGGCCGCGGCGCTCCTCGATCGTCATGCGCACGGCCGCGTGCGTGTCCGCTCCGCCGGGAGCGAACCCGGCGACGCGATCAACCCCGCCGTCGTCGAGGCGATGAGCGAGATCGGGATCGACCTTTCCCGTGAGGTTCCCAAGCGGCTCACCGACGAGGCGGTTCGCGAAGCGGACGCGGTCGTGACGATGGGCTGCGGCGACGCGTGCCCGATCTACGCCGGCAAGCGATACCTCGACTGGGACCTGCCGGACCCGTCGGGCAAGCCGGTCGAGGAGGTACGCGCGATCCGAGATGAGATCGACCGGCGGGTGTGCCAACTCGTCGCTGAGCTAACCGAGGCCAACGCCTAGGTCAACCTGCCAGGGGCTCAGCGGACCCTTCCCGAGCGTGCGACGCGATCGCCAGTGCGACTCGATGCGCGTCCCTGCCCACGCCGGTCACGAGCGACGACGTCATCGCCGTGAGGAAGTGCAGCCCGACGAAGTAGAGGCCCGGCTGTGAGGGCACGATGCCGCGCTCGTGCATCGGCTCACCGTCCTCGCCGAACACCGGTAGGTCGATCCAGGAGAAGTCAGGGTTGAAGCCCGTACACCACACCACGTTGCTCGGGTCGAGGACCCGGCCATCTTCCAAGACAGGCTTGCCGGCTCGGGCGCCGGCGACCCGAGGCACACGCTCCACGCCCGCGGCGGCAAGGTCCTTGGGCTTCACGCGGATCAGCGGGTCGGCCTGATGCAGCAGCTTGGGACGGACCCGCCGACCGATCGGCGTGCTGACGTTCAGGACGTGATGCCCGACGAACCGAACCAGTCGGATCAAGACGAGCCGGGCGATGGGCGTCTCGATCCGAAACGGCACGTGCCCCGTGTCGGGCCCGGCCATCCAGACAGCGCGCGTCCCGGCCAGCTCGGTGGCGATCTCGGAACCGGAGTTCCCCGCCCCGACGATCAGCACGCCGCCAGCCTGGAGCTGGGCGGGATTCCGATACTCCGTTGCGTGGAGTTGGCGGATGCCCGGGTCGAGCTCGTTCGCGAACGAGGGGACACGTGGCCGCTGGAAGTTCGACATGGCTACCACGACGTTCTCCGCCTCGAACCTGGCGCTCCCGGAACTGAGTACGAACCGGTCGCGCGGCCGGGAAAGGCTCTCGACCCTCGTCCCCCTCCGGACCGGCAGCTGGAATCGCCCCGCGTACGCCTCGAGGAAGTCGCCCATCGCATCCTTGGTCGGGAACGCGTTTCTCGGACCCGGGAATCGCATGCCCGGAAGGCCGTCGAAGCGAGCCGGAGTGAACAGACGAAGCGAGTCCCATCGCCGTCCCCATGCGTCTCCCACTCGGCCGCTCGCGTCCAGGATCACTAAGGGCATGTTGCGCCTGGCGAGATGGTAACCTACCGCGAGTCCGGCCTGACCTCCGCCGACGATCACCGTTTGGATCCGCTCCGTACCCCGTGCGTCGTCCATGCCCGCTCCTTCGCTCTCCTCGGTGGTGAGGACGCTAGGTCGCACGGGGCTGCCGCCGCATCGGCAGGCTTGCCCAATTCTTGTAGACCGAAATGGGTGGTTCTGTGTAGCCGGCTACACCAGTCCGTGCTTGAAGGCGTGGGCGGTCGCTGCGGCGCGATTGTCCAGCCGCAGCTTCGTAAGGATGTTGCTCACATGGCGGGCGACAGTCTTCTCGCTGATGAACAGCTCGTCGCCGATTGCCTTGTTCGTCTTGCCGGCCGCGATGAGCCTGAGCACCTCGACCTCTCGGCCGGTGAGGCCGGCAACGCCGGGCCCTTGCCCTCCGACCTTGCGTGCGAGGAAGGCCAGGTCCGTCCTCGCTCCTAGTTCCTGGAAGGTCCGGCGAGCCGCGTCCAGCTCCATCCGGGCTCCCTCCTCGTCTCCCAGGTCTCGATGGGCGAGCCCGAGCAGGAATCTCGATCTGGCCTGGTCGTAGGGTGCGTCCAGCGCCTGCCAGGCCAACCGGGCCTCGACGAGCGGGATGAGCGCCCCTCGAGGGTCACCCTCGGCGAGGAGCACTGCGCCCAGACCATGGGCGACCTGCGCGCGGAGCAACGACGAGTCGAAGACCTCGGCGAGCCCCGATAGCTCGCGGCACGCAGCCCGGGCGAGGTCGTTCTCGCCGACCGCCAGCAGCACTTCCAGGTGCGGGAGAAGCAGCGCTGCCCGCGCCGGGGGATCACCAACCTCCAGCAGCGCCACGTTCAGCATGTGAACCGCGGCGCTGGCCGCTCCCGCGGCGAGCCGAAGGAGCGCCAGGCCCGGCTGGGGACTGCGACCGCGTTCGCTTGCTCGCTGATACGCGGCCTCGGCGTCAGAAACATCGCCGCGGAGCCGCAGCACTTCCCCCAAGCGATACAACGCGGCGCCCAGTTCGGGGTGTGGACTCGGCGATGCAAGGAGCTCGCACGCCCGACGCGCTTGCTCGAGTGCCTCATCCCAGCGACCGTGCATCTGCATGACTTCGGCGCGGTACGTGAGGCACTGTCCTCGATACGGAACGAGGTCTGGCTGCGCGTCGCACCAACGCGTGAGTGCCTCCGTCCATTCGTGGGCCCGGCGTACGTCGAAGATTTCGCGGCACGCCTCGATGACGCTGCAGTACACCTCTCCCACCACATGCGGCGACACTTCGTTGTCGGTCACGGCCACCATGGCCTCATCCAGGAGGGCGGCGCCACGGGACGCCTTCCCCATTCGGACCAGGGCGCGGCCCTGACCGAGCCTGGCCATCGTCGTGAGGTCCGCCTCACCGAAGCGCTCGCCGAGCGCCGTGGCTTCGGCGAAGACCTCGAGCGCGCCCGGCAGATCGCCATCCTCGAAGGCGCCGATCGCCTGGGGAAGGAGCAGGTAGCCCTGTTCCGCGCAGGCCTGTTCACCATCGAGCGCGCGCCCGGCCCGGGACAGCCACCCGCTCGCGCGCGACATCGCGCCACGATTAACGAGACCGAACGCCAGCCAGAACGCGCAACGTGCGGCATGCCGCACATCGCCGAGATCCATGCACGCCCGGTACGCGCGAGCCCACGCTTCCACGCTGTCCTCATCGTGGGACGTGAGTTGGGCGCTCACCGCGAGGAACTCCAGGTCCTCGACCCCGAGCGGGGCCGCGCGCTCGGCGGCCGTCAGCTGGACGTAGGCGTCCTTCCACGAACGAGCGCCGAACGCCTGGCGTCCTCGATCGAGTGCAGGGTCCGCCTTCATGAGCTCCGAAGCCGCATACGCGCACCCTACGGCCTGGAGGATCTCCGGGCCAATGACCCCCCAAGACCTTCGGCCCTTGTCGCGGCAGACTCGCGCCAGGGTCCTTGGGATAATGGCACGCCCTGTTGAAGGTAGCTGCTCAGCCGATGAAGATCGCGGTTCCCGAGCCATCGCTCGTCGTTCTGGTGGGCGCGTCCGGCTCGGGGAAGTCGACGTTCGCCGCCAGGCACTTCACGCCGACCGAAGTCATCTCCTCGGACGTGTGCCGGGGACTCGTGAGCGACGACGAGAACGACCTGGGTGCGACCGACGCCGCGTTCGAGGTGCTGCACCTCATCGCGGCGAAGCGCCTGGAGGCCGGGAAGCTCACCGTCGTGGACGCGACGAGCATCGAGCTCCATGCGCGGCAGCCGCTGCTCGAGCTGGCGTGGGCGTCCCACGTGCCCCCGGTGGCGATCGTCTTCGACCTGCCTGAGGAGCTCTGCCTCGAACGGAACGCGTCCCGCCCGGATCGGCAGGTCGGGATGGACGTGAGCCGTCGCCAGCGCTCCGAGCTTCGTCGCTCACTCGAGGGCCTGGAACGCGAGGGCTTCCGCCCCGTCTACATGCTCCGAACTCCCGAGGACGTGGCCACCGTGGAGATCGAGCGCGAACCGGCCTACCGTGGGCTCTGAGCGCTGGGTCGCTGCGGGGGGACAGGGATTCGAACCCTGGAGGGACTTGCGCCCCTAACGGTTTTCAAGACCGTCACCTTCGTCCGCTCGGTCATCCCCCCACGGGGAGTCTATGCGCGGACCTGTCCGTTCCCACGGACGACGAACTTGTAGGTGGTGAGCTCGGGAAGGCCCATCGGCCCTCGCGCGTGGAGCTTCTGCGTCGAGATGCCGACCTCGGCGCCGAAGCCGAACTCCGCACCGTCGGTGAATCGTGTCGAGGCGTTCACCATCACCGCAGCGGCGTCGATCGCGTCGACGAAGCGCTGGGCGGCCGCCGGGTCCTCGGTCACGATCGCCTCGGTGTGCTGCGTGCCGTACTCGGTGATGTGCGCGATCGCGTCCTCGAGCGAGTCGACGACCTTGGCCGAGATCCGCAGGTCGTAGAACTCGGCGCGGTACTCCTCATCCGTGGCGGGTTCGACGGAACGATCGGCGTCGTAGGCACGGATGCGCTCGTCCCCGTAGATCGTCACGCCGCTCGCCTGCAGGGCCTCGATCGCGCGCGGGACGAACGCGTCGGCGACGGCCGCGTGCACCAGGAACGACTCCGCCGCGTTGCAGACGGCGGGGCGCTGGACCTTGGCGTTCATCAGGATCGAAACGGCTTTGTCCAGGTCCGCCGCCGCGTCGACGTAGACGTGACAGTTCCCGATCCCCGTCTCGATCACGGGGACGGTGGATTCGCTCACGGTGCGCTGGATGAGCTCAGTGCCGCCGCGGGGGATGAGCAGGTCGATCAGCCCACGCGCGCGCATCAGCTCGCCGGCCGATTCGCGCGTGGGCGGGACGGCCTGCACGGAGCCGGCGGGGAGGCCGGCCGCCGCTCCCGACTCCTGCAGCACGCGGATGAGGACCTCGTTCCGGACTTGAGGGCGAGGCCGGCGGCGTCGACCGTCACGTTGGGCCGGCTCTCGTAGATCACGCCGATGACGCCGAGCGGCACGCGGACCTTCTGGATGCGAAGCCCGTTCGGCTGCGTCCAGTCGTCCAGCACCGTGCCGATCGGGTCGGGGAGCGTCGCGAGCATGCGCAGGCCCTCGGCCATCTCTTGGATGCGGGCCTCGTCCAGGCAGAGTCGGTCGACGAGCGCCTCGGAGATGTCGTTCGTCCTGGCTGCGGCCAGATCCACGGAGTTCGCCGCCAGGATCTCGGTCGCGCGCGACTCGAGGGCATCCGCCCACGAGCGCAATACGGCGTCCTTCGTGTCGCTCGGCATGGCGGCGAGCGCCCGGGATGCGACACGAGCCTCGGCCGCGAGCGGCCCAACCGTCTGCATCAGCTCTCCCATCGATCCACCACCGTCACCACCAGCTCGTCCCGGTGGATGACCTCTCTATCGTAGGGACCACCCGTCACGGCGAGAAGGTCCTGGCTGGACTTGCCGGCGATCGCGGGCAGCTCACGCGCCGAATAGTTCGTCACGCCGCGCGCGAACGGCCGGCCGTGCGGCCCCGTGACCTCGACGATGTCGCCCTCGGCGAAGGACCCCTGAACCCCGACGACGCCCGCGGCGAGCAGGCTCCGGCCCATCTCTCGCACGGCGCGCTCGGCGCCCGCGTCCACCTGGATCTGGCCGCGAGGCGAGGCGACGAACGCGACCCAGGCCCTGCGCGCACGCTCGCGTCCCGCGCGCGCGGGCAGCCACGTGCCGATGCGCTCACCCGCGAGGATCCGCGCGAGCACGTCTCGCCGGGACGCTCCCGCGACGACCGTCGGGATGCCGGCGGCGGTCGCGACGCCCGCCGCCTCGAGCTTGCTCGCCATCCCGCCCTTGCCCTGTCCCGAACCCGAGCCGGTCGCGCGCACGTCGAGGGGATCGAGCACCTCGGCAAGCAGGCGCCCGCCGCGCTTCGGATCGCGCGTGTGGATGCCGTCGACGTCGGAGAGCAGCACCAACAGGTCGGCCCCGATCATCACGGCGACCATCGCCGCCAGGCGGTCGTTGTCGCCGAAACTGATCTCCTCGGTCGCGACCGTGTCGTTTTCGTTCACGACGGGGATGACGCCCGAGGCGAGCAGGCGATCCACGGTTCGCTGCGCGTTGACGAAGTGCCGCCGGCGAAGGAAGTCGTCCTGGTTCAGTAGCACCTGACCCGCGACCAGCCCGTGCCGCCCGAACAGGTGCGCGTACTCGGCCATGAGCCGCCCCTGTCCGACGGCGGCCGCGGCCTGCTGCTCGGGGATGGACCTCGGCCTCCGCGTGAGGCCGAGCGGGCCGAGGCCAGACACGATCGCCCCCGAAGACACGAGCACGCAGGCACGACCGTCCTTCACCGCCTGGGCGACCTCGCGCACGACCTTCCCCAGCCGGACGCGTGACACGACGCCGGCGCCGTCCACCAAGCTCGAGGACCCGACCTTGACCACCAGGCGGCGCACGGCCGGGATCGGCCGCGTTCCCTCATCAGCTCCCGCCATGCTCACCCCCTCTAGTTCGACAGCCGAAGCAACCCTCTACATCCCCTTACTATCCCTCGCATGCCAGAGCTCGACCTCCGTTGGCGGGTGCTTCGTCGCATCCTCGGGACCCCGTACCTCTTCGCGCTGCACGTCCGGGTCTCCGGGATCGAACGCATCCCCGCGCGAGGAGCCGCCATCCTGGCCGTCAACCACGTGAGCGTGCTCGACCCGATCGGCGTCGCATTGGTCGCCTATGCCCGCGGGAGGGCCATCCGGTTCCTGGCGGCCGCCGAGTTCTTCGACCACCACCTGGCCGGTCCCGTGCTCCGGGGTTGGGACCAGATCCCGATCCGCCGAGGCGTCCGTGACGTCGCGGCCCTCGACGAGCTCGTGATGGCCCTTGGCGATGGGCGGCTTACCGGCATCTTCCCCGAGGGGCGCGTGGCCGACAGCCTGACCCGCAAGCGGGGCGGGACCGGCGTGGCGCGGGTGGCCCGAGCGACCGGCGCGCCCGTCATCCCCGTGGGCATCTGGGGGACCCAGGAACGGTTGCCGCGGGGCCAACTTCGCTGGTCATTGCCCCTGAGGACGCCGGTGGCGATCGCGGTCGGGGACCCGATCCCGGTTGCCGCATCGATCAGCGGCACCCGGGAGCTCCGGGAGGCGACCGACCGGATCATGGGGAGCATCGAAACGCTGACCGAACATGCTCGTTCGGCGACCGAGCGTTGGCTCTTGCCTCGGAAGGACCCGTCGGCGTAAGATTGAACGGCTGTTCAATGTTCGGCCGTTTGAGGTGACACCCGGTGAGCCATCCGCTGTCGGCGGAGGAAATCGAGATCCAGGCCAAGGCTCGGGCCATCGTCGACGAGCTGATTCCTTACGAGGTCGAGGCCGAGATGAACGGCGGCCGCCTCCCCGACGACGCCCGCGAACGCGCGGAGAAGATGGTCCACGAGGCCGGCTTCGAGGCCATCAACATGCCCAAGGAGCTCGGCGGCGGCGGTTTCACGTCGCTGCAGCAGGTCCTGGTGCAGGAGCAGGTCGGCCGCGCGACGAACGCGCTCGCGTGGCTGATCCACACGCCGGCCTCCTGGCTCCCGCAGGTCGCGACCGACTTCCAGATGCAGCGGTGGGTCCTCCCGACGATCCGCGGCGAGAAGCGCGAGTGCTACGCGATCACCGAGGAAGGGGCTGGCTCCGACGTCGATGCGATTCTGGCGACGGCGCGTCGCGTCGGCGACGACTACGTACTGAACGGCGTCAAGTGGCACGTGACGTCCACCGAAGGCCCGCACGCCGGCGAGCACGCGATGTTCGTCATGGACATCGACACGCCGGGCATCCGGGTCGTGCGCGTGCCCGAGTACACGCACACGATCGACCACCACCACGCGATTCTCGCGTTCGAGGACGTCCGCGTGCCGGCGACGCACCGGATCGGCGACGAGGGCGACGGCATGCACTTCGCCTACGAGTGGTTCCGGTACGAACGCCTCATGATCGCTGCGCGGTGCTGCGGCGCCATGGACCGGCTGGTGACGGAGGCGACCGCGTTCGCGAAGGAGCGGGTCGTCGGCGGTGAGCCCCTCGTGGAGCGCCAGGCGATCCAGTTCATGCTCGCCGACTCGCTCTCGGAGCTCTGGGCGTCGCGGCTCATGACCTACCGCACCGCACGCGAGATCGACGAGGGCGCGGACGTGAAGGTCCAGCACGCCCACTGCTCGATCGCGAAGCTCTTCGTCTCCGAGGCGGCCGGGCGCGTGGCCGACCGGTGCGTCCAGATCTTCGGCGGGCGCGGCTACATGCGCGAGAACGTCGCAGAGCGCTTCTTCCGGGAGCTCCGCGTCGAGCGCATCTGGGAAGGCACGTCGGAGATCCAGCGGATCATCATCGCGGACCAGCTCGCCAAGCGTGGCGTCGAGGCGCTCGCGGGCAACGGGGAGTGACGCACGCATGGCCATGACGGCTGACCTGACCACCTCCGACGCCGCGAGGCTGGAGGACCTGATCGAGGAGCACGAGCGCGCCTTCGTCGAGCGCCAGCCGAAATCGGCTGCCCTCTGGGCGCGCGCGGTCGGATCGCTCGCCGGCGGCGTGACGTCCAGCTGGCAGATCTCGCGGCCGCAACCGATCTGGATCAGCCACGGGAAGGGATCGAAGGTCTACGACGTCGACGGCAACGAGTACGTCGACCTCCACGGCGGGTACGGCGTGATGGCGGTCGGGCACGCGCACCCCGCAATCGTTCGCGCGGTCTCCGATCGGGTCTCGCGCGGCACCCACTTCTCCCAGCCCACCGAGGACGCGCTGATCGTCGCCGAGGAGCTGGCGCGCCGGTTCGGCCTGCCGCTCTGGCGGTTCACCAACTCCGGCACCGAGTCCACGATGGACGCGGTCCACCTCATGCGCGCGGTGACCGGCCGGTCCATCATCGTGAAGGTCGAGGGCGCCTACCACGGTCACCACGACTCGGTGCAGGTCTCCGTCCTGGAGGGGCTGGAGGAGCTGGGGCCATACCACCACCCGGCGAGCGTGCAGGCGAGCACGGGCATCCCGAAGGCGATCACCGACCTCACTCTCATCGTGCCCTTCAACGACCTGGACGTGGCGGAGCGCATCTTCGCGGAGCACGAGGGCCAGATCGCCGGCATGATCGTGGAGCCGGTCATGATGAACGCGGGCATCATCCCACCCGCCCCGGGCTACCTCGAGGCGCTCCGAGCGCTCACCCACCGGCACGGGGCGCTCCTCGCCTACGACGAGGTGAAGACGGGAGTCACCGTGGGACCCGGCGGCGCGACGCGGCTGTTCGGCGTGGCCCCCGACATCGTCTGCCTGGCGAAGGCGATCGGAGGCGGACTGTCCTGCGGCGCGATCGGGGGAACACGCGAGGTCATGGAGGCGATCGTGCAGGGCGAGTACGACCAGGTCGGGACCTTCAACGGCAACCCGCTCATGGCCGCCGCCGCCCGCGCCGCGATGACCGAGGTCCTGAACGACGACGCCTACCGCCACTTCGACGAGCTGCGCGCACGGATGGTCGAGGGGTGCGAGCGGGCGATCGCGCGCTACCGCCTCCCCGCCCACGTCGTGGCGATCGGGGCGAAGGGCTGCATCACGTTCGCGCCCTCGCCGATCCGCGACTACCGGGCGTTCCTGGGGATCGACGACCGATACAGCAACTGCCACTGGCTCTTCCAGCTCAACGGCGGCGTCTTTCTGCCCCCGTGGGGCAAGGCGGAGCAATGGATGCTCTCGGTGCAGCACACGGCCGAGGACGTCGACCTGTTCGTGGGGAATTTCACACTCTTCGCGCGCGCGCTACGCTCCTGACCCATGAGTGGGGGGGAGGTCCAGCTCGTCGACCTGGTCAAGCGGTTCGGCGAGGTCAGCGCCGTCGACGGGATCAACGCCGTCGGGCTGCGGGAAGACGACCACGCTGCGGCTGGTCGCGGGGTTCGAGCAACCGACCGACGGCCGGATCCTGCTCGACGGAGTCGACATGGCGCACACGCCGCCGCACAAGCGCAAAGTGAACACCGTGTTCCAGAGCTATGCGCTGTTTCCGCATCTCTCCGTCCACGAGAACGTCGCCTTCGGGCTCCGGTTCAAGGACGTCTCGAAGCAGGACTCGAACCGGCGTGTGGCCGAGGCGCTCGCGCTGGTGCAGCTCGAGGGGTTCGACAAGCGCCGGCCCTCGCAGCTCTCGGGCGGCCAGCAGCAGCGCGTCGCCCTCGCCCGAGCGCTCATCCTGAACCCGTCCGTGCTGCTCCTGGACGAGCCGCTCGGCGCCCTCGACGCGAAGCTCCGCAAGGCGTTGCAGGTCGAGCTCAAGGCGCTCCAGGAGCGGATCGGGATCACGTTCATCTACGTCACGCACGACCAGGAGGAGGCGCTCACGATGTCCGACCGCCTGGCCGTGATGTCGCGCGGCCGGATCGAGCAGGTCGGGACGCCCGAGGAGCTGTACGAGCGCCCCACGACCGAATTCGTCGCCGACTTCCTGGGCGTGTCCAACCTCATGAGCGGCGCCGTCGAGGGAGCGTCCGCGAACGGGAGCTGCCGCGTGCGGCTCGGCGACTTCGCGATCACGGCCGGCGCCGGTGACATCGATGCCACGGGTCCGGTGAAGGTCGTCATCCGCCCCGAGCGGGTTCGCCTCGAGCCGTACCGGGATGCGTCCGACGGAGACGCCGTCGATTCGTCGAACCGCATCCCGGCCATGATCGAACGGGCGGTGTACCTGGGCTCGGTCACCCACCTCATCCTCCGGCTCGCGCCCGGCGAGACCCTCCAGGCGATGGTGCCGAACGAGGACGGCGCGCGCGTCTACGAGCAGGGGACGCCGGTGCGCGCCTACCTTCCCGCCGAGGCGGTGCGCGTGCTGCGGTCGGAGCGAGCGCCGGACGCGGACGCGGACGAGGACGAGGAGGCCGAGCGCTGAGCAGGCCCTCCGGGGCCGAGTGGAACGGATGGTGGCGGGCGGCGCGCGCCCTCGGGCACCCGCTCCTCGGGGCCGCCTTCCGGCTCCGGTTCTCGGGCATCGAGCACGTCCCCAGGACGGGCGGCGCGCTGATCGCCTCGAACCACGTGAGCGTGCTGGATCCTGTCTTCGTCGTGTTCGCCGCCTCGCGCCGCGGACGGGTCGTGCGCTACCTCACCGTGAGCGACGCCTTCGACCAGCGCGTCGTCGGGTGGGGGCTTCGCCGCGTCCAGCAGATCGATTGTTCGAGGCGGGGCGCTCGCCGGGATCTCGGCCGAGGGGACGGTGGGCGACGGACGCGAGCTCCTGCCCATCCAGAAGGGCGCCGCCCGGATCGCGCTCGCGGCTGGCGCCCCGATCATCCCCGCGGCCGTCTGGGGCACCCAGGCCCGCTGGTCCAAGCGCGGGCCGCAACTCGGGCCGCCGATCCGACCGACCGTGGCGGTGGCGTTCGGACGGCCGATCCCTCCGGCCGGGGACCCGCGCTCCCGCGCGGACGTGCGCGCCCACACCGACCGGCTGGCCTCGGCACTGGGCTCGCTCGTCGACTCGGTCCGCTTGCCCGGGAATGGGTTGGCAATCGAACGGCCGAGCGACCAGACTTAGGCCCGGCATGACGACGACCGAGGCCACCCTCCACACACGGGACCCCTTCCGATCCCTCCTCGCGCTCTCCCGGCGGGGCGGCGACGTGGCGCGCTACCGGGCCGGGACGGAGGCGGCGTTCCTCATCAACAACCCCGCGTACGTCAAGCACGTCCTGGTGGACAACCACGAGAACTACAGCAAGGGCACCTTCATCAACAATCTCTTCAAGCAGGCGATCGCCGACGGCCTGCTCACGAGCGAGGGTGAGGACTGGTGGCGCCAGCGCCGCCTGATGCAACCGGCCTTCTACCGCGAGCGGGTGGCCCGGATCGGCGACGGGGTCACCGAAGCGACGCTCGCCATGGCGGAACGATGGGGGTCGAACGTTCGCACGGGCGAGCCGCTGGACGTGGCTGCTGAGATGGGATCGCTCACCCTTCGCATCACGACCCGTGCACTGTTCTCGGTCGACATCAGCCAGGAGGCCGATTCCCTCGGCCACCGGATCGCCGAGGGGCTCGGCTATCTCATCTCCCCCGACACACCGGAGTTCCTCCGTGGACGGGCGGGCGTGGAGGAGACGGTGAGCGCGATCATCGAGGAGCGCCGCACGGACGACCGCGAGTACGCCGATCTGCTCGCGATGCTGTTCGCCGCGCGCGACCAGGACACCGGCGAGGCGATGTCCGACCGCGAAGTGCGCGACCAGGTGATCACGCTCATGCTCGCGGGCTACGAGACAACCGCGAACGCGCTCACCTGGAACTGGTACCTGCTCTCCCAGAACCCGAGACCCATGGCGGTCCTGGCGGAAGAGGTCCGCGCGGTCCTGAGCGGCCGAGTCGCGACGGTGGCCGACCTGCCACAGCTTCCGTACAACCGGATGGTGCTCGACGAATCGATGCGCCTGTATCCGCCGGCGTGGATCCTGGGGCGGCGGGCGCTCGCCGAGGACCGGCTCGGAGACCAGGTGATCCCTGCCGGCAGCGTGGTTGCCCTGTGCCCCTACACGATGCACCGCAACCCCGCCTTCTGGGACGAGCCCGAGGAGTTCCGGCCGGAGCGCTTCACGCGCGACCGTGCCGCGGCGCGGCCGCCGTTCGCCTACTTCCCATTCGGCGGCGGCCCGCGCCTGTGCATCGGGCACAACTTCGCGCTGCTCGAGTCGCAGCTCATCACCGCGACACTCGCCCAGCGATTCCGTGTCGAGCTTGTCCCCGACCACCCCGTCTTGCCCGAGCGCCGGTTCGTGCTCCGGCCGCGGGGCGGCCTGCCGATGATCGTTCGCGCTGCCTAGCGGGCGGGCTCTGCGCCGCCGAACAGGTAAGACGAGAGCCCAGCATTGTAGATGTGCTGGCAGCCTCGCCAGACAGGATGGCGGCCACCGGTCGGCCACAGCACCGAGGCGGCGGAAGCCCACTCGTCTCCCGGCGGTCGGCGTGTGACCTCGTCGGCCTCCGGGCCGCGCGGATGCGCCTGGGCGACCGAGCTGGATCCCCGTGCCTCGATCCTCGGGGCTGCCGCCGACGCTCGGGTCGCTCGGTCGTGACCGGCGGAGCAAGCCGGCACTACGGCCAGCACGACCGTCGTCAAAGCGCACACGAACGACTGACGCACAACGCGAAGCCTACGCCTGCTCGCCGGTACCGGTTGCGTTCGCGACCCCCGCGTGCTAAGACCCAGGCTGAACAGCCGTTCAAGCCAGACGGCTCGGCGCAGGTCCGGAGGCGAGCGACCATGCGGCATCCTCGTGAGCGGTCAACACACACCAGTGGGTTCTCCAGGCGCGATTTCCTGAAGCGCTCGGCCCAGGGCGCCGTCGCCTTCTCGAGCATTGGCGCGCTCTTGGATGCGTGTGGCAAGGGACCCAACGCCACCCTCCCGTCCGCCTCGGGCAGCGCCGCCGGTGGCCTGCCGCTCGCCCGGCCGAACAATCCCGTGAAATGGCCGATCTATGCGGACAACATGCCGATCGCGAGCGGCCTGCAGCCGGAGATGAACGCGACGCTCAAGCTCTACAACTGGGAGGAGTACATCTACCTCAAAGTCCTTCGGGACTTCGAGAAGAAGTACAAGCAATACAACGTCAAGGTGCAGCTCTCGACGTTTAACAACACGGACGAGGCGCTCGCCAAGATCCGCTCGGGCCAGGTGGACTTCGACGTCTTCGTGCCCACCCCGGACCTCCTGGGCAAGCTGGTCATCTCGCCATACGTACATCCCGAACATCACGTCCGTGTGGCCCGAGTTCCAGAACCCCTTCTACGACGAGAGCTGGCAGTACACGGTCCCGTATGTGGTCTACACCACCGGCATCGCCTGGCGGACGGACAAGGTGTCGGAGGACATCGGGGCCCGGCCCAACCCGTACGACGTCTTCTGGGACACCCAGTACAAGGGCAAGACGGAGGTGCTCGACGACTATCGCGAGACCATCAGCATGGTCCTGCTGCGCAACCAAATCCACGACGTCAACACCGGCGATCAGAAGAACCTCGATTTGGCGAGGACGCAGCTGCTGCAGCTCACGCAAGCGACGAACCCGCTCGTGAACATCTCGGACTATGTCGACCTCCCCGAGGCCAAGACCTGGGTCAACGAGGCGTGGTCCGGGGACGTCATGAACTCCCAGTACTACGGGCCCAAAGGCTTCGACCCGGGGGTCCTGCGCTACTGGGCGCTGCCCCAGTACGCGCCAGTCTCCAACGACAACCTCACGATCCTGAAGGCGGGCAAGAACCCCGAGCTGGCTCGGGTATCAGCCGCCGCAGACCGCAATCAGCTCCGACCTGCTGGTCAAGCAACAGCTCATCCCGTCCAACCTGACGACGGTCGTGGTTGATCCCACGATCTGGAAGACCGGCTCGCGCGAGCTCGAGCTGAGCCCAACGGACGACGCCGCGTGGCACGCCGTGTGGCAGCAATTCAAGGCGGGCGCCTAGGCACCGCATGCTTCGAACCGCACGGCGGCGGCGCGCCAAGGACGGTGGCGTCTGGTATCCGCGCTGGTTCTGGCCGTCGTTCGCCGCGCCGGGAGCCGTGTGGCTGTTGGTCCTGTTCGCCGTCCCGTTCTATGTGGTGCTGTCGGTCGCCTTCGGCACGGTGGACCCGATCTTCCGCAACCCCGTGCCCGTCTGGAACCCGATCCAGTGGTACCCGGGCACCTTCCGCGACGTGCTGGGCCAGATCTTCGGCACGAACGCGTTCCTCGGTCCGCCGTTCCTGCGCACGTTCCTGTACGTCGCCATGGCCTCGGCCATCTGCCTACTGATCGCCTATCCCGTCGCGTACTACGTCGCCCGCTATGCGGGGCGCCGGCGAGGGATGCTGCTGGTCCTGCTCATTGCTCCGTTCTGGATCAGCTACATGATGCGGATGCTGGCCTGGGTGAACCTGCTCGGGAACGACGGCCTCGTCAACCGATCGCTCACCAGCCTGCACCTCGTCGGCCACCCGGTGGCCTGGCTGAGCGGCCGGCCGATCACGGTGGTGCTCGGCCTGGTGTACGGCTACATCCCCTACATGATCCTGCCCCTGTTCGCGGGGCTCGACCGCATCGACACGAACCTCCTCGAGGCGGCCCGCGACCTCGGCGCGAACCGGGCCCGGACCTTCGCCCGCGTAACGCTCCCCCTCAGCAAGCAGGCGATCCTCGCGGGCATGGTGATCGTGGCCCTCCCGATGTTCGGTGACTACTTCACGAACGACTTGCTCTCGGGCTCACCGAAGACCTCGATGATCGGCAACCTGATCGATGACTCGGTCGGCACACCAGGTCAGG
Organism: Actinomycetota bacterium; assembly: GCA_005888465.1. Classification (GTDB taxonomy): domain Bacteria; phylum Actinomycetota; class UBA4738; order UBA4738; family UBA4738; genus AC-55. Next base: position 16,108 of record VAYJ01000125.1, read on the forward strand.
GGACGAACGCCGCCGTCCTGGTGCTCATCCTCACGGTCATCCTGATCATCCCGATGCTCTACTACGTCTCGAGCACGGGCCGGGCCACGCGGGAGCGGAGCGGGTGAGCGAGGTCGCCGCGCGCTCACCGATGGGGAACCGCTTCCGCAACCCGTGGCGCAAGCCGCGGATCCTGGAGTCGTTCATCTGGCTCTACCTCGCCTGGTCGATCCTGCCCGTCGCGATCGCGGTGCTGTTCTCCTTCAATGCCGGCCGGTCGCGGAGCACGTGGCAGGGGTTCTCGCTCCGCTGGTACTTCAAGGATCCCGTGCTCTCGGTCTGGCACGACCCGAACCTCCACACCGCCCTCTTCCAGACCCTTCGGCTGGCCGCGCTCACGACGATCATCGCGGTGCCATTAGGCGTCGCGTTCGCGATCGGTATCGACCGCTGGCGCGGTCGTATCGCCGCGACCTTCAACTTCCAGATGCTGCTGTCGTTCGTGATGCCGGAGCTGATCATCGGGGTGACGCTGCTGTTCGTGTTCGCGAACCTGCTTTCCTTCGTGCACCTGGGGACGAAGGCGCAGTTCCTGGGGCTCGTGACCTTCCAGGTCTCCTATCCCGTGATCATCGTGCGCGCCCGCATGCTCTCGATCGGCAAGGAGTACGAGGAGGCCGCGATGGACCTCGGCGCCTCGCCCGTCCAGGCCCTTCGGAGGGTCCTCCTGCCGCTCCTCTACCCCGCGATCTTCGCGAGCGCGGTGCTCGTGTTCGCCGACGTCATCGACGACTTCGTGATCGTTCGCTATCTCTCCTCGGACGCGTCGACCGAGCCGATGGCCGTGAAGATCTTCAACAGCGCGCGGGCCTCTCCCACGCCGGCGCTGAATGCGCTCGCCACGATCATGCTCACGACGTCGCTCCTGCTGATCGTGCTCGGCTACGTCGGATACCGGTTCTCGACACGCGGCGAACGCCGCGGCGCCGGCCCCGGGTTCGGAGACTTCGCGGCCGAGCTATGAGCGAGCGGCCGCAGCGCTGAACCGCGCCGCCGGCACCGGCTGGGCCGGCCGGCCCTGGAGGTACCCGCCGGCCACGATCGTCAGGAACTGGTGGACGTTGTCCTCCTCGAGCGCGAGCGGCCCCGGCCGGTACCCGCGCGAGGAGACGCCTCGCTGGACCGACTCGCAAGCTCCCCAGTCCTGCTTGTTCGTGATGTCCCAGAACTCGACGGCATAGGCGGGATCGAAGCCCGGCCGCTCGCTCACGGCGCGGGGGAAGAGCCATTCGCATGCGATGCGCGTTCGGTCGGTGGCGAGCGGCTCGATCCGGTGCGTGAGCACGTAGTCGGGATGTGGGCTGATGAGCAGGTTCGGGAACAGGCCGAAGTAGTTGACCTGTCGCCGCTGCTCGGCCGACAGGCCCGGCATCGGCTGCCCGTTGCTCTCACCCGAGATCGACATCGTCTGGGCGTGCTCGCGCAGATCCATGGAGCCGCCGACCCATAGGCCCGTGGTCTCGAAGCTGTCGCCGCTCGTCGGCGGCGTCACGCGGCAGAGCTCGGGATGGATCTGCGGGCAGTGGTAGCACTCGTGGTAGTTCTCGACGACGATCTTCCAGTTCGCGCGCACCTCGTACTCGTGCGAGGCCGCGGTCACGAGCGACGCCGGGTCGTACGCGGCGAGCAGCTCGTCCAGGTTGCCGACGTGCTCCTCCAGCGGAGGCGCCGCCGCGTCTGCGTTCGCGAAGATCCATCCACGCCACTCTTGGACGCGCGCGGGCACCAGCCCCTCGAAGACCGGGTCGGTCTCGGGGAGGTCCGAGAAACGCGGCGCGGCGCGGAGCGAGCCGTCCAGCCCGTAGACCCACGCGTGGTACGGGCACTTGATCACACGCTCGTTCGCGACCGCACCGCACGAGAGCAGCTCGTGCCCGCGGTGCCGGCACGCGTTGAAGAAACCGCGAAGCACGCCGTCCTCCCCTCGGACCAGGAGCATGCTCTCCCCGCCAGCTGGAGCGCCGACCGGCCGATGCACATCCACGAGCCTTCGAAGAAATGGCGCAGCTCCCAGGCCAGAACGTCGGGGGACGTGTAGGCCTGTGCGGGAAGTGTCCGGCTCTGGCCGATCGGGGCGAGGACCGGCGTGAGGGACGCTGGGTCGGTGGGGGCGGTGTCGGTGATGCTCATCGGGTGCGCTCCTTGTTGGTGGGACGGGGCTAGCGGGCTCGCGCGGCCGCGCGTTTGGGGCGCGCGGCGCGAAGCGTCCGACGTTGTCGGCCCCCCCAGTCGAACCCGAGCTCGCGGGCGGCGCTTCGCATGCAGGTCTCGAGCATCTTGTCGGCGGTCACCTCGGCGTCACCCAACACCACCTGGATCGCGAGGCCGTCGATGAGGGCGCCCAGACGAAGAGAGAAGTCGGCGACGTCCACGGGCCCGAACTCCCCCGATCGCTGGCCCTCGCGCACGATGCCGGCGATCGTCTCGCGCCAGCGTCGGTCGAGCACCTCACGGTCCTTCGCCACCTCCGGATCGCGCGCGGCGCGGGTCCGCCGCGCTCGCCGAACAGGACAGCTCGATCACCCGGGCGAGCTTCTCCCGGGCGCTCGAGAGCTCCGCGAGCTCGCGGGCGGCGTGGTGGTAGAACGCCTCCTCCGAGTACGCCAGAGCCTCAGCCAACAGGCGATCCTTCGTCCCGAAGTAGTAGATGACCAGGGCCGCGCTCGCCCCCGCCCGCTCGGCGATGTCGGCGATCCGCGTGTCGCAGAGGCCCCGGTCGCTGATGACGCGAACGGCCGCCCGCAGGATCTGCTTGCGACGGGCATCCGAGAGCTTGCGTTGCGCCGGCATCGCCCGTCAGCATAGACTGAATGGCCGTTCAACATCCACCATGAGCCAGACGAACAGCTACGACGCGATCGTGATCGGCGGGGGCCACAACGGCCTGGTCGCCGGCGCGTACCTGAGCCGAGCCGGCGCCCGGACGGTCGTGCTCGAGGCCCGCCCCATCACCGGCGGCGCGGCGGCGACCGAGGCGCCCTGGCCGGAGGCGCCCGAGCTCAAGGTCACGAAGCTCTCCTACGTGATCAGCCTGATGCCCCCGAGTATCGTCCGGGACCTCGAGCTCAAGGGGCACGGCCTGCGCTTGTTCCCGCTCGGCCCGTACTACCAGGCCTGGCCCGATGGGCGTTCGATCAGCCTGTACGCCGACGACGCCAAGCGAAACCACGAGAGCATCGCGAAGATCTCGAAGGCCGACGCGGAGGCGATGACCCGCTGGGATGCCTGGCTGGGCGGCCTCGCCGACGTTCTCGGCCCGCTCCTGTGGCAGACGCCGCCGAAGCTCGGCTCGACGAAGTTCTCCGACATGCTCGACACCGTTCGCCTGGCCTGGCGCTACCGGGGCCTCGGCACAAGAACGGTCGGCGAAGCGACGCGCCTGTTCGCGATGAGCATCGGCGACCTCCTGGGCGACTGGTTCGAATCCGACGAGGTCAAGGCGACGATCGCCACGCAGGGCGTGATCGGCACGTGGGCCGGCGCCGACGAGCCGGGCACTGCTTACGTGATGGCCCACCATTCGATCGGCGACGTCGGGGACGGGCACCTCGGCAATTGGGCGTTCGTCGAAGGCGGCATGGGCGCCGTGTCAGACGCGATCCGCCGCTCGGCGGAAGAGAAGGGCACCGAGATCCGCACGAACGCCAGGGTCCAGCGGATCCTCGTCCGCAACGGCCGCGCAACCGGCGTCGTGCTCGAGGCCGGCGAGGAGCTGACCGCCTCGACCGTCGTCACCGCCGTGCACCCGCAGACCACGTTCCTGCACCAGCTCGAAGCCAAAGAGCTTCCCGACGACTTCGTCCGCGACATCACGAACTGGAAGAGCCGGAGTGGAGTCGTGAAGATCAACGCCGCCATCGCGGAACTCCCCGACTTCATCGCGAACCCCGGGACGAACCTCCAGGACCATCACACCGGCTCGATCGAGCTGGCCCTGTCGCTCCGCGACCTCGAGCAAGGCTTCCAGGACGCGAAGGCCGGCCGGCCCGCGACGCGCCCGTTCTCCGAGGCTGTCATCCCCACGACGTTCGACAGGACGCTCGCCCCGGAGGGCGTGCACATCATCTCGATGTTCACCCAGTGGGTCCCGTGCGAGTGGTCGAGGGAACCCCACCAAGACGAGCTCGAGGCCTACGCCGACCGCGTGATCGACGGCTACACGGAGCTCGCGCCGAACTTCAAGGGATCGATCATGCACCGGCAGGTGATCGGGCCGTACGAGATGGAGCAGGAGTACGGGCTGATCGGCGGAAACATCTTCCACGGCGAGCTGTCGCTCGAGCAGC
>VAYJ01000126.1 GCA_005888465.1 Actinomycetota bacterium
AGGGACGCCCCTCGGCCATGGCTGCGAGCCCGCGCAGCCCGGCCTCCCAAACCGTAGGTAGCAGCAGCTCGCAGAAGACACTACGGCGAAGCCTCGGTCCGTCGGCGATGACCTTGGTGAGCTGCCAGCGGCAGTGGTACGTGATGGTCGAGCCCCCGTCGTCCGGCTCGATCTCGTAGCGGTGGACCCAGCTCCCGTGGAACGGCGGGTCGCTCTGCATCGTGCCCCGCGTCACGAACTCGAAGAGCGACCAGGGCGTCGCCTCGGTCACCGTCGAGTGGTCGTGCCAGACGCCGTGGGAGGTGTAGCCGACGCTTCGGAACTCGGCGCCGACGGTGGCCGGCTCGAACGGGCAGTCGATCGCCAGCAGGTGCTGGAGCTTGGCCCCGTAGGCCTTGCCGCCCCAGACCACGTGGGTCCTCAAGTCGGCTAGGACGTCGTAGACGGCCTGCGCCGAAGCGGCCGATCGGACAGAGGCGCTCCCGGTGAATCCGTCGCGGAACTTCCGTTTGCCTCGCACGAGCAGGGTGGTGCTCACGCCGCCTCCAAGGTGAACGCCGAGTGAACGTTGGGGGATGTAGTCCCCCAGGGAGCCCAACCTAAACGCGCCAACCAGGACTTTCCGGGCACTGGATAGGATTCGCGCGCATGTCGAAGCACGTCGTCATCCTGGGGGCTGGGTTCGCCGGGCTCGAGCTTGCCGCTCGCCTGTCCGACTCGCTGCCCGGCGAGGCGCAGGTCACCCTCATCGACCAGAGCGATACGTTCCTGTTTGGCTACTCGAAGCTCGACATCACCTTCGGGAATGCGAAGGCCGACGACCTCCACCTGCATTACCGCGACCTCGCCAAGCCGGGGGTGGCGTTTCGCCAGGAGTGCGTCACGTCCATCGACCCCGAGTCGCGGTACGTGGAAACCGACAGCGCGAGCTACGACGCCGACATCCTGGTCGTGGCGCTGGGTGCCGACTACGACCCCGATGCGACACCGGGCTTTCGCGAAGGCGGGCTCGAGTACTACTCGGTCCCGGGTGCCGAGCGGCTCCGCGACGCGCTGCCGTCATTCGAGGGGGGACGCGTCGTGATCGCGGTCCTGGGCGACGTATACAAGTGCCCGCCCGCGCCCTTCGAGGGAGCGTTCCTCCTGCACGACCACCTGGTGCGCCGCGGCCTGCGGGACGGGAGCGAGATCCGGGTCATGGGGCCGATGGAGGCGCCCGTGCCCATCGCGAAGGAGGTGACCGAGGCGCTCCTCGGAGGGATGGCCGAGCGCGACATCGAATTCACGGGTCGCACGCTGGTCACGCGCCTCGACGTCGATCGGAAGGTTGCCGAATTCGCCGACGGCGACGGGGTCGAGTACGACCTGTTCATCGGGATCCCCCGGCATCGGGTGCCGGCCGTGGTCGAGGAGTCGGGACTCGCCGTCGACGGTTGGGTGCCGGTCGACACGACGAACCTCGCGACGCGCTTCCCGGACGTGTACGCGCTCGGCGACGTCGCTGCCGCGAAGACCGCGAAGGCCGGCGTCTTCGCCGAGGGCGCAGCGCGTGCCGTCGCCGACGACATCATCGGCAAGCTGCGCGGAACGGGCCCGGGGGCGCCGTTCGACGGCGCGGGGAACTGCTACATCGAGTTCGGCGCCGGGCGGGTCGGCAAGGTCGAGGCGAACTTCCTGGGCGGGCCGAAGCCGACCGGGAAGCTGGTCGGTCCGTCACGCGAGCTTGCCGAGGAGAAGGCGGCGTTCGGATCGAGCCGTCGGGAGCGGTGGTTCGGGGAATGAGCGTTCGGACCTGGGGTGAGTTCGCGAAGGAGGAGCCGGACCTGGCGGCCTTCGGCGCGGAGCTCCTGCTGGGCGCGCAGGTTGCGTACCTGGCGACCGTACGGCCGGACGGCGTCCCACGCGTGCATCCCGTCACGCCCATCCTCACCGACGAGGGGCTCTTCCTGTTCATGGAACCGACCTCGCCGAAGGGCCACGACCTGCGGTCCGGGAGCGGCTACTCCATGCACAACGCGGTGCCCGACATGAACGGCACGGGCGGGGAGTTCATCGTCTCGGGCAAAGGGTTCGCCGTGGAGGACGAGCAAACGCGGGCGACTGTCTCCGACGCCGCTCGATACAAGCCGGTCGACCGCTACGTGCTGTTCGAGCTCAAGCTCGCCGAAGCGCGGTGCAACGGCTACGGCGACGTGCAGCTTCCAGCCACGAGACGGTGGTCGGCGGCTTCCTGAGGACGAACCGGGACCTCGGCACCGGGCCCCGGGTACCGGCTCGGCCTTCACGTATGTAGCCAACGCCGTAGCGGGGCGCGCCCGCGAAAGATCAGTCAGCCGGGCGATGTTCCGCGTGTCCCGTTGTACCGATCCTCGAAGGACAGTCGAGGAAGGAGCTGCACCACGAAGCGGATCGCGCCGGTGGTTGCGTTCGTCGTGCTCCTGGCGCTACCCGCCACGCTCGCCGCAACCCACGCCGCACTCTCCGCGTCGAGCGGAGCCTGCGGTACGGGCTCGAGCGGGTCGGCCTCGAACTCGAATGCGAGCTCGGCGTCGACCGGTGCGACGGGCGGTGGCGGTGGCCCGCAGGGCGGTGGCGGATCGGGGTCGGGCGGCGGGTCGAACGGAGGCTCGCTGGGCAACGACCTGTCCGGGCTGGGCCTGCACGCCCACGGCACGTCGAACGGGGCTCAGGCCGACGGCCAGAGCACCGGTGGCAACAGCGCCGGGTCGGGCTGGCGTTGCGCGCCTCCCCGGACCTCTCGACCCGAGTCGAAGACGTTCCCCTAGGTCTTCGAGCCACCTCGTCATTTCGGGCAGGGGATAGGAGAAATAGGCTCCCTGGGTACTTGGTGCTCCTGAGCGCTCGGCATACATTGGTCCTCTCAGCCGGACAGCCAGCAACGAGGTCGAGCCGATGCCAATCGAATCCCCGCCTCGATATCGCCCGGCGCTTCTCAGTCCGCCCCGACTTCGCAGGTTCGGGACCCGTCCGGGTGCGCTCGCCGGCTTCGCTCTCCGGCTCGTGCTCGTCGCAGGTGCCTACTACGTCGCCGGACGCCTCAGCCTTCGCGTGTCCCTCGTTCAGCGGCAAGTCACCCCCATCTGGCCGCCGACCGGGATCGCCGTGGTCGCCTTGCTGCTCTGGGGTCGTCGGGTCTGGCCGGCGATCGCCGTGGCAGCGTTCCTCGTAAACGCCCCGATCGGTCCGAACCCGCTCGTCGCGGCGGCCATCGCTGCCGGGAACACCCTCGCACCGCTCCTCGCGGCAACCCTATTGACGCGGGCGGGCTTCCGGCCCGAGCTCGACCGTCTCCGGGACGCTTTGGCCCTCATCTTCCTTGGCGCGCTCCTCAGCATGACGGTCAGTGCCACCGTCGGGACAGTCGCCCTCGCCTCGGTTCGGCGCACCTCGACTGCGGGCTTCTGGGGAACGTGGTCCGTGTGGTGGACCGGAGACGCGATGGGAGTCCTGGTGGTTGCCCCATTCCTGTTGAGCCTTCGTGGGATCCGCCGCCCCCGAGGGACGAGTTGGCGACGATGGGCGGAGGCGTCGGCCGTGCTGGCGGGCACCGCGCTCGTGGCCTTCGCCATCATGCACTCGCGTCTGCGCCTCGAATACCTGGTGTTCCCGTTGCTCGGCTGGGCGGCGTGGCGGTTCGGCCAGCGAGGAGCCGCTCCGGCGGCACTCATCACCTCGGCGATCGCCATCTGGGCGGCTGTCGATGGCACCGGCCCGTTCGCGGGGTTGGGCCTTGCGCAGAAGATGGTCACCCTGCAGGTCTTCAACGCGAGCGTCGCCCTCGCCTCGTTCGTGCTCGCGGCCCTCGTGGCCGAACGCCGCCGGGCAGAGCAGGAGCTCCGGCAAAGCGAGAGCCGGACGAGCGGGCTCTTGGCCTCGGCGCCCAACGCCATCCTGGCCGTCGGGGAGGACGGTCGCATCCGGCTCGCCAACGCCCAGGCCGAGACGATGTTCGGCTACGAGCCACAGGAGCTGCTCGGTCTGCCCGTCGAGGCCCTGGTGCCCGTTGGCCTCCGGGCCGTGCACGAGCGTCATCGCGCCACCTATCTCATGGATCCCGGGACGCGGCCGATGGGGCTGGGGCTGGATCTGGCCGCCCGACGAAAGGACGGCTCCGAGTTCCCCGTTGAGATCGGGCTCAGCTGGCACGGCTCGCCTGAAGGCGGCGAGATCACCTGCGTGGTGAGCGACATCACCGAGCGCAAGCGGGCCGAGCAGGAGATCGCCTACCTCGCCTATCACGACAAACTCACCGGGTTGGCGAACCGGGCCAAGTTCGACGACCAGCTGGGGGTGGCCCTCGCCCGGGCGCGCCGCTCGGGCGGCGCTGTGGCGGTCCTGAGCATCGACATCGACGGCCTGAAGCGGGTGAACGACCAGTTCGGCCACGCGGCCGGAGACGAGCTCATCGCGGAGAGCGGTGCCCGCCTTCGCGGCGTAGCGAGGGAGACCGACCTGGTCGCTCGCCAAGGAGGAGACGAGTTCCTGATCCTGCTGACGGATCTGCCCCAGGACCCAACCGGCTCATACCGGGATGCCCAGGCAGTGGTGAAGGAGGTGGCCCGCCGGGTCCGCGACCGGTTCGCGGCCCCGTTCCCCATCGGCGACACCGAGCTCGCGATGACGGCGAGCGTCGGGATCAGCATCGCTCCGATTGACGCCACCGATGCGAGCACCCTGCTTCGAAACGCCGACACCGCCATGTACCGCAGCAAGCAGGCCGGTAGCGGCGAGTTCGTGCTGTATAAGTAGGGCGTCGTGGGCAGCCGACCGGACGTCAGTCCGTTACCGAATGGTGCGGCCTGCCTGAATCCTCTGTGCCCATCTGGCCCGGGTCTGCGCCGAGCTCCGGGTCCCCGCCCAGTTTGTCCGGGGCTCGGGTCGGTGGAACACTGTGCACGCACACCGACCCTGGAGGATCGACATGACCGACTCGGCACTCTTCATCGGATGGGGCGCGACCGCCGCCGGCCGCGAGCGCAGGTCCGTCGAGCTGTTCGGGGAGTCCTTGAAATACCTCACCGCTGATGTATGGCTTCGATCGTCCGAGGGTCGAGCAGGGCGCTCGCCTCGAACGGCTCGATGCTGTACAGGTGGAAGGCATCGTTGAACCTGCCCAGCTCGGTCGTTCGTCGCGTCATCCCATCCGGTAGCGAGAAGGGCCTGGATCGAGCCGGCCGGACCACGACGGTTGGCAGGTCGCCCCCCACTCGCACCGCTGCACAGCTCAGCACGGACAATCCACTCACGCGGCGCGGGGCTCTTCCCTTTTCGCCAAGGAGGTCCCCATGGACAACCTCGAACACCCTCAACTCGACTCCTTCCACCTTCATCTCCGCCACGGTCGACCAGAGATGGGACAGGGGCCGCTCGAAGAGGGGGAGAGCGATCAGCTTGGATCCGAGGTCGGGCGCGAAGCGGGCTGGGTGCACCGATGTCGGCAGGTGTGGACGACCCCGCCGGCGCCTGCTCAAGGCCTTGTCGACCGAGCGGAGCCTGGACGCTCCGAGCCACGATCCCCCCAGAATGGGAAGTGTGTACAGACCAAGCCAGAACGCGAGCCCGCCGAGCGCGGCTGGGAGCTCGGTGGGTCGACCATGAAACGCCTGCCAGGCTTCGAAGGCGATAACGCCTGCCCAGAGCACCATGTACGGGACGACGGCGACCGCCGCCACGACTTTCGCCACCGGTCCCAAGACGGGAGCCCTTCTCAAAACCCCACCCTTTCGCGTTCCCCTCTCTCTAAGCACCGCAGGTTCTCTGCCACCTTATCGGCCGATTGGCACGCCCCATAGAGTCGCGGCCAAGGGGGAGTGCTCGAACGGGTTATGGCCAAGCCGGGGGGCGCACCACCCAGCCCCGGCCCAGTTTGTCCGGGGCTCGGGTCGGTGGAACACTGTGCACGCACACCGACTCTGGAGGATCGACATGACCGACTCGGCACTCTTCATCGGATGGGGCGCGACCGCCGCCGGCCGCGAGCGCAGGTCCGTCGAGCTGTTCGGGGAGTCCTTGAAATACCTCACCGGGCTGCTCGCCGAGGGCCGCATCGCCTCGGTCGAGCCCTTCTTCCTGGAGCCCCACGGCGGGGACCTCGAGGGGTTCTTCCTGGTCCGGGGCGAGCTCGCCGAGCTCAACAAGATCCGCGGTGAGGACGACTTCCAGCGGATGGCCGTCCGCGCCCAGGTGATCGTTCAGAACTTCGGCGTCGTCGGCGCGATCACCGGCGAACGGCTGAACAGCCACATGGCCTGGTTCGCCGAGGCGGCCCGCCAGGTGGACGCGAAGCCCTCGTAGGTCGGCTACTTCGGGCCGCTGATCCCGTAGATCGCGCCGCCGCGCGTGCCCACGTAGATCCAGCCGTGCCAGACGGCCGGCGTCGACTCGATCGTCCCGCCGAGATCGAGGCTCCAGACGAGCTTGGGCTTCTTCGAAGGGTTCGAGATGTCGAACTCGAGGAGGTCGCCGGCGGCGTCGCCGATGAGCAGCTTGTCGTCAACCGGGACCGGTGAGCCCCACGTGGGGCCCGGGAGGCTGTACGTGTAATAGAGCTTGCCGGTCTTCGCGTTGATGGCGGCAAACCCGCCCTCGGTGTAGGTAGCGTAGATCGTTCCTTTGTAGTACGCCGGCGTGCCGAGGAGCCCGCCGTCTCGTTCGAAGCCGCCGAGCTGCACCGACCAGGCCAGAGGGTTCTTCGGCTTGCGCGGGTCGAGCTTCATGAGGCTCCCGATCTGGTGGTCGCGCGGGAAGCTGCTCGGGCGATAGACGTTGTCCTCCATCTTCCGCCCGACGTAGAGGTAGCCCTCCGGGTCGATGACGATCGAGGCGTCGGTGTCGTCGCCGTTCCAGAACCTGAACACGCGCTTGTATTTGGTGCCGCCGTTCAGCACGTCGCTGATGTCCCAGCCCTGGACGAGTCCGCCGGAGTTCGCGAAGTAGACGACGCCGGTGGTCGCGTCGAACGCAACCGAGTCCTCGATGGAGATGTCGGTGTCGCCGATCGCGTCGAGCTCGGCCTGGTCCCAGCCGGGGACGCGCATGACGGTCTTCGGGTTGACCTGCACCTTTCCCTTCGCGTCGTAGCGGCGGTGCAGGCGGATCACGTAGAACCACGAGTTCTCGCCGCCCTCCAGGAGGTAGTCGCCGATCTCGAGCGGCGCGCCGTCCCAGTCGTCGTTCCACATCCCGCCGGGCTGGGAGTCGGCGTCGAACGACCAGACGATCGTCGGGGCGGGGCGGTCCATCGCGACGACGCGGAGCAGGTTGTCGCGCGATCCGCCGTAGTAGAGCGGGAAGCCGTCGGCGTCGGAGGTGGCGGACCCCTTCGCGAGGTCGCCGGTGAGGAGGTCGGGGCGGTACTGGCGGCCCGTGAGGCCGTTCAGGAAGTGGTAGTGGTCGTCGTAGGCGCCCTCGCGGACCTCGATCGATCCGTTCGCGTGCTGGATGACGTTCGGCTGGCCGGTCCACCCGGTCCCGCACCAGGTCCGCGTGCCGAAGAGGTCCTTCGAGGAAGCGCAGAGCCCGCCCGATGTGGGGTAGCGCCACCGGATGACCGGGTGCCTCGGGAGCGGGCCCTCGCCGTAGTAGTCGCGCGTGGCGTTGCCGCGGAAGGTCGTCAGGCCGGGGAACGTGGTGTTGATCGGGCCGGGCAGGGCTTCGGTCGTCGGGGTCGGGCTGGGGCTCGGGAGAGGTGACGGCGATGGGCTCGGGCTGGGAGACGCGGATGGCGAGGGCGACTCGATCGCCGCGGCGGCCTTCGTCTTGTTGAAGAGCGAGTCGACCGCGCCGGACCGCCAGAGCAACACCGCGACGGTGACCACGAGCAGGACGGCGACGACGCGGAAGCCACGATGCGGCGGGCGGCGGTGGGATGTCGGTTGCATCCGGAGCGGAGCCTACCCCCGGTTCGTGCCCCTCGGGGCGGAAGCGAGGCACGACGTCACGTGCTCGAGCGTCTCGTCCATCGCCTCGATCTGGGGCACGTGGCCGACGCCCGGCAGGACCACGAGTCGAGCGTCGGGCAGCTGCTGCACCAGCCGAACCCCGAGTCGGGGCGGGACCAGGCGGTCGCGTTCGCCGAAGATCACGAGGGCCGGCTGCTTCACGCGGTAGAGCGAGGCGAAGAAGGGGTCGGGCCGTTCGATCACCAGGTGCCGGAGCGCCGAGAGGAACGCCATGCGCGCGGCTGCTTCGCGGTAGATGCGAACGAACTCGCGCGCGGCGACGGCGTGGACCTCGCGCGGAAGGCTCCCCGGACGCGCGAAGAGCTGGCGGATCGCGAGCTCCATCCAGCGCTCGCGGAGGGGAACGGGGAACGCCATCAGCTCGGTCGGGATCACGCGGGTGAAGGCGGCGATGGAGCGCCACCGGAAGCCGGGGAGCGCAGGATCCAAGAGCGCGAGCGCGGCGACGCGGGACGGGTTGCGCAGGGCAAGCTCCAGCGCGACGCGGCCGCCGAGCGAGTTGCCGACGACGGCCGCGCGTTCCACGCCCAGTTCGTCCATCAGGCGGAGCATCGCGTTCGCGAAGAAGCGCGGCGTGTACTCGGCGTTCGGCTTGCCCGACCCACCGTGCCCGGGGAGGTCCGGGACGATCACGCGGTGGTTCGCCGCGAGCGTCGAGAGCAGCGGCACCCAGGTGACCTTGAACGCGCCGAGGCCATGCAACAGCAGGAGGGGCGGCCCGGACCCCATCACGTAGGTGGAGAGGCGCTGCCCGGCCAACGTGACCTCGAGCTGATCCAGGTCCGCGGGCTTGCGGGCGCGGCGGAAGGGACGGAACAGGGTCTGGAACCGGACGGCCAGGTCGAGGTTCCCACGGACGGCGAGCCGGTCCTCGAAGAACGCCCGCCCGCCGGTCACCTTCCCCTCGTCCATCGCGATCCAGACGTCCGGCTGGGCGGTGATCACGGTGTTGGCGGCGACGGCGGGCCCGTCGCGCACGCTGCAGAGGTGGTCGGCGACCGACACGGTGTAGGCCTGATCCGCCACGCGCAGCTCCCATTCGGCCGCCAGTCCGTCCGCCGACGCCTCACGGAAACGCTTGGGAAGGGTCCGCACGCGGCTTCGAACCAGCTCGGGAGTGGGCTCGGGCAGCGCTCGCGTGGACATCCGGCGGCGAATGTAGACCATTGAGGCAAGCGCGGGCACCAACTAACCTGTCGGCCTGCGCACGTGACGATGAGGGAAGGTGCGACATGCAGCAACAGAAGAGCCTGGTGCTGATCCTGGCGAGAGACCTGGCGGACAAGCTCGCGTCGGCGATGTTCGTCGTCGACGCGGACGGGACGCTCGTCTACTTCAACGAACCGGCCGAGCGGATCCTCGGGCGCTCGTTCGCCGACGTCGGGCCCGCGGCGATGCAGGAGTGGGCGAGCGCGTTCGGGCCCCTCACAGTGGAGGGCAGGCCGCTCACGCTGGATGAGCTGCCGCTCACCGTCGCCCTCCGCGAACGCCAGCCCGTGCACAAACAGCTCGCAGTCACCACGCCGAGCGGCGAGGTCCGTCAGATCGCAGCCACGGCCTTCCCGCTCTTCGCTCGCACCGACGAGTTCGAGGGAGCGGCCGCCGTCTTCTGGGAACTCGAAGGGTGAGGGCGAAGGTGTGGGGATGCCGGGGCTCGCTGGCGGCCCCGGGCCCGGAGACCGTGCGCTACGGCGGTAACACGTCGTGCCTCGAGGTGCGCCCGTCGGACGGCCGGCTGATCGTCATCGACGCGGGCACGGGCGCGAGGAACCTCGGCATCGCGCTCGGGAAGAACCGCCCAGACCGCATCGACATCCTGCTGACGCACCTGCACCTGGACCACATCGAGGGGCTCGGCTTCTTCGGCCCGGTCTGGGACGAAGGCTGCGAGGTCCACATCTGGGGCCCGCCGTCGCCCCTTCGTACCCTCCGCGAGGACATCGCGAAGTACTTCTCTCCGCCGCTCTTCCCCGTGCACCTGGATGACCTGCCGTCGCACCTGGTGATCCACGACGTGCCCGGCGGCGAGTGGGAGATCGGTGCGACGAAGATCCGCGCGCAGCCCGTGAACCATCCCGGGCCGACGGTCGGCTACCGGCTGCAGGACGGCGACAACGTCCTCACGTACATCTCCGACCACGAGCCGGCGCTGGGCGTGGACCTTCGGAGCGTGACGCCGGACTGGGTGTCGGGGTACGCGCTGGCATACGGCGCGGACGTCCTCCTGCACGACTCGCAGTACACGGAGGAGGAGTACCCGGGCCGCGTGGGCTGGGGGCATTCGAGCATCGCGCACACGGTGAGCTTCGCGCTCATCACCAAGGTCAAGCGCCTGGTGATGTTCCACCACGACCCGCTGCACTCCGACGCGCAGCTCGAGGCGATGCTCGTGCGCGCGAAGGAGCTCTGGGGCGAGGAGCCGGACGACATCGTGCTCTCCTACGAGGGCATGGAGATCGAGGTCTCCTGAGGCGATTGGCTAGACTCCCCGGGCTGATGCTGCTCGAGAAGAAGAGGCTGCTGGTCACCGGCGTCCTGACGCCCCAGAGCATCGCCTTCCACGTCGCGCGCGTCGCGCAGGAGCAGGGCGCGACCGTCCTGCTGACGAG
>VAYJ01000004.1:0-2488 GCA_005888465.1 Actinomycetota bacterium
CGACGCCGGAGGCCCTGACCGCGCTGACGCAACGCCAGTGGCAGCGATGGGCGCGTGGCCGGCGGTTGAGCGAGGCCCGCATCGGCGCCCTCTGGGCTGTCCTTCAACAGCCCCAGTTGCCCGTACCGGCCCACGTGGTGCGAGCCAAGGCGCGGTCGATGCAGAGCTTGGTGGAGCAGTTGACCCCCGTCGTCGGCGCCATCGCGCAGTACCGGACGGCGATCGATGATTTTTTCGCACGCATGCCGGCGGCGCAGTGGGCGCGGACCCTCCCGATCGGTAAGCGCGGCATCACCGCGCCGACCCTCTGGGCCCGCCTGGGGGATGCCCCCGGACGGTGGGAGTCGTTTCGGCACCTGCAGGCGCAGGCCGGCGCCGTGCCCGTGACGAAACGAAGCGGCAAGCAACGGGTCGTCCACTTCCGCTTCGCCTGCGACAAGTCGTTGCGGCACGTGGTCGACCAGGTGGCCTTCCTCTCGCTGCTCTCCAGCGACTGGGCCCGGGCGTACTACGACCAGCAGCGGGCGCGGGGCCACTCTCATTACCAGGCGCTCCGGGCGCTGGGGGCGAAATGGTTGAAGATCATCTTCGTCATGTGGCACCGCCAGGTCCCGTATGACGAGCAGTACCACTTGGCCACCATGACGCGCCAGCAGCTGCGGCAGCGTCAGAAACAAATCGCTTGACATGAACCAGAGAAAGTCTCGGCGGCGAGCGGCGCGGCGAGGAGACTGCCGGCCATCGTGCCGATG
Organism: Actinomycetota bacterium; assembly: GCA_005888465.1. Taxonomy (GTDB): domain Bacteria; phylum Actinomycetota; class UBA4738; order UBA4738; family UBA4738; genus AC-55. The sequence continues at coordinate 753 of VAYJ01000004.1, forward strand.
AAGGCGCGCCGCTCCACTACTGGAGCACCTCTTCCGCCCGCAGCAGCAGTGATTGGGGAATAGTGATGCCGAGGGCCTTGGCAGTCTTGAGGTTGATGACCAGCTCGAACTTTGTCGGCTGCTCTACCGGAAGGTCCGCCGGCTTGGCGCCCCTTAAGATCTTGTCAACATAGCGGGCGGCGCCCCGCCAGGATTCCCGAAGGTTCGGTCCGTATGACATGAGGCCGCCGGATTCAGGGCCGTCACGATACAGGTACATCGTCGGAAGCCGGTTCTGCAGGGCCAACGCGGCGATCTGGCCTCGATACGACCACAAGGCCGGTCCTGGGAAGACGGCGACAGCGCCGGCACGCTCCCGAACTATCGCGTCGAAGGCCTTCCGAAGATCACTGGAGGCCCGGACCTCCACGTACTGAAGAGTGACCCGTTTGACGCGCGGGTGCTGGCCGACTTCCTGCGCACGGATCACTCCCACCTCCAGGCCTTGCAGCCAAGCTCGGACGCGGCCCAAGAGCTCAAACTTCTCACCGAAGACTGCCAGCGGCACATCCGCCAGCAGACCCGCCTGGTCAACCAGCTGACGGCCACGCTGAAGGCGTACTACCCGCGGGCGCTCGAGGTCGCCGAGTTGACGACGGCCCTGGCGCGGGAGTTCCTGCAGGCCTATCCGACGCCGGAGGCCCTGACCGCGCTGACGCAACGCCAGTGGCGTCCGCAGCGCCGTCGATGCGTGCTTGCATGTTCGGGGTTCCGAAGGCGCGCTGCTCGATGAGAATGTTGCTGCCGAGCGTATAGCCAAGTTGACTGAGACCTTCCTCGAAGGCCTTGACGTGCGCGGGAGAAGGAGGGCTCAAGACACCAATCCGGTGGACCTTCGTCGTCTCTTGCGCCTCGGCGGCAAGCGGCACGGCGAGGAGGCCACCCGAGACCACCGCCATGAAGGTGCGTCGCTCCATCGATGGTTCCTGCCGAACGCCGTCTCCGAATCGGGGGCCATACGGGGCTTGGAGCAGCCGGGTCGGGTCCATGCAGGAGCCCTCCTTACTGGCTGGGCGGAGTGTAGCAGAGCGGAGGCGCCAGCCAGTGGCACAATCCAGCGCCACTCGCGCGTCATCCACACCTGACGCTCTCACGCCACCTTGAAGCCTACCAAGGGAGCGACCTTGGGTGACTTCAAGAGGGAGCGAGGTTAGGTGCTGCTGTATACCGCAAATACTATTCCGCCAATCCCCGGATGCTCTTTCATCTGCTCTCTCACGAGAAACTGCAAATTGCCGTTGACCTTCGCCAACCTCGGGGCATTGCTTGTGTCGAGTAGACCGGTGAACCGCTGACGTATCGCACTCTTCATTTCGTCCACCATTCGCCTCGGGTCTAGCGTGATGTTCTTCTCGGATGCGACTACAACACGATGGATGCTGATGCCTTCCGCAACAGCGAAGCTGAACGTACTGTAGCGTCCTTGTGCACCGAGCGCCTGACCCTGATGCAAGAGGGCGCACCGAAGCTCATAGAACTCCTCCGGCGTGAGGAGAGGCGAATGCAGATATTGGCGGCACCAGCCCTTGTAACGGTCTCCGACTTTCGCCTCGGGCGATTCGAGTGCAGCGCATACGTCGGGGAGAGCGAGAAGGACATGAAGAAGCGCCCAGTAGTAGCCCATCGTGGCGCAGCGGTCCATTTCCTTGAAGTATAGGTTGAACGCCCGCTCAAAGTCGTCAGCGGTCAGAGCGGCC
>VAYJ01000004.1:2523-38427 GCA_005888465.1 Actinomycetota bacterium
GGGGCGCTACGCTCTTCAATCGATGACCGACGAGGAAGAAGGTCGCTCGACTCCACCGCCTCGTATCGTCACGCCAAACCCAGAGGCGCCCACGGCTTCTGAGCCTGCGACACCGTATGCCACCGTCGAGAAAACCGCATCCGATAAGGTAGCAGTTGGTGGGTCTGAAACGCTCACGTCGAAGACTATTGACACGCCCATCGTTCCGGCGTCGGGCAGCTTAGATACCGAAGGGAGTAAGCCCACGCCCGAGGGCACAGCGTACAAGACCGATCTTGGCAGCGGAAGCTACGAGAGCAAGGGGCCTGATCTTGGAGGAGGACTGACAGCGGCTGATGTGCGAGCCAAGGTTCGTGAGCGTCCCGTCGATGAGATGCTCAATGATCCGCTCCGGGAAGTCACTCGCAAGGAACGACGTAGCCTCCTTGGCATCAGCGCCATAGCCATGCTGGTGGGATGGACTCATGCTCGCGTAATTCCCTCAAAGATCGAGAACTTCGGTATCAACTTCACCCTACCAGATCGGAGCGTGCTGCTGTGGTTGTTCTTCTGGATTGTCGCCTATTACATCGTCGCCTTCGTCGCCTATGCGGCCACCGACGCTCTCAAGTACTTCCATACGATGGACGAAGGGGCTAAGACACTCAGAAAGCAGCGAGAAGAGGAAGCCGCCCGTTCTACGTCGCTCAGCGACGCCACTCGGTCGGAAGCTCCGTGGCCACTCCTGCGATATGTGACCTTAATCATCACCTTGGTTATCGCTGGCGTCGCCATGTACTCCCTCTGGGGCGCCGTCCATGACGTTGTGCCGACCGTCCCAAGCGGGCCAGGAACACCGGGCGACTACCTCAAGGCAGTTCCTTCCAGCCAGGTTGCTACGCGAGTGCATTGACGATTTGCTACGAGGTCTGCTACGATCCGCTCAGCGCGTGGGAGAAAAGCTCACAAGATTTCAGCGCGTTACGAATAGGCGTGAGAGGGATGGTCGAATCCCTTACCCTCCACCGCCTCGCGGGACAGAGCCTGCAGTCCTGCCGCTTCGCCTCTAGACCGTCCAGACGGACCTCATGGCGCCTTGTGCTGTTCGTAACCGCACGGTTGTGAACAGCCCCGGGGGTGTCTTGAATTGCTCATCAGCAGGGACGAACGCCGAGATCAAGACCCGACCGACCGTGAGACCCATAGCGAAAAAGACGGTACGGGTGCTGACGCGCGCCTAGCCGTGCTTCCAGGATTGGGCACATGATTCCGTGGGATAATCGCGAGAGCTTCCCGGCCAAAGTACGGACCTTCATCGAAGGAGACGGACGATGATCGACATCCGCCAGTTAGACCCGATGCGACGGCCGCTCGACGAGGCCAGCCACGCGCCGGGCTGGCTCTACAGCTCGCCTGAGGTATACCGCCTCGAGGTCGAGCAACTGTTCATGCGGAGCTGGCTCTTCGTCGGTCGCGAGGAGGAATTGCCTGGGGCCGGCGACTACCTGACGCTCCGCATCGCCGGCGAGCCGGTCGTGGTCGCCCGCACGCCGGAAGGGACCCTCAACGCCTTCTACAATATGTGCGTGCATCGCGGGGTGGAGGTGGCCCAGGGCTGCGGCAACGCCCACTCGTTCAAGTGCCCCTACCACGGCTGGATCTACGACCTCTCGGGGCGGCTCTCGGGCGCCGCCTACATGAAGGACAGCAAAGGCTTCGAGCGCGACCGCGAGCGGATGACGCCGTTGCGCCTGGACACGTGGGGCGGCTGCATCTTCGTGACCTTCGCCGCCGACGCCCCGCCGCTCGCCGAGTTCGTGGGGGGATGGGAGAAGGACTTCGCCTTCCTGCGCCCGGACAACTGCCGGCTGGGCAACCGCATCGACCTCGACCTGGCCTGCAACTGGAAGTTCGTGCCCGAGAACCTGATGGACTTCTACCATGTGGGCGTGCTGCACGCGAACACGTTCGGCGCCAAGTTCCGATGGGAGGACGAGCAGGTGCACCTGAAGCCCGGGGGCGGCATCTCGATCTTCTACAGCGCGGGACCGCCCACCCCTGGAGCCCAGCCCTTGCTCGGCAAGATGCCGTGGCTGGAAGACCGTCCCATCAGCTTCGCCTGCACGGGGTTTCTGTCGCCGAACTGCTCGCTGTTCGGCCGCATCGACTGCGTGCGGATGTTCGCGGCGTGGCCGGACGGCCCCGGCCGCTCGCGCACGACCATCTATCACCTGTTCCCCGAGGAGTTCTTCGGCCGCCCCGGGTTCCGTGAGAAGCTCGAGGTCTACCGGGCCTACCAGCTCCAGGTGCTCGAAGAGGATCGCTCGATGCTCGAATCGATGCAGATTGCCATGGCGTCGCCGGCCTACCGACCGGGCCGCATGTCCACGCTCGAAAAGCCTCTCCACCACTACCTGAACGGCTACGTCGACCGGCTCTTCGGAGGTAACGGTGCGGAGGTCGGCGAGCGCGAGGCACGCATGACGCGGCGGACAGCCGGCGGAGTCGCCCCATAAGTGCCCGTGGCGTCATCCCGCCCGCCGAACTCGCGGCCGCAGCCGACGTCCTTGTGCGCGACTACATGGCTGTCCGGCCGGGCGAGGACGTGCTGATCACCGCCGATACCGCCACCGATCACGCTCTCATCCAGGTACTGACGACGGCCGTCGCCCAGGCGGACGCGCGGGGCTCTGTGCTGACGATTCCGCGCCTGCCATTCCAAGGCAAGCTCGCCGACCCCTACGTGCCGCAGGTGATTGATGGTGCGGCCCGAGGCTGCACGGTGTGGATCGATCTCACGTTCCCGTACCTGGCCGGCGCCCGCGTGTGCGACGAGGCCGTGCACGATGGCGGCGTGCGGTACCTACTCGGCGGCGACATGGGGGCGGCCGGCCTCGCCCGTCTCTTCGGCGGCGTCGACCTCGACGTCTATTATGCTGTCCACAAGGCCTTCGACGAAGCGACAGCGGCCGCCGTCGATCGCCCGGTGCGCATCACAGACGGCCTCGGCAGTGACGTCACGTTTACCCTGGCCAAGCCCGCCTTTACCAAGCCGCGGCGGGCCCACCAGCCCGGCCTCTACTTCGTGCCGGGCTCGTGCACGATGTTCCCGAGTCCCGAGTCGGTCCAAGGCGTGTTGCACGTGGTGGCCAGCTTTCACGAATACTACGCGCGTTTCTCGGAGCCCGCCCGGCTCGTGATCGACGGGCGCATCCGGGAGGTCAGCGGGGGAGGCGCCGCGCGCGGTGCCTTGCAGCGCGCGCTACGGCGGGCGGCCGGCGGTGACTACGGCCACGTTATCCACTTCACCCACGGTATCCATCCCGCGGCGCGGGTGACGGGTGAGTCGTTCATCGAAGACATGCGGGCGACGGGCAACGACGCCGTCGGGCTCGGCGTCCCGTTCTGGCTACCTGGCGGCGGCGAGAACCATCCCGACGCCATCCTCAGCCAGCAGTCGCTCTGGATCGACGGCCGCCCGGTGGTGCAGGATGGGGTCATCATCGCGCCTGCGCCACTCGCGACGCTCGCCGCCACGCTCGTGCCAAAGATCGGAGCCGGCCGATGATCGAGGTCCAGGGCGTCCACAAGATGTTCGACCTTGCCGACGGGGGCACCTACGCGCTACGCGACGTGAGCTTCGACGTCCACGAGGGCGAGTTGGTCTCGCTCATCGGGCCCAGTGGCTGCGGCAAGACCACGCTGCTCTACTGCATCAGCGGACTCGAGCCCCTCGTGGAGGGCCGCATTCTTCTCGACGGTCGACCAGTGGAGGGCCCGCGCAGCGGCGAGGTGGGTTTGATCTTCCAGAAGGCGGTGCTACTCGGCTGGCGCACGGTGATGGACAACGTGCTGTTGCCCATCGAGGTCTTCGGCCGGTCGCGGGCGAGCTACGCGAGCCGCGCCATGGAGCTGATCGACTTTGTCGGCCTCACCGGCTTCGCTGACTACCTTCCCGGCAAGCTGTCGGGCGGCATGCAACAGCGCGCGGCCATCGTGCGATCGCTGATCTTCGAGCCCCGCGTGCTCCTGATGGACGAGCCATTTGGCGCTCTCGACGCGCAGACGCGTGAGCACATGAACATGTTGCTGCTACGCGTGTGGGAAGCAACGCGCAAGACCATCGTCTTCGTCACCCACGACCTCGAGGAGGCCGCCTTCCTTTCCGACCGTGTCGTGGTGCTGACAGCGCGGCCGGGCACCGTGCGCGAGATCGTGGACGTGCCGCTGCCGCGGCCCCGCACTATACAGATGCGCTACTCGGAGGACTTCGTCCGGCTCGCCCGCCGGCTGCGCGGACTACTGGACGTGGTTCTGTCGCCGGCCGCCATCGGGTAGAGGCGCCTGCGTGGCCCAGCGCGCCGCTGAGATATCGCCGCTGACAGTGGGCGACGATCTCCACCTCGCCGTCGACGCCGCCCGCCGCGCCCGGCGCCGACGCCGTCGGCGCGACGCTCTCATCCTCAACGCCACCCGGACCGCTGTGCTGGTGGCAGCGCTGCTGGTGTGGCACCTGGCCTCGCTGGCCACTTCGCCGCTGATTCTGCCCGCGCCAGCCTTGGTGGCCGCCCAGCTCGTCCAAAGCTGGGGATTGATCGCGACGAACCTGTGGATCACGCTCGCCGAGATCGTACTGGGCTTCGTGGCGGGCAGCGCCATCGGCTTCGTCACCGGCACCGTCATCGCGCACTCGCGCCGGCTCGATGGGGTCCTGCGCCCATACATCGCGACCTCACAGGCCGTGCCCAAGGCTGCGCTGGCGCCGCTCTTCGTGCTCTGGCTCGGCTTTGGGCTCGGGCCCAAGGTCACCATCGCTGCCCTCATCTCGTTCTTCCCACTGCTGGAGAACACGATCGTGGGCCTGCGCCGCGTCGATCCCGACGCGCTCAAGCTGTTTGCGTCGCTCGGCGCCAGCCCCTGGCAGGTATTCGTCAAGCTGCGCCTGCCCCACGGACTGCCCTACATCCTGACGGGGCTCAAGGTGGGCGTCGTGTTCGCCACCGTGGGCGCCGTTATCGCGGAATTCGTGACCGCCAACAAGGGCCTGGGGGCTGTGATCATGCAGGCCCAGGGCAACTTCGACACCCGGCTGATGTTCGCCGTCATCATCGTGCTAACCGTGATGGGGGTGCTCCTTTACGAGGTGGTGCAGCAGGTGGAGCGGAGGGTGCTGCGCGCCTGGAACCTCGGCGAGGGGGAGCTCGATAACCGCCACACCGGGACGTGATGGACAATCGCCCGCCGACATCGTGATCGGCGAAAAGGGAGCCTAACCGATGAGACGCCGCCTGCTGCTCGCCACCGTCGTGCTGTCGCTCGGCGCGCTCCTGGTGCCCGCCGTCGCCCCGCGGGCGCAGGTCCGGCCCAAGGTCCGCTACGTGCGACCGTTCCCGCCTGACGTCAGCATCGCGTGGTACTACGTGGCTCTCGACAAGGGCTACTTCCGCGACGCTGGCATCGAGACCGACATCGTGGTGGGCACGCTCGGTTCCGGGGGCGCGCTGCAGCAGGTCATCGCTGGCGCCGGCGAGTTCGCCAGCGGGCCGCCCGACGCCATGCTGAACGCAAACGCCCAGGGGGAACCGCTCGTGGGCTTCTGGCAGTGGATCAAGGTCGGGATCTTCGGCATCCAGGCCCGGAAGGATCGCGGCATCACCCGGATCGAGGACCTGAAGGGTAAGACCATCGGCGTGCTCGGGATGGCCAGCGCTACCCGCTACGCCCCCCTCATGATGCTGGCTCGCTCGGGCCTGAAGGAGGGCGACGTCAACATGGTTGTCCTCGGCGGCGGCGGTGCCGCCTACGGCCCCGCCCTCGCGCGCGGCCAGGTCGACGCGCTGGGCACCTGGGATGTACCGAAGTGGGTGGTGGAGACGACGGCAGGTGACGCGGCCTTCCGCACTCAGCTCGTCTACTTCCCGGCCTCCGACTACCTACCCGACATCTTCACCACCACGAAGAAGTACTACGACACGAACAAGGAGAATCTCGTGAAGTTCCTGGTGGCCATGCAGCGGGCCAACGTCGATGTCGTCCGCGATATCGACGCCGCTGTGAAGATCACCGGGAAGTACTTGCCCACCGTGGCCAGTGCCGACCAGGCCGTCATGCGAAAGACCGTCGAGATCCGGGCGAGCTCACTGTCGCCGGACGGCCGCTTCGACTACGCAGCTTACGAGCGGGCCCTCCCGCTCTACAAGGAGGTCGGGCTCGTGAAGGCCGACCCGCAGGCCTTCAAGCTGCGCGAAATCCTTAGCAATGAGCTGGCGGAGTTGGTACAGAAGCAGCTCGCTCGCTGACGCTGGCCCGCAGGGGGCAGAAGCGGTGGAGGTTCACGGGCAGGCTCGTGATCTCGACCTCGGGGCCCAGGGCGTGAGCAACCGCGTTAGCCAGCGCAGCACCGGCGCCCGATGTGCCCGTCTCGCCCACGCCTTTGACGCCAAGCGGGTTGGAGGTGACGCCGCCTTCCTCCAGGATGAGGACGTCGATCGACGGCACGCTGTCGGCGCGCGGTAGTGCGTAGTCCATGAGCGTGCCGGTCAGCAGCTGGCCGTCGGCGTCGTAGACCAGCTCCTGGAGCAGCGCCCCGCCCAGCCCGTGCACAACGCCGCCCACGAGCTGCCCCTCCACGAGCAGGGGATTGATGGCGCGGCCCACGTCGCACACGAGCACGTAGCGTAGGGGCGTCACCATCCCCGTCTGGGTGTCGACGGCCACCAGGGCGATGTGCACGGAGAACGAGAAGGTCATCTCGCTGGTGCGGTGGTACTCGAAGGCGTCGAGCGGCGCCACCAGGTCCGGTGCGATTGGCACAGCTGGCGGGGCCACCATTGCTGCCACGTCGCGCAGCGTGCAGCCATGGGCGGGTGAGCCGGTCACGGAGATATGCCCGTCCTTGACGACTAGGTCAGCCGGGCTCGCCTCCAGATGCGCGGCCGCCGCGCGCAGGATCTTGTCCTTCACGCGCTGCGCGGCTCGGTAGACGGCGCTGCCCGCCATGACCGTGGTGCGCGACGCGTAGGTGCCCTCGCCGTACGGCATGAGGCCGGTATCGCCGAGGTGGACCACCACGTCGCAGTGAGGGACGTCAAGAACGTCGGCGCAGATCTGGGCGAGTGTGGTGGCCTGCCCCTGCCCCTGGGAGCCGGCGCCCGTGTAGATGTGGACTTTGCCGGAGAGGCCAAGCTCGACGCGCGCGGTCTCGAACGGGCCGCGCCCGCTCGGCTCCGCGAAACACGTGAGTCCGACACCAAGCCGGATGGTACTGCCGCCGGCGTTGGCCTCGCGGCAGCGCACGAGCAGGCCTGCGTAGTCGGCGTGCGCGAGCGCTCGCTCGAAGATGTCGGGGAAGTCGCCGCTATCGAAGACGACGGGCACGCTCGCGCTGGCGGCGCCAACGCGATAGGGCATCTGCTCGCGCCGAACGAGATTCCGCCGGCGCATCTCGGCTGGGTCCAGCCCGAGCTCGGCGGCAAGCAGGTCGAACGCGCGCTCGCGCACGAAGCCAACCTCGAAGAGGCCAGGACCCCGTAGAGTCCCCGTGGGTGTCTTGTTCGTCATCACGCACGATACCCGACAGCGGTAGTGCGCGACGTGGTATGGGCCGGGCACGTGCGCGGCCGACGAGCTCGGCACCATGGTGCCGTGGGTGCGGATGTAGGCGCCCATGTCGTTGACGAAGGCGGCATCGATGGCGAGCAGGCGGCCGTCGCCGTCCGTGGCCAGGGTCAGGTCCCAATGCTGTTCGCGGGAGTGGTTGGTGGTCAGGAGGTGCTCGCGGCGGTCCTCGATCCAGCGCACCGGCCGGCCGAGCCGGCGCGCCAGGTAGGGAACGAGGAAGTCCTCGGGATAGAACTCGCCGCGGGCGCCGAAGCCGCCGCCCACGTCGCCCTCGATGAAGCGGATCTGGTCCTCGCCGATGTCCAGCAGGTCGGCCAGCACGCGCCGGTTGAAGTACGGAACCTTGGTCACACCCCACATCGTCATAGTCTCGCGACCGGCGTCCCACTCGGCAAGGAGACCCCGGGTCTCCATGGGCAGCGCGGTGTCGCGGCCCACCGTGAACGTGCGGCGGAACACGCGCGGGGCGGCCCGGACGATGGTGTCGACGTCACCGAAGTTGACGACCCACGTGGAGGCCAGGTTGCCGTCGGCGTGAAGCGTTGGCGATCCCGGACGCATGGCCCCGAGCGCGTCGACCACAGCCGGCAGGGGTGCGTAGTCGACCTTGATAAGATCGCGTGCGTCCTCGGCCACGTACGCGTCGGTGGCGACGACTACGGCCACCGGTTCGCCGACGTAGCGCACGGTGTCGAAGGCGAGCGGTGTCTGCAGGTAACGATCCAACTCGGGGCGCCCGGCCATGCGTATCGGGATCACGCCTAGACGCGGGATGACGTCGTCGAAAGTGAGACAGTTGAGCACGCCGGGAACCGCGCGCGCTGCCCGCGTATCGATGCGCGCGATGCGGGCATGGGCGTGGGGGCTACGCACGACCACTGCGCTCACCATGCCGGGACGCCGGAGATCAGCCACGAACCGCCCGCCACCGGTGAGGAGTTGACGGTCCTCTACGCGCTTGATGCTCGCTCCGATCAGCTTCACTCGACGCCCCCCTCCCGGCGCGACCGTCGGGCCCTCGCGAGTATATACTGGGCGGGTTCGAAACCGCCTGGAGACACAGTGAAGGAGACGGATGTCCGCCCTGAACGTCATGTTGTTCGGCACTGGTTCCAATGTCGTGGTCACAGCCGGCCTTGCGCGCGGCGTGTTCGCGCGGCACGGCCTGACCCTCGACATTGCCTATACGCAGGGCTCCGAGATGTTATGCGAGACTCTGCGCACGGGCGGTTGTGACATCGGGGTGCTGGCCGCCGACGACGTGGTTTACGAGGTGGAGCGGCGTGGGCTCGACTTCTTCCTGTTCATGGGGATCCACACCGGGCTTCTGTCGCTGATGACACGCCCGGAGATCACGACGCTAGGCGCACTCGCCGGCCGCCGCTTCGGCGTCGACGACACCGCCTCCGGCTTCGTGCTACTCGCCCGGCAGATCCTGCGCGACCACGGCCTCACCGAGGGCGGCTACGCACTCGTCAAGGCCAAGGGCATGAACCTACGCGCCCAGGCGCTCGAGAACGGGGAAATCGACGCCGCCCTACTCTCGCCGCCCTTCACGCTACGGCTGCGTGACCGGGGCTTCCGGGAGCTGGCGCGCGTGCACGATTTCTTCCCACGCTACCAGGCCGGCTGCTGGGTGACCACCCGCGCCTGGGCGACGAAGCACGAGGAGGAGCTGACGACCTTCGTGCGCGCCTACCTCGAGAGTCTCGCCTGGACGCTCGACCGGAAGAACCGCGAGGAGGCGGCCGGCTATCTCGGCCAGGAGTTCAAGCTCGAGCCGGACATTGCCCGCCGGACCTATGACCTGCTCGCCGAGTCCGACGGCGGTGGTCTCTTTCGCGAGGCCGCCATCGACGCGGAGGGCATCCAGGTCGTGATCGACATGCGTGTGGAGGCGGGCCTGCTGCCGTCTCCGCCACCGCCCGCGTCGAAGTACTACGATGCTCGTTACCTCGAGCGCGCCCGCGGCGGCGCCTAGCAGAAGGGGAAAAGGCAATGGACAACGTCGCGCTGGCCTCGCTGTTCCGGAAAGAGTTCGAGTGGTGCTGCGTCGCCGCCGGTGAGTCGGTCGCCATCGTCACCGAGCCCGCGTCATCGCCCAGCTACGTGGCGGCCAGCCTGGCCAGTTTGGCTGGCATGGGCGCGCAGCCGTTTCAGGTGATGCTGCCCCTGACCCTCAGGACCGACGATATCGCCGTCGTCGCCCAGGGTTCCGGCGCCTCTACCATTCTGGCCGACTTCCCGCACGTGGTGGAACTACTCGGCAAGTGCGGCCTCGTCATTGATCTCACCCTCGAGGGGCTGGTCCACTCGCCGGAGACGAAGACCGTCCTCGCCGGCGGCGCCCGCATGCTGTGGATCCGCGAGCCCGCCGACGCGCTGGCCCGGCTTCTCCCCACCGCCGAGCGGGTAGGACGCATCGACCGATCCGTGGAGCTCCTGCGGAGCGCGAAGGAGATGATCGTGACCTCCAAGGCTGGCACCCGCCTCCGCGCCAACCTGGAGGGAGCGCTGCTGACCGGCTCGCGCGGGTTCTGCGCCGAGCGGGGCCGCTGGGCGCACTGGGGTCAGGGACTGGCCGCGGCCTACGTGGCGTCGCTCGACGTCGACGGCGAGATCGTGCTCGACATCGGCGACATCGTCTTCCCGTTCAACCGCTATGTTGACGGCCGCACCACTTTGCGATTTCGAGAGGGTTTCGTGGAAGCCATCGAGGGCGAAGGGCTCGACGCCGCGCTCATTCGCGATTACATGGCACGTTGGAACGACCGCAACGCGTACGGCATCTCGCACGTGGGCTGGGGCCTGCACGAGCGCGGTCTCTGGCACGCGCTGAGCCTCTACGGCAGCGTGGCCATGGGTCTCGACGGCCGAGTGTTCGAGGGCAACTTCCTCTTCTCGACGGGGCCCAACCACGCTGCGGGCCGGCAGTCGGGCTGCCACTTCGACATCCCCATGCGAAACTGCAGCATCTTCCTCGATGGCACGCCCGTCGTCATCGACGGCGTCATCGTGGAGCCGTCGATCCGGCGCGCCGGGGCGTGATCCGGCTTCACCCGGCCGTGACCGCTCTTCGACTCGAATCCGCGTGTCTCGGCGGAGCGCGACATGAAGGCGACGTCGACGTTGTAGGCGGGCAGCGGCACCGACACCCCGATGTTCATGACGTCCTCCTGTCGAAGGAGGAAAGCGATGGATCCCGCACGCGGCCCCGAATCTCGGCCAGCGACCCATAGAGATCAGGACGCCGATCACGATAGTACCCCACATCGCGCGCAGCCCGGGCATGACCGAGACATCGATGTCGGCGACCACCGTGTCTTCGCCGGTGTCTTTGGCTTGGGCGATGATCTCTCCCCGCAGACTGGCGACGAGACTGCTGCCGAAGTAGTTTCTGGTCGAGTCCCCACGTCCATACCGACCTTGTTCACGCAGCAGACGTAGAAGATGCTCGTCACCGCGTGAGCACGAAGCTCGAGGTCCGAGAGATGCCGCGTCATTCCGCTCGTCACGGTGGGCCCGAACACGATATCGGCGCCGCCGAGACCGGGAATCGTGGGGAAAATGACGGTCATAGCAGATGAGGATGCCGATCCGCCCGCGCCCCGAACGGTCATCCGCGGACTGCAGTGCCGGCGCCGTGCGACGTCAGCTCGCGCCGAGGTACGCCTTCTGCACGTGCTCGCTGGCCGCAACCGCGGCCGATGGCCCCTCGAGCACGACCCGTCCCTGCTCCATCACGTAGACGAACCGAGCGAGCTTGAACGCCAGGCGGGCGTTCTGCTCCACGAGGAGGATCGTCACGCCCTGGCGATTCACCTCGAGCAGGCGCCGATAGACCTCCTGCACGATCACCGGCGCGAGGCCCTGGGACATCTCGTCGGCCATGATGAGCCGCGGCGAGGCCATGAGCGCGCGCCCGATGGCGAGCATCTGCTGCTCGCCGCCGGACAGGCTTCCGGAGCGCTGCGCCTGGCGCTCCTGCAGGCGCGGGAAGGCCGCGAACACCATCTGGAGCGTACCCGCGACCTCCGCTCCGTTGGTGCGGAGATAGGCGCCGAGCCGGAGGTTCTCGAGCACCGTCATCTTCGCGAACACGCGACGGCCCTCGGGCACGTGCGCGATGCCGAGCGCCGCGATCTCGCGCGAGGCGCGCCCGTCGATGCGGCCGCCCTCCCAGCGGATCTGGCCCGAGCGCAGCGGCTGCAGCCCGCACACCGCCTTGAGCAGCGAGGTCTTGCCGGCGCCATTCGGTCCGACGATGGCGGTGATGGACCCGCGCTCCACCCGGACCGTGGCCCCGTTCACGGCGCGCGCCTTGCCGTAGATCACCTCGATGTCCTCGACGTCGAGCAGCGTGCCGCCGGTCATGCGAGCTCCGCCACGCCGAGATAGGCGTCCACGACGCCCTGGTCTCGCGTCAGACCCTCCGGCGCGCCGTCGTAGATCTTTTGGCCGAAGTGGAGTACGAGGGCGCGGTCGCACCAGCCGGCCACGATCCGCATGTTGTGCTCGACGAGGACGACGGTGCAGCGCTGCCGGATCTCGGAGGCCACGAGGTTCATCATCCGGGTAGCCTCGTCGCGCGAGAGCCCGGCGGCCGGCTCGTCCAGCAGGAGCAGGACGGGCTCGGTCGCGAGCGCGACCGCGACCGTGAGCAGCTTCTGGATGCCGAGCGGTAGGTCGGCGGCGACGGTGTCGCGGTAGGCGGCAATGCCGAGGAGCTCGAGCACGCCGAGGGCGCGCCGCGCGACCTCCCGCTGCTCCTTCCCGTAGGCCGGCGTGGCGAGCAGCCCCGCCACTACGCGCGCCGGCACGTGCCGGTGCAGGCCGTGCAGAACGTTCTCGAGCGCCGTCTGCTCGCCGAACAGCGTCGTCTGCTGGAACGTGCGCGCGACGCCGAGGCGCGCGAGATCGTGGCTCGAGAGCCCGGTCACGTCCCGGCCGTTGAAGACGATCTGACCGCGCGTCGGCGGAAACGCGCCGGCGATGATGTTGAACAGCGTCGATTTGCCTGCGCCGTTCGGTCCCACGAGCGCAACCAGCTCGCCGCGGCCCACCGTGAACGCCACGTCCTGGAGCGCCGTGAGCCCGCCGAATCGCTTGGTGATGGAGCGGATCTCCAGCATGCTTAACGCTCCCTGGCCGCGGTCACGTCCGCCGCCACCGGCAAGACGCGCTCGCGCGCCCCGCCCCGCCGGAGGATCCGCGGCAGTGAGATCAGGCCACCGGGCAGCGCGAGGATGACGACGAGCAGGACGACCGCGTAGACGAGGCTCTTGTAATAGCCGGCGGCGAAGAGCTGCTCGCCGAGCCCCGTGAGCAGCACCGTACCGAGCATTGGTCCCCAGTAGCTGCCGAGTCCACCAACCATGACGTAGATCATCAGGTCGTTCGATAGGAAGAACGTGAAGACGAACGGGCTGACGAAGCGCAGGTAATGAACGTGCACGGCGCCCATGAGCCCGCAGAAGAAGCACGAGACGACGAACGCCAGCGTCTTGTAACGGGCGGCGTTGATGCCGAGGCTCTCCGCGAGCCGCTCCGTCTCCCGCGTGCGCAGGGCCAGGAGCGTGAACCCGAAGCGCGTCCACTGCAGCCGGTAGAGAAAGAACAACGAGACCAGGGCGACGGCTAGCACGACGTAATAGAATTGCAGGTGCGTGTTGAGCCGCGTGCCGAGCAGCGCGGGCCGCGGCACGCCCGCGATGCCGGCCGGCCCGCCGAACACCTCGAACGCGCGGAAGGCGGCGTTCACCACCTCCGCGAACGCGAACACGGACAGGCTGAAGTAGATGCCGCGCAGCTTCAGGGTCACGGCGCCGAGCGCCCACGCGAAGATGCCGGCGACGACGCCGCCGGCGAGGAAGCCGATCCACGGCGTGATGGCCAGCTTTGTCACTAACAGCGCCGAGGTGTAGCCGCCGAGCGCGATGTAGCCGGCGTGGCCGAACGACAGGTACCCCATCCGCATGATCACGTACAGCGCCTGCGCGTATACGACGTTGATAAGGATGACGATCACCACGTGCAACACGTAGGGTTTGCCCAGCGGGGGCAGGAGCACCAGCGCCGCGATGAGGAGCCCGAGAAGGCCGCGCTTCATGCCTTCCCGAGGAGCCCCGCAGGACGAACGACGAGCACGACGATCATCACGATGAAGACCAGGCCGTAGGCTGCCTCCGCGCCGAGCAGCACGCCGCCGACGGATTGCAGCACGCCGACGAGGAGCCCGGCGAGCACGGTGCCCGTGATGCTCCCGAGCCCGCCGACGATGATGATGAGGAAGGACATGAGAATGGCCTCGAGCCCCATCCCGGGGTTCAGCGAGTAGATGGGCGCGACGAAGGCGCCGGCGAGCGCGGCGAGCGCGAAGCCGACCGCGCACGCGAGTGCCGCGACGCGGTCGGCGTCGATGCCGAGCATGCGCGCGGTCTCCTCGTCCTCCTCGATCGCCCGCATCGCGAGGCCCACCTTCGTCCGGTACACAAGCGCGTAGAGGAGCCCGACGAGGACCACGCCGACGGCGGCGGCGATCAGCCGCTGCGTGGGCAGGCGCACGCCGCCGAAGGCGACGACCCCGGTGAAGAACGAGGGGACGTTCTTCTCCTGGATGCCGAACGCGATCCACCCGAGCGACTGGATGATGAGCGAGAGGCCCACGCTGGCCACCACCAGCTGCAGCCACTGGCCGCGCAGCGGGCGAAAGAACGCGCGCTCGACGCCGAGCCCGAGCAGGAGCGAGAGCAGGAGGATCACCACGAGCGTCGCCGCGAACGGCAGCTTGAAGACGACGTAGCAGTAGAACACGCCCATCGCGCCGAGCATGTAGATCTCACCGTGCGCGAAGTTGACGATGTGCAGGATGCCGTAGATCAGCGTGAGCCCGAGCGCGATGAGAACGTAGAGGATGCCCGTGAGCAGGCCGATGGCCAGGCCCTGCCCGATCAGATGAAGGTAAACGTCCATTGGGAAGGGGGCCGCGAAGGAAGGCCCCCTTCACCCCCAAATGCTCGGAGCTCCCCGGCGAAGCCGGGGCGCCCCTCGGTTACCCGCTTTGATCACTCGAACTTTCCGGAGCGGACGTCGAAGGGCTCCCACTTGCCGTTCTTGAGAATGGCGGCCGGGATCGGCATGATGATCTGCCGCTTGATGCCGTAGGCCTTCTCCCCGCCCCACGACGCCGCGCCGAACGGATGCGCCGCGTAGGTGGAGCCCGCGAGCGCGTCGGCCACCTTCATCGTGTCGAAGGTGCCGGCCTTGACGATGGTGTCGACCAGCCAGCGGGCGGCGCCGTACGTCTCCCACAGCGTGCCCGGAGCCGCCTCGCCGTACTTCTTCTGGTGCCGCTCGGCGAGCTCCGTGTAGAGCTTCGTCGGCGGGCTCGCCCAGATGCGGAGCGCGATGATGTTCTCGCCCGCCTTGCCCGCGATGTCGGAGATGGCCTTGGCTTCGAGCACGGCGGTGGAGTTCACGAAGTAGCCGTTGTAGCCCAGCTCTCGCGCTTGCTTGGCGATCAGCGCGATCGATCCCGTCGGCGAGCCGTCGGTATCGATGATATCGGGCTTCTGCGCGATCAGGCGCAGCAGCGCCGGCCCGAAGTCGCGGGCGCCACGCTCGTAGTACTCGTCGCCGACGAAGGACACGCCCTTGGCCTTGAGCTTCTCCACCTCAGCCTTGATCGCCTTCGCGTCGTTCTTCCCCAGCTCGTCATTGGGGCCGAGGAAGGCGATGCGCTTGCCGCCGAGCTTCTCGGCGATGGCCACCGCGTACGCCTGGTATAGCTGGTCGGACGACGCCATGATGCGGAACGCGGTCGGGTTGTCCGGGTTCGTGATCTGCCGGCCGGCGGCGGCGAAGGCGAAGTCGAGGAACCCGGTCTCCCGGATGATCGGCAGGATCGGCGGGTGCACGCCGGCGCCGATGATGACGCCGTACTTGACGTTGTCGTTGTAGACGGCGCGGTTGATCGCGGCCACCGTCTTGTCCGGCGCGTACACGGTATCGTAGGTCACGACCTCCAGCTTGTATTTCTCCCCCGCCACGGCGAAGACGCCGACGTCCTCGGCGGCCAGCTCGAGACCGCGCTGCACACCGAGGCCGAACGCCGCCGCCGGCCCCGAGACGGGGACGATGGCGCCGACCTTGAACGACTTCTGCGCGTGGACTCCAGCCGGCAGGCCGACCACGGCGAGCGCAACCAGCAAGACGAGGGCAAGCATCGGACGTCTCATGCGGAGTCTCCATTGTGGATGCATGCGTTCAGCACCTCGAGGAAGTACTCGATCTCGGCCTCGCCCACCGCCGTGGACAGGCACCCGAGCCCGGTCGGCGCCAGCAGGATGCCGTGGTCGATGAGCTCGCGATAGAGCTGGTCGGACGACGCCATGATGCGGAACGCGGTCGGGTTGTCCGGGTTCGTGATCTGCCGGCCGGCGGCGGCGAAGGCGAAGTCGAGGAACCCGGTCTCCCGGATGATCGGCAGGATCGGCGGGTGCACGCCGGCGCCGATGATGACGCCGTACTTGACGTTGTCGTTGTAGACGGCGCGGTTGATCGCGGCCACCGTCTTGTCCGGCGCGTACACGGTATCGTAGGTCACGACCTCCAGCTTGTATTTCTCCCCCGCCACGGCGAAGACGCCGACGTCCTCGGCGGCCAGCTCGAGACCGCGCTGCACACCGAGGCCGAACGCCGCCGCCGGCCCCGAGACGGGGACGATGGCGCCGACCTTGAACGACTTCTGCGCGTGGACTCCAGCCGGCAGGCCGACCACGGCGAGCGCAACCAGCAAGACGAGGGCAAGCATCGGACGTCTCATGCGGAGTCTCCATTGTGGATGCATGCGTTCAGCACCTCGAGGAAGTACTCGATCTCGGCCTCGCCCACCGCCGTGGACAGGCACCCGAGCCCGGTCGGCGCCAGCAGGATGCCGTGGTCGATGAGCTTGCGATAGAGCCGGTCCAGCCGGGCGCGCTCGGCCTCCGAGGCGACGCCGCTGCGGTAGTCAACGAACGCGCGCTCGGCCGGGTGCAGACGGAAGAGCGAGCCCATGCCCGTCACGGCGCCTGGCACGCCGGCGCGCTCGAGACACGCCTGCACGCCGCTCCGGAGCTTGCCGCCCACCTCGTCGAGCCGGTCGAACGCCTTCTCGTCCATCAGCTGCATCGCGGCGAGACCGGCCGCCATCGTCACCGGGTTAGCGTTGAACGTGCCGCCGTGGGGGACGAGCGGCTTGCCGCCCCGCGGATCGAACACGGCCATCACGTCCGCGCGCCCGCCGACGGCGCCGACGGGAAAACCGCCGCCGATGATCTTGCCTAGGCTCGTGAGGTCCGGCCGGATACCGAACACGCCCTGGGCGCCGTGGTAGCCGAGCCGGAAGCTGATGACCTCGTCAAAGATGAGGCAGATCCCGTGCACCGCCGTCACCTCGCGGATCGCGCGGAGGAAGTCGGCGCGCGCGGGGATCAAGCCGACTCGATTCGGCATCGGGTCGATGAGGACGGCGGCGAGGTTCTTCGCCTCTCGCTCGATGCGCGCCACTGCCAGCTCGGTCCGGTTGAACGGCAGCACGACCACGTCCTCGAGCACCGAGGCGGGCGTCCCCTTCGAGTACGGTATGGACGCCGGCGCCTCCAGCGGTCCCCACTCGTCGGGTCCGGAGCCGAGGCTGACCTCCGCCCAGTCGTACGAGCCGTGGTACGCGCCCTCGAACTTCGCGATCTTGGGCCGGCCGGTGAACCCGCGCGCGGCCTTGATGGCCATCATCACGGCTTCGCTGCCGGAGTTCGCGAAGCGCACCTGGTCCACGCCGTCAAGGCGGTCGACGATGAGCGCGGCGAGATCGATCTCCTCCGCCGTGGGCAGGGGGAACGCCGAGCCGCGCGCCAGCCGGCGGGTGGCGGCCTCGGTCACGGCGGGGTGGGCGTGCCCGTGGATCAGTGCCGTGTAGTTGTTGAGGAGATCAAGGCGCCGGTCGCCGTCGACGTCGATGATCCAGCAGCCCTCGCCCTCCGCCGCGTAGATCGGCCGGGGCGCCATGTAAACGGTCGTGCGGGAGTTGCCGCCGGGCAGCACGCCCTGCGCGCGCTCCCACAGCTTCGCCGACCGGGAGTCCGGCCTCGCATACGCCCGCGTCTCGGTGATCGTCCTCAGCGCCATCGTCTCTCCTCTCCTCGTTGACCCGATCGCGTCCGTCAGCGCCGGGCGCGCGACTCGCGCAGGCGCGCCGTGGCGCCGACGTCGACGGCGGGCGGAGCGCCTCGCAGCACCACGCCGTAGTCGCGCTCGGCGTCCTCCACCGTGAAGTATCCGCGCGCGACGTCGCGGCACACCAGCGCGGGGTCACGGTCGAGCGGATCACCGTAGCCGCCGCCGCCCGGCGTGCGCACCGTGATCAGATCGCCCGCCTTCACGCGGATGTCTTCGTCCTTCGACCAGTGGGGCGATATGTACGTGCGCCCGTCCTGCTCCAGGACCACCTCGTTGCGCGCGCCGTCGTGACCGCCGAACAGACCGGGAGGAGCGACGCGCCCGTGGTCCATCAGGTACGACAGCAGCCCCTCGCCGCGGCAGATGCGGACGCGATAGTCGACGCCGAACCCGCCGCGCGTCTTTCCGGCGCCGCCCGACCGCTCGCGCAGCGCGTACTGCTCGAAGCGCAAGGGATAGTGCTGCTCCAGCACCTCCGTCGGCTGTGTCTTCGAGATCCCGATCGTCGAGCAGCCGTTCGTGAGCCCGTCATTGTCCAGGTGGCCGCCGTACCCGCCGCCGGAGAACACGTACATGATGTAGTGCCGCTCCTTCAGCGGGTCGTAACCGCCGAGCGTGAGGTTGCCGCTCGTGCCGGCGGGCGCCGCGAACAGGTCGTCGGGGATCGCGCGCGCCAGCGTGGTGAAGACACTCTCGGCGATGCGCGCGCTGACCTCGGCCGCGCAGCCGGAGACGGGGCTCGGGTACCGCGCGTAGAGGAACGTCTTGTGCGGGTCCGCGATGTGGAGGGGCTCGAAGCACCCGGCATTGATCGGCACGTCGGGGAAGATGTGCTTGATGGCCAAGTACACCGCCGCCTTCGTCGTCGCGATGACGCTGTTGAGCGGCCCGCGGCACGGCGGGCTCGACTCCGAGAAGTCGAAGTGGAGATCGCTGCCGTTCTTCTTGATGCGCAAGCGGATCGCCAGCGGGTCGGGCCCGATGCCGTCGGAATCGAGGAAGGCCTCGCCGCCGTAGATGCCATCGGGGATCTTCGCGATGTGCGCTCGCATCATCTGCTCGGAGCGGTGGCGCAGCTCCGTCACGCACGCGGTCACGATGTCCTCGCCGTAGCGGTCGATCAGCGCCGTGAGCCGCTTCTCGCCCACCGTGAGAGCGGCCACCTGCGCCTTGATGTCGCCGATCCGCTCCTCCGGGACGCGGATGTTCGCCAGGATGATCGACAGGATGTCCTCGTCCATCACGCCCTCGCGAAACAGCTTCACGGGGGGCAGGCGGAGGCCCTCCTGCTGGACTTCCGTGGCGCGCGACGAGAAGCCGCCCGGCACCGAGCCGCCGGTATCGGGCCAGTGGCCCGTGTTCGAGAGGTATGACCAGAGCCGGCCGCGATAGAAGAACGGCTTCACCATCTTGACATCCATCAGGTGCGTACCGCCCGCGTACGGGTCGTTGATGATGAAGATGTCGCCGGGCTGCAAGCTCTCGTCGCCGCGCTGGGCGACGTGCTCGATCACCGCTCGTGTCGTGAACTGCATGACGCCGACGAAAATCGGCAGCCCCAGCTCCCCCTGTGCGATGACCTCGCCGTTGTCCTTGGAGTAGATGCCGTCGGAGCGGTCGAAGCCCTCCGAGATGACAGGCGAAAACGCCGCCCGCTCGAAGGTGAGGTCCATCTCGGTCGCGACCTGCTGCAGGCCGTTCTGGACGACGACGAGCGTGACCGGGTCGATCGGCTTCATGCGACTCCTCGCACGGAGATGATGAGGTTGCCTAACGCGTCGACCTCGACCCGGTCGCCCGGCTCGACCACCGTGGTCGAGTCGAGCTGCTCCACGATGCGGCGTGTCGCGCCACGCGCCGTCGAACCACGCCCGGCGGCTCCCGGCTTTCGCGTCGGCCAGCGCGCCGCGTGCTGGTGCCGCCGCGAGCCCGTCCAGCGAGACCGGGGGACGGCGGCCGATGACCGCGGTGCGCAGGCTCATCACGAGCGCGCGCATCTGCTTCAGCTCGACCTCGAAGCGTTCCCAGTACGCGCGCTCGAACCCCAGCAGGAGGTCGTCGCGCTCGAAGTTGGTGCGCGGGATCGTGACCGTCAGCACGTGCGTCTGCCCGGCGAACTGCATGTCGGCCTGGTGCAGCACGCTGACCGTCTCGACCTCCACGCCCTCGGAGGCGAGCATGCGCTTGCCTTCCGCCACCTGCGCGGCCAGGATCGCGCGCGCCTCGTCGACGTCCATGCGGCCGACGTCCTGGTTGATCGTCCGCACGAAGTCGTGGCGGACGTCAGCCACGAGGCAGCCGAGCGCGGAGGTGATCCCGGGCCGCGCCGGCACCAGCACCTTGGGGATCACCAGCTCCCGCGCGAGCGCGACGGCGTGGAGCGGTCCGGCGCCGCCGAACGCGAACAGGATGAAGTCGCGCGGATCATAGCCGCGCTGCAACGACACGAGACGGATCGCGCCCGCCATTTTGTCGTTGGCCACGCGGATGATGGCGGCGGCGACCTCGTCGGGGCCGAAGCCGAGGTGCGCGCCGATCTTCTTGTCGAAGATGTCCCGCACACGATCGAGCTCCGCCGCGCCCGCGACGCCGAGCAGCCCGTCCGGGTTCAGACGGCCGAGCAGGAGATTGGCGTCGGTCGTGGTCGGCTCGTCGCCACCGCGGCGGTAGCAGATCGGCCCCGGCTCGGCGCCGGCGCTCTCCGGTCCCACCTGCAGGATGCCGGCGGAGTTCACGCGCGCGATGGAGCCGCCGCCGGCGCCGATCGTGTGGATATCGATCATCGGCACGCGGACGGGCAGCCCGTAGCCCATCTCCTTGTCGGCGGTCACGGCCGGCACGCCGTCGCGGATCACGCCGACATCGAAGCTGGTGCCGCCCATGTCGCACGAGATGACGTCGCGATAGCCCGCGGTGAGCGCGGTGTAGGCGGCGGCCTTGACCCCGGCCGCCGGCCCCGACATGAGCGTGTTGACGGCGTGGCGAGCGGCGACGTCGACCGACATGGTCCCGCCATTGCCTTGCATGACCAGCAGCTCGCGCCCGCAGCCCTCGCGCCGCAGCTCACCCGCGAGCGCTCGCAGGTACCGGTCGATCACCGGCTGCACGTAGCCGTTGATCGCCGCCGTGGAGCCGCGCTCGAACTCACGGTACTCGGGTAGAAGCTCCGCGCCGACGGTGACATAAGCGTTCGGCCATACCGCGGCCGCGATCTCGCGCGCCCTCCGCTCGTGCCGGTCGTTGACGTAGGAGTGGATGAAGTGGATGACGAGCGCCTCGGCGCCGGCCGCGCGCAGCGCCTCGGCAGCGCGCCGCACCGCCTCCTCGTCGAGCGTGACCACCACTTCCCCTTCGGCATCCATGCGCTCGGGCACCTCGATGCGAAGATCGCGCGGGATGAGGGGCTCGAACGTTCCCTTGAGGCCGTACGGTGTGGGACGCGTGCGGCGTCCCAGCTCCAGCACGTCCCGGAAGCCGCCGGTGGTGATGAGCCCCACCACCGCGCCCTTGCGCTCGAGCAGCGCGTTCGTCGCCGTCGTCGTGCCGTGAACTAGGGCTTTGATCGCCGCCGGCGCGATGCCCACCTCGCGCAGCGCGGCCAGCACGCCTTCCGCCTGATTGCGCACGGTCGTCGGGACCTTGGCGATGCGCACCTGCCCGGTAGCCTCGTCCATTAGGATGAGGTCGGTGAAGGTGCCGCCTACGTCGACGCCGATCAGATTCGTGGCGGCCATGACTGCGGTGACCTCGTGGCTCATAGGAACCGGGAATTCCGATATGGACCGATCGCCGCCCCGGTGACGGCGTCCACCGAGCTGGCAGCCACTCTGGAACCCCTGGCGCCGGTTCAGCCCGTTGCCTCCGAGTGTGGTCGCTCCGACCGTGTCGTGCAAAGACACCGCCGCCGCGGCCCCCTCTCGCTGCTCATTCCCCCCGCTCCCTGTGCAGGACTCAGGAATCAGGTCGGATACGCCGCGAGCAGCTCGATACGCCCGAGGATCTTCCCAAAGAGGCGCTGCGTCAAGTGGCTTTCGGCCAGCTGGAGGATGAAGTACGGAGCATGCCGGATCAGGCGGCCGCCGGTCTTGAACGGCCGCTGTTGCGAGCTCGTCAGCGACCAATTCTGAAACCCCGATTGGCCGATGGGTCGAGCGAGATCCGAGCACGATGGGTACTGTGTATTTTAGGTCCGGCGGCTCCCGCAACCTCCCCGGGTTGAGCGGTGACACGGGGTGCACTCCAACGCGGTCGCATTCGCTCGCGCGAGCGTCGACATGGATCATCGCCTCCTGGATCGACCTTAAGAGGGGCCGTGTACTGTTCGTAACCGCTCGGTTGCGAACAACCGGCGAGGCGGAGCCCGAATTAAGCGCCACGATTTCGGCGCCCTTCAGTCGGCCGCAAGCTTCTTTGACCGTTGGGGCAGTGACCCAAAGGTTGGCCTTCAGATGATCTTCAAAAGACCTATAACGCCGTTAGGCTACGCTCCCAATCTCTGTGGCTTGACGGCGCCCGACCCGGATGATAAATACGAAACTCAGTTTCCTCTTTATGATCTCCACGACAACCTCCCGGGCTAGCGCAGCCAGCGTCGCCTCCGTCTCGCGGGCCATGCGCGTGCTGGATGCTTTCGCGAGCCATCCTGCTGGCGTGGCGCTCACCTCTCTCAGCGCCGAGCTAGGCTACGGCAAGGCGAGCCTCTCGAAGATCCTCGCCACGATGGCCCGCGAGGGATTCGTGCGGCGCGATCCCGTGAGCGCGCACTTCCACCTGAGCTGGCGGCTCCTCGCTCTCGCCTTCGGTCATGCCCAACGGGTGGGCATCCACGGGCTCTGCTCGCCCGTCCTCCAGGCGCTCGCTGACCAGACGGACGAGCTCGTCCAACTCGCCGTCGTGGAGGACAACCACGTGCTCTTTGTCGCCAAGGCAGAAGGGCCGGGCCAGCAGATGCGGATGATGCCCCTGGTGGGCGTGGTGGCGCCGGTTCACGCCACAGCGAGTGGCAAGGTGTGGCTCGCGAGCCTGCCCCGCCCGGAGGCAGCGGCGGTCCTGGCGCGCCAGGGGCTCCCGCGGCTCGCTTCGCACACCATTACCTCGCGGGAGCGTCTGCTCGCCCAGCTCCGCAACGTCCGTGCCCGCGGCTACGCCGTGGTCGATGAAGAGCTCGTGGACGGCGGGCGCGCGGTGGCCGCGCCGATCCTCAAGGCCGGGCACGTCGTCGGAGCCGTGGCGGTGTCGGGGCCGACGTTCCGCCTGCCCGTGGCGAAGCTGCACCGTCTGGCGCCGATCGTCCGCCGTGCGGCCGCGGAGCTGGAGGCGGTCTGGGTCCAGCATGTGACCGCGCGCGACTTCGGGCTCGGAGTGCGGCCGCCGGAGGGCCACCGGCGGGCCCCCGCGTCGCAGGCCAGCCGATGAGTTTCGAGTACCACGAGCCGACGTCGCTGGCCGAGGCCGTCGACCTGGGCGCCCGCTTCGGCGCCGACGGCCGCTTCCTCGCCGGCGGCACCGATCTCATTATCCAAATACGCCGGGGCAAGCTGCGCCTGCGCCACGTCGTGGGCCTGCACCGGGTCCCCGGTCTCGACGGCATCGACGCCAACGGATCGGTGACCCTGGGGGCTCTCGTCACCCATCGAGCGCTGGAGCGCCATTCGGCCTTCCAGGGCCGCCTCCGCGCTCTCGTGGAGGGCGCGGAGGTCGTGGGGGGCCACCAGGTCCGGAACGTCGGCACCGTGGGCGGCAACATCGTCAACGCCTCACCCGCCGCCGATGTGACCCCCGTGCTCCTCACCCTCGACACCACGGTGACATGCGCGGGCCGGGGGGGGGAGCGTACGCTCCCCCTCGACGGCTTCCTTGTTGGTCCGGGCCAGACCGCGCTGCGCCCCGGGGAGCTCCTCACCGGTCTCCGTTTCTCCGCTCTCCCAGGACGCTCCGCCACGGCCTTTCTCAAGGCCGGCCGGCGCAAGGCTATGGAGATCTCCGTCGTCTGCGTGGCCGCGCGGCTCACGCTTGATGCGGCGGGCGAGCGCTGCGCCGAGGTCCGGATCGCCCTCGGCGCTGTCGCGCCGACGACGCGGCGCGCGCGGGCGGCCGAGCGAGCCCTCGAAGGCCGCGTACCGACGCCGGATGCGCTGCGAGCCGCGGGGAGACTCGCCGCGGCCGAGAGTCAGCCGATCAGTGATGTCCGCGCCTCGGCGCGCTACCGCACCCTCGTCGTGGAGACGCTGGTGACCCGCGCGCTCACCCGCTGCCTCGAGCGCATCCGGGACGCGGCGTCGTGACGAAGGTCGCGCTCACCCTCACCATCAACGGCCAGCGCCACGAGGTGCTGACCGAGCCGCACCGCACGCTCCTCGACGTGCTCCGGGCCGACCTCGGCTTGACCGGCACCAAGGAGAACTGCCTTGAGGCAGAATGTGGCGTCTGCACGGTCCTCCTCGATGGCCGGGCGGTGAATGCCTGCATCCTCCTCGCCGCCCAGTGCCAGGGGCGCCAGGTGCTCACGATCGAGGGACTGGGGCGCGATGGCCAGCTCCACCCGCTCCAGCAGGCGTTCATCGATCACGGTGCGGTGCAGTGCGGTTACTGCATCCCGGCTATGATCCTCTCCGCAAAGGCTTACCTCGACGAGCACCCCGCGCCGACTGAGGCCCACGTGCGAGAGGCGCTCGCCGGGAATCTCTGCCGCTGCACCGGGTACCAGAAGATTGCAGATGCGGTTCTCGCGGCCGCGCGCGAGCTCGCCCACCGGAGGTGATGGCTATGGCTGATCGGATGCGCGTGGTTGGCAAGTCGCTCGCGCGTGTCGACGCGCCGGGCAAGGTCAGCGGCACCGCCATCTACGCGGCGGACTTCGCGCTGCCTGGGATGCTCTGCGGCAAGGTGCTGCGCAGCACGCTGCCGCACGCCCGGATTACCCGTCTCGACGTCACGCGTGCCGCCGCGCTGCCCGGCGTGCGTGCCGTCATTACCGCTGCCGATGTCCCCGACGTGCGCTACGGAGGCGGGCTCAAGGACGAGACGGCCTTCGCGAAGGACAAGGTGCGTTACATGGGCCAGCCCGTGGCGGCGGTCGCGGCGGCGACTCCCGAGGCGGCAGAGGCGGCCCTCGCCGCCATCGACGTGGTCTACGAGCCGCTCCCCGCGGTGCTGGACCTCGAGGCAGCCCTGGCGCCGGGGGCCCCGCTGATCCACGAGGCATGGGAGAGCTACACCGCGATTCCGATCCTCCACCGCGAGGGCAATGTCTGCAATCGCGCGCGGATCGTCGCGGGTGACGTGGAGCGCGGCTTCGAGGAGGCCGATCGTGTCTTCGAGCACCGTTTCCGCACCGGGATGGTCCATCAGGGCTATACGGAGCCTCGCGCGGCGGTGGCGTCGTGGGACAGTTCCGGACAGGTCACCGTCTGGTCGAACACCCAGCTCCCGTTCGAGGTTCAGAACACCCTCGCCGAGATCCTGCAGATGCCGCCCTCGAAGATCCGGGTGGTGGTGCCGGGCGTTGGAGGCGGATTCGGCGGCAAGCTCAGGGTCGGCGTCGAGCACTTCGCCGCCTTTCTCGCAAGGAAGAGCGGGCGGCCGGTGAGGGTCGCGACGACGAGCGAGGAGGAGTTGACGGCCGCCTACCCGCGGCAGGGCTCCATCGTGGAGCTCAAGACCGGTGTCACGAAGGACGGGCGCATCACCGCCAAGGCGGGTCGGATCTGGCTTGACACCGGCGCCTTTGCGGGATCGGGTCCGGGCGTCGCGTCGGTCGCCACCCTCGTTCTCGCCGGTCCCTACAAGATTCCCAACCTCTACCTCGAGGGGTTCGCCGTCTACACCAACAAGACGAACTGCGGGTCGTTCCGGGCCCCGTCAGGCCCGCAGGCGAACTTCGCCGTCGAGTCGCAGATGGACATTATCGCCGACGCGCTTGACCTCGATCCTCTGGAGTTCCGGCTGAGGAACATCGTCCGCGAGGGCGACGAGGGCCCGACGGGACAGGTGCTCAACGGCGTCGGGCTTGAGGAGTGCCTCTTGAAGGCGACCGCGGCCATCGGCTGGAAGGACCGCCGGCCCGGGCCAGGCCGGGGTAAGGGCCTCGCCTGCGGCTGGTGGACGACGACGGGCGGCTCCTCCGGCGTCTACGTGAAGATCAACCCGGATGGAACAGTGGCGCTCAATACGGGTGCCGCGGAGATCGGCACCGCCGCCATCACCGGCGCCGCCCAGGTCCTTGCCGAGGAGCTGGGCATCGACCTCACGGACATCAGCGTGGTGGCGGCAGACACCTTCTCGACGCCGTTCGACTTCGGGGCCCAGGGCAGCCGCACGGCCTTCGCCGTAGGCAATGCTTGTCTGGCCGCCGCGGCCGATCTCAAGCGCCAGATCTTCGCCCTCGCCGCCGGCCAGCTCGGCGTGGAACCGGATGCCCTCACGCTCGCCGACAAACACGTCGCCGCAGACGGCAAGCGGCTCTCGCTCGCGGACGTCGCGCGGCTGTCACAGCAGACGGGCGGCGGCCTCATCGCCCACGGCACGTTCATCGCGCCACCCACGCCGTACGACACCAAGCGGGTCGAGGGACATGTCTACCCGGCCTTCCACTCGCCGAGCTTCCATGCTCATGCGGTGGACCTCTCGGTGGACCCGCAGACGGGCGAAGTCACCATCCACAAGTACGTGGTTGCCCAGGACGTGGGCTTCGCCATAAACCCCACCTACATTGAGGGGCAGATCGAGGGCGGCGTGGCCCAAGGCCTGGGGCAGACGCTCTCGGAAGAGATCATCTACGAGGGCGGGCGAGTCCTGAACCCGAATCTCACCGACTACAAGATGCCAACCACGCTCGACGTGCCGCGCGTCGAATCGATCCTGGTCCAGCACCCCAGCCTGGTTGGGCCCCACGGTGCCAAAGGTGTGGGAGAGCCGCCCAACATCGAGCCGCCGGCGGCGGTGGCCAACGCGGTAGCCGCGGCGACGGGAGTGCGCATCACGTCCCTGCCCATCACCGCGGAGAAGATCGCGCTGGGCCTTGTGGATGCCAGAGCGGGAGGAGCCTGAGCGCGCATGGCCGGCGAAGCCTCCGTCGAGCTGCGGAGCCTCCGGAAGGGGTACGTTACCCTGCTGCCATCCGCGTTCCCATGAGCTGAGAGGAAAGGCCGTCATGGCGCTCCGCACAGGACTCCTCATGCTGCCGGCGTACGAGCCGGCCCGGCTGGCCGCGCTGGCTGCGTTGGCCGAAGATACGGGCTACGACGATTTCTGGCTCGCGGACGAGCGCTTCTTCCGCGAGGTCTACGGGTGCCTGACGCTCTGCGCGCTGCGCACGCGCCGCATCCGGCTCGGCCCCTGCGTGACCGACCCGTACTCGCGACACCCCGCCCTCACGGCCATGGCCATCGCCACCCTCGACGAGATCTCGAACCATCGCGCCGTGCTCGGGCTCGGCGCCGGCGTGAGCGGCTTCCGCGAGCTGGGCGTGGACGCCAGCCGGTCGGCCGTGGCCCTCCGCGAGGCGGTGGAGCTGATCCGCCGGCTCCTCGCCGGGGAAACGGTGACGGTGAAAGGTTCCGAGATCAGCTTCACGGGTGGCCGTCTCGACTTCGCTCCGCCCCGCCCCGACCTGCCCATCTACGTCGCTTCGCAGCGGGCGGGGGGATGCCGGGTGGCGGGCCGGGTGGCGGACGGCGCCATCATGCAGGGCGCGCTGTCGGACCCGCTCGTGCGGTTCCTCCGCGAGACCGTCCACGACGCTGCCCGGCAGGCAGGGCGCGACCCGGCTCGCGTCGCGCTGGTGGCGCGGCTCAACGTCTGCGTCGCCGACGACCGGACGGCCGCCCGCAATGTCATGCGCCCGACCATCGTGCGGAGCCTGAGTGCGCAGCGGCCCGACTTCTTTACCTTCGCGACGGCGGGGCTCACGCTGCCCGCCGGGCTTCGGGAGAAGGTGCTGGCGCTGCCCTATACGCACGACCCCGCGCCGCTTCGCGCGGTGGCTCCCGAGGTGCCCGATGAGTTCGTCGACGCGGTGACGCTGACGGGACCGCCCGACGCGATCGCCCCCGAGGTGGTCCGCCTCGCCCGCAGCGGCATCGCCGAGGTCATGGTGTACCCCCTCGCGCTGGATGGGCGGATCGAGACGACCATCGAGCGCTTCCAGAGCGAGGTCATGCCGCGGGTGCGGGCCGAGCTGCGATGAGCGTGACGGTGCACATGCACGGCAACCTCCGGCGGTTCCTGCCCGAGGGCCGGGACCGCACAGCGATGGAGGTGGCGCCGGCGACCACCATCGAGGCGCTCCTCACCGCGCTCGGGGCCGAGCGCGACACGTGGCTGGTCGCCGTGAACGGCGCCACCTGCGAGAAGGACCGTGTCCTGCAGGAAGGCGACCTGCTGGACTGTTTCGAACCCGTCGCCGGCGGATGAGGGAGCGTGCGATGAAAGTGCGGTATGTGATCACGACGCTGAAGAAGGGGGTTGACCCCGCCGCCTATGAGAAGTGGCTGCGCGAGTACGACTACAAGGTGGCGAAGACGCTGCCCAGCATCGTCAGCTACACGACGCACCGGATCGAGGGACCCATCAACGGGGCCGAGGACGCGGGCTGGCACTACATCGAGCGGATCGAGATTCGCGACGCCGAGCAGTACCAGAAGGACCTCGCCTCGCCGGCGGGGCAGGAGCTGATCCGCCAGCTCTACGAGAACTACCTAGAGCGGCCGAAGAATATCTTCTTCTGGACGGAGCCGATCGATGAGTAATCCCGAGGCACGGAGGAGGCCCAGCATGAGCAGGCGGATGGATCGCCGGTCGTTCC
The DNA here is from genome assembly GCA_005888465.1 of Actinomycetota bacterium. Lineage (GTDB taxonomy): Bacteria > Actinomycetota > UBA4738 > UBA4738 > UBA4738 > AC-55. The sequence goes on from VAYJ01000004.1 coordinate 31,145, forward strand.
TGAAGGTCACCGCGGGGGCGGCCGCGCTCGGCGGCGCCGCGTTCCCCCCGCGCCGGTCGGAGGCCCAGGACAAGCGCACCCTCGTCGTCGCGTGGGATACCGACATCGACACCCTCGACCCCGCCCACTTCAAGGCCATCGGCGGCTACGTCACCGTCGCCAACTGCTACGACACGCTCATCGGCTGGAAGGTCCGGCCCATCAAGGACAAGCCGGGGTTCTTCCGCTCCCAGCCCGCCGAGTGGGAGCCGATGATCGCCGAGTCCTGGTCGACGGAGCGGGACGGGGCCACCCTCGTCTTCAAGATCCGCAAGGGCGCGAAGTTCCCCAGCGGGCGGCCCGTCACCGCCCACGCCGCCAAGTACTGCTTCGATCGGGGCCTCCAGTCGCCCGGCTACATGCGCCTCGTCATCCCGAGCTTGATCCAGGTGGGCTCGCCCGACCAGTTCGAGGTGCGCGACGACTACACCTTCGCCATCAAGATGAACGCGCCGAGCCCGATGGCCCTGGACGTCGTCACCCTCTCGAACAACGCCATCATGGACCCCGAGGAGGTCAAGGCGCACGCCACCAAGGACGACCCATGGGCAGGAGAGTGGATGAAGCGCAACGTGGCCGGCGTCGGCCCCTACCGCCTCGCCAAGAACGAGCCCGGCGTGGAGGTCGTGCTGGAGTCGAGCAAGGGATACTGGCGGCCGGAGCCGTACTTCCAGCGGATCGCCCTCAAGTTCGTGCCCAACGAGGTCGACCGGGTGCTCCTCCTCAAGAAGAAGGCGATCGACATGGTCGTGGGCCGCCCGGGGCTCTCGCCCAAGAACGTGAAGAGCCTGGAGGCCGAGCCCGGGCTCAAGGTCTTCCAGGTCCCCGACACCACCTGCCACTGGCTCTGCATGAACGGCAGCAAGCCGCCCTTCGACAACGTGAAGGTGCGGCAGGCCGTGAACTACGCCATCCCCATCCAGGCCATCCTGCCCAACGTGCTCTACGGGTACGGGACGCAGATGAAGAGCCCGCTCCCGCACCTCACCCCGGGGTACAGCGGGACGCTCTCGCCGTACAAGTACGACATCGAGAAGGCGAAGCAGCTCATGAAAGAGGCGGGCGTGACGGGGCCGATCGCCGTCGACCTTGCCATCCGCGTGGGTTTCACCACCCACGAGGCGGCCTCGGTCTGGATCCAGCGCGAGCTGGAGAAGATCGGCTTCAAGGTCAACATCGTGCGCGAGACGGACGCCACCTTCCGCCAGGTGGCCATCAAGGGCGGCCACACGCTCTCGATGGAGTCGTTCCAGTCCTGGGTGAACGACCCCTGGTACCACCTCGTGTTCAACTTCCACACCAAGTCGAAATTCACCAACGCCTCGCTCTACTCGAACCCGGTGCTCGACAAGCTGATCGACGAGAGCATGCACGAGACCAACCAGGAGAAACGCCTCGGCTCCGCCCTCGTCGCCCAGAAGATCCTCATCGACGACGCGGTGTGGGGCTTCCTCTGGTACGACAGCTGGACGCGGGTCATGAAGGCGGACTTGAGCGGCATCGAGAAGCGCTGGGACACCTTCGAGCGGTACTACGCGGCGAAGCGCACCTAGACGTGGGTGATTCCCGCCGGGTGGCCCGGGCCGCCCGGTGGGGCCTCGTACATGGGATTCGGCCGGTACGTCCTCCAGCGCCTGCTCCTCGTCATCCCGACGCTCTTCGGGGTGACGCTCATCGCGTTCACGCTGACCTATCTGTTGCCGGGCAACCCCGCCCTCGTCAAGGCAGGAGCGCTCGCCACCCCCGAGCACGTGGCGGAGATCGAGCGCCGGATGGGGCTTGACCGACCCGTGCCAGTCCAGTACTGGCGCTATGTGACCGGCCTCCTCCGCGGCGACCTCGGCGAGAGCTCCTCGACCGGCCGCCCCGTGCTCGAGGACTTCCGGCAGCGCATCCCGGCCACCCTGGAGCTGACGCTGGCCAGCCTCATCGTCGCCGTGGCCATCGGCATCCCGTTCGGCGTACTGTCCGCCGTCCACCGCGACACCGTGCTCGACCACCTGAGCCGCCTCCTTGGCGTGGGAGGGGTGGCCATGCCGAGCTTCTGGACGGGCTTGCTCCTCCTCTACGTCTTCTTCTACCTGCTCGGGGTGGCACCGGCGCCCCTCGGCCGCATCGCCGCCGACGTCACGCCGCCCACGCGGATCCTCGGTCTCTATGTGGTCGACGCGCTCCTCACCGCAAACGGGACGGCCCTCGTCTCGAGCCTCCACCACCTCATGCTGCCCGCCCTCACCCTCGGCTTCGCCGTCATGGCGCCCCTCACGCGCATGGTGCGGGCGACCATGCTGGAGATCCTCGAGTCCGACTACGTGACGGCGGCGTGGGCGGCGGGACTGCCTCGGCGCCGGGTCATCTACGGGGACGCCCTCCGCAACGCGCTCATCCCTGTCATCACGCTCCTCGGCGTCATCTTCGGCTTCCTCATGGCCGGCAACGTGGTGGTGGAGATGGTCTTCGCGTGGCCCGGGCTCGGCCACTACGCGGTCACCTCGCTGATGACAAAGGACCCAGGGCCCATCCAGTCCTTCGTGCTCTTCGTGGCCGTGATGTACGTCTTGGTCAATCTCGGCGTGGATCTGCTCTACGGCCTCGCCGACCCACGGATCCGGCTGCGCTGATGCGCTGGCGCCGCCTCACGCGAAACCGGCTGTCCTTCGGCGCCCTCTGCGTCATCCTCGCGGTCACGCTGACGTCGCTGCTCGCGCCGTGGGTGGCGCCCTACGACCCCGACAACCCGGACGCCGAGGCCACACTGGCGAGCGTGTCGATGCGCCATCCCCTCGGCACCGACGTCTACGGCCGCGACCAGCTGTCGCGCGTCATCCACGCCGGCCGGATCGATCTCCTGGTCGCACTATGCGCCACGGCGATCGCGCTGACCCTCGGGTCGGCGCTGGGTGCGGGGGCGGGCTACCGTGGGGGCTGGGTGGACCAGCTCGTGATGCGCAGCGTGGACGCGATCATGGCGTTCCCCGCCTTCATCCTCGCCATGGCCATCACCGCCGCGCTCGGGAACAGCATCGCCAACGTGGTGGCCGCCATCGCCATCACCCATGTGCCGATCTACACGCGGCTCATCCGCGGGGAGATGCTGAGGGTGCGGGAGACGGAGTACGCGGAGGCCGCGCGCACGGTGGGCAACCGCCCGCACCAGATCGTGCTCTACCATCTCCTGCCCAACTGCGTCCCGCCGCTCGTCGTGCAGGCGACCCTGGCCATGGGCTTTGCCATCCTCACCGTGGCCGCGCTGTCCTTCATCGGCCTCGGCATCCACCCCCCCCAGAGCGAGTGGGGGCAGATGACGGCGGAGGGCGCGGGCTACGTGGTCTCCGGCGAGTGGTGGCTCGTGCTCTTTCCCGGCTTCGCCATCATGCTGACCGTGCTCGCCTTCAACCTGGTGGGCGACACCCTGCGCGACCTCCTCGATCCGCGCATGCGGGGGGTGCGGTGACCGACCTGCTCGAGGTCCGCGATCTGACCGTCCACTTCGACACCGAGGCCGGGCTCGTGGAGGCCGTGGACGGCGTCACCTTCAACGTGCGATCGGGGGAGATCCTGGGCGTGGTTGGGGAGTCCGGCTCCGGGAAGTCGGTGACAGCCCTCGCGCTCCTGCGGCTCATCCGGCCGCCGGGCCGCATCGTACAGGGCGCCGTGCGGTTCGAGGGCACGGACCTTGTTGGGCTGTCGGAAGACGAGATGCGCGCGGTCCGTGGCACGCGGATCGCTATGGTCTTCCAAAGCCCCCGGACGGCGCTGAACCCCGTCCTCACCGTCGGCCGGCAGATCTCGCGCCTGTTCGAGCTGCACCAGGGCGCCTCGCGCGCTGAAGGGCGGACGCGCACCATCGGGATGCTGAAGCTGGTCGGGATCTCCGAGCCCGAGCGCCGCGCTCGGCAGTACGCCCATCAGCTCTCCGGTGGAATGTGTCAGCGCGTGATGATCGCCATGGCCCTGGCCACCTCCCCGCGGCTCCTCCTCGCCGATGAGCCCACCACCGGCCTCGACGTCTCTATCGCCGCCCAGATCCTCGAACTCCTCCGCGACCTTGGCCGACGCACGGGTGCGTCGATCCTCCTCATCACCCACGATCTCGGCGTGGTGGCGGAGGTCTGCGACCGGGTGGCCGTGATGCATGCAGGCCAGATCGTGGAAGTCGGCGCCGTGAGAGCGATCTTCGCGCGCCCACTCCACCCCTACACGCAGGCGCTCGTCCGCTCGATCCCGCGGATCGACCGCGACGTGACGATGGAGCCGATTCCCGGGATGGTGCCGTCGCTCCTCGCCCCGCCGCCCGGCTGCCGCTACGCCGACCGCTGCCCGCGCGTGCTCGACGTCTGCCGGCGTGACCGGCCGGCGCCGCGCGCGGCCGCCCCTGATCAGGAAGTCGCCTGCCACGCCGCCGAGGTCGAGGATGCCCCTGCTCGCGGTTGAGGGGCTGGTCAAGCACTTTCCGCTCGGGGGGCCGGGGGAGTGGCTCGACCGCGTGCGCGGCCACGCGCCCAAGGCGGTGCGTGCCGTGGACGGCGTCTCCTTCGCCGTCGAGCCGGGCGAGACGCTCGGCCTCGTCGGGGAGTCCGGCTGCGGCAAGTCCACCGTCGCCCGGTTGATCCTCCGTCTCGTCGACCCCACCGGCGGCCACGTGCGCTTCGGCGATGTGAACCTCACCGCGCTCGCTGGCGAGCCGCTGCGCCGCCAGCGCCGAAATCTCCAGATGGTCTTCCAGGACCCGACCGCCTCGCTGAACCCGCGGCTCAGCGTCCGCCGCGCCGTGGAGGAGCCGTTGCGCCGTCACAGCACGCTGAGGGCGGCGGAGCGGCGCGAACGGGCGGCGCAGGTACTGGCTCGCGTCGGGCTCGAGCGCGAGCTCCTCGACCGCTACCCGCACGAGCTCTCGGGGGGCCAGCGCCAGCGGGTGAATATCGCGCGCGCCATTGTCACCGAGCCCCGTTTCGTCGTGCTGGACGAGCCGACCTCCTCGCTCGACGTGTCGCTCCGCGCGAAGGCGATCCTCCTCCTCGCCGAGCTGCGCGCCACGCTCGGCATGAGCTACCTGTTCATCTCGCACGACCTCGCCACCGTGAAGTACCTCGCCGGCCGCGTCGCCGTCATGTACCTGGGGACAATCGTGGAGGAGGCGTCCACGGCGGAGCTATTCCGGCAGCCGCGCCACCCATATACGAAAGCGCTTCTGTCGGCCGTCCCCGTCCCCGACCCCACGGTCCAGCGGGAACGCTTGGTGCTGAGGGGCGAGGTCCCAAGCCCCATCGACATCCCCGCCGGCTGCCGGCTGCGCGGGCGCTGCCCGCTCGCGCAGCCCGTCTGCGCCGAGCCCGTGACCCTGCGCGAGGTGGCGCCGCGGCATCGCGTCGCCTGCCATCTCGCCTGATCCGACAAAGGAGACCGATCGTATGGAAGAAGGGAAGAGCGATGCGGACGTCCCCCAGGCTAATCTCGCGAGGGGTGCCCGCCACGGACGCTCAACTCTCGCGAAGGGCCGGCCAGACCTCGCGGACGAAGAGCTCGAAGCTGCGCTGCTTGCGCTGCCCGTCCGGGCGCAGGAAGAACGTGGTGTTCAGGCCCGCGGTCTCCCGCGCGAGGGCGCGGAATCGCGCCAGCACCTCGGCGGGGGTGCCGGCGATCCCCGCGACCTCCATCAGCGCGTCGCTCACCAGCGCGCTGTGGGCGACGTGCGACTTTAGGTGCTGCGTGTAGTCGTAGCCCCGCGCGAGCGCGTCGACGTCAGGGCGCAGGTGCTCCAGCTCGGGCGGAAAGTGCTCGGGGTAGTACACGAAGTTGAGCAGACGCCGGGCCACGCCGCCCCGCGCGTCGTCCACCGCCTCGCCCCGATCGTGCGAGACGGCGAAGCCGACGTAGATGAGCACCGGCAGGTCGCGCAGGCTCCGGCCGGGCTCGCGCGCCGCGACCTCGACCCGATCGAGGGTGCGCCGCAGGTCCTGGGGCGTGCCGATGCAGGGCACGATGATGCCGTCGGCCGCCTCACAGGCGTAGGCGGCCAGTCGCGGCCCGTTGGCCGCCACGTAGATCGGGATGTCGGCCTTCCGCTCGCGGAACTTCGCGCGGCAGATGTCCACCGCCTCCCGCACCTCGGCGATGCGCGCGGGCTGGCGGCCGAGCGTGCGCACCGCGTTGTCGCCGGCGCCGAGGCCCAGGATGCCGCGCCCGCCCGACAGCTCGTGGATGGTCAGCATGGCCCCGGCCGTCACGCGCGGGTGACGGGTCACGGGGTTGGTCACACCCGGACCAATGCGGACGCGGCCCGTGTTCACGGCGAGCAGGGCCGCCGTGGCCCAGGGATCGGGGAAGACGTCCTGCCCGTCGATGACCCACACGTTCTCGCACCCCGCGGCCTCGGCAAGCTGGGCCATCTCGATGTACCGGGGATGCGGGATGTCCTGCATCAGGAACAGATCGCACTTGACCATGCCGCTACATATAGCACGGTGCGGGCGCGCCTTGACACGGTCGGAGGGGCCGGGTAGCGTCAGGCCCACCTGTGTACCGGAACGGTGTACCAGACACGCCGACCACCTCGGGTCAGATCTTCGCGCGGCTCATGCGCGACATCCTCTCCGGCAGCCTGCGCCCGCGCGATCAGCTCAGCGAGCGTGAGGTCGTCCAGCGCTTCGGCGTCAGCCGCACGCCTGCCCGCGAGGCGATCACGGCCTCTTCGAGAAGGGCTTCCTCGCGCGAGGGACGCGCGGAGCCGCCGTGGTGCGAGACATCGACTGCGACGAGCTCCGCGAGCTCTACGCCCTCCCATCTCCACCTCGAGGGCTGAGCGGCCGGCCTCACTGTGAAGCACATCACGCCCACGGAGATCGCCCGTCTCCAGGAGATCAGTCGGCGGTTCGAGAAGGTGGTGGGCGAGGATCAGGTATGGGCCCACTCCGTTCAGGACTGCTCCGATGTGTTCGTAACCGGTCGGTTGCGAACAGCTAGAGATATTCAGCTACGTGGTCTCTCCGAGAATCGGCGCTAGTAGCCAGTAGTCGGCCGGTTGAAGCGCCAATCAGACAGCCTTTCGAGATGCCACATCGAGGACGAAGAGTCCGAGACGACGGCACTGAGTTCACGCCCTAGGCCAGCCGGATCGCGAGGATTATTCACATTCTTCCTAACTCCTGAAAAGGGGGGACGTTAAAGGCTCAGCCCGCCTCCATGAACTCCAGCCCCAGGATCGCGTCGGCGAACTCGCTGGCGTCGATGCCGGCGATGTCGGA
>VAYJ01000005.1:0-17560 GCA_005888465.1 Actinomycetota bacterium
GAGCCGGTGGCGAACGCGAACGACGGGCTCGAGGCGTTCGTCTTCCGGACACGGGTGGCGCCCGGGGCGCTCGACCCGGACCTCCGCCTGCTGAAGATCGACTACGACTTCGCGTTTAACCCGGGGTTCGTCATCCGCCGGATCCTGGACGAGGTGGTACAGGTTGCGGATGGCGTCTACCTGGGCAAGGTGCTGCTGCGCGCGCGCGAGCGATTCCACCGCGTGGGATTCTTCTCGCTCGCCGCGTGAGCCCGAGCCCACGAGAGGAGCGAACCGATGGATGATCAGGAGGTCGTCGACAGGATCAACGAGCTCGCGCACGAGGAGCACGAGCTCTTCGAGCGGGCCGGGAAAGAGGAAATCTCGCCGGCCGAGCACGAGCGCCTGAAGTTCCTGCAGGTCCGACTGGACCAGTGCTGGGACTTGCTCCACCAGCGGCGCGCCCGGCGGGCGGCCGGCATGAACCCCGACGAGGCGAGCGTCCGAGACGAGCGCACGGTCGAGGGCTACGTGGGCTGACGCCGCCCGGTTACACGAGCCCAATCGTGTGCCCGTTCGCGTCGAGGTCGATCTCGGCCGCGCGCGAGCGGCTCGGGAGCCCCGGCATGGTCACGATGTCGCCGGCGAGCACGTAGACGAACCCCGCTCCCGCCGACAAACGCGCGCCGCGGACCGGAAAGACGTAGCCGGATGGCGCGCCCTTGAGGTTCGGGTCGTGCGAGATCGACAGGTGCGTCTTCGCCATGCACACGGGCAGGTTCCCGTAGCCGGCTGCCGTGAACCGATCGACGGCGAGCTCCGCCGCGCGATCCCATTTCACATCGGCGGCGCCGTACATCCGCGTCGCGAGCGCGTGCACCTTCTCCCGGAGCATCTGCTCCGGCTGATACAGCGGTACGAACGACGACGGCTGCGCGCACGCGTCCTCGACGGCGGAGGCGAGCGCCCCTGCGCCTGCTCCACCGTCGGCGAATGCGCTGTGCTCCACGACGGCGAGCGCCCCGGCCGCCGACCCGGCCTGGCGGACCGCCGCGAGCTCGGACGGGTGATCGGTGGGGAACCGGTTGATCGCCACGACGACCGGCACGCCGAACTGGCGCATGTTCCGCACGTGGCGATCGAGGTTGCTGGCGCCGGCCTCGACGGCACTCGGGTCCTCCTGCTGGATCTCCTTCGACGTGTGGGCCGCGAGGATCGCGTCGAAGCGCCCCGAGTGGTACTTGAGCGCGCGCACGGTCGCGACGACGACGACCGCGTCGGGGATCAGGCCCGACACGGGCGCCTTGATGTGGAAGAGCTTCTCGGCACCCATGTCGGCGCCGAAGCCCGCCTCCGTCACGAGGTAGTCGGCGCGCGGCAGGGCGATGAGGTCGGCCACGACCGACGAGTTCCCGTGCGCGATGTTGCCGAACGGCCCGGTGTGGATGAACGCGGGCGTCCCTTCGGAGGTCTGCATGAGGTTCGGCTTGATCGCGTCGCGCAGGAGCATCGCCATCGCCCCCGGTCCGCGCAGCGTCTCGGCCGTCACGGGCTTGCCGTCTTCCTCGAAGCCGACCACGATGGCGGCGAGCCGCCGCCGGAGGTCGGCGAGGTCGCGCGAGAGCCCGAGGACGGCCATGACCTCGCTCGCCGCGGTGATGTCGAACCCGGTCTCGCGAAGGATCCCGTTCGCCTTGCCGCCGAGACCGGTCACGATCTGGCGAAGCCCTCGGTCGTCCATGTCGATCACCCGCCGCCAGGTGATCGTGGCGGGGTCGATGCGAACGCTCTCGCGCATGAGCGCGTCGTCGATGAGGGCTGCGAGCAGGTTGTTCGCGCTCTCCACCGCGAAGAGATCGGAGCCGAGCCCGATCAGGCTCTCCTCGAGTGGCTCGATCCGCGAGACCCCGCCGCCGGCCCCTCCGCCCTTCAGGCCAAGGGTCGGTCCCAGCGACGACTGCCGTAACACGACGGCGGCATTCCTGCCGATCCTGTTCAGGCCCATCGACAATCCAATGGCGGACACGGTTTTCCCCTCCCCGGCAGGGGTGGGTGTGACGGCGGTGACCAGGACGTACTTGCCTCGGGCGGACGAGCCGTTTCCCGACGGGTCCGGCAGCGCATCGAGCGGGACCTTCGCCCGGTATCGGCCGTGGAGCTCGAGGTCCGTATCGCCAAAACCGAGCTGCTCGGCCACCTGCCTGATGTCCCGCATCCCGCCACCCCCTGTCCCGGCGTCGTGTGTCCGGCCCCGCATCCTACCCAGGCGAGGGCGCGGATGGCGCTGGCAGTCAGGCGCGTTTTTCGCTACATTGCCTTGCCCGGTTCGAGGCGGAAGCCGATCCGTCCGGCTCCTTGCATCGCCCTTCCTCGCGCGGTACATGACGGAGTACGACGTCGGAGGGGACGGTGCGGGGCGGTCGACCGAACGGGATCGCGGGCGATCGGGCGGAGCCCGCGCCAGGTGCGCCCATTGTGGACGTGCGCGGCTCCGCTGCGGTGCTGGACCTCGGGGAGCTGGCCGCTGGCGGGGCGAGCGCGCCGCTGACCGTCGGGTACATGCGGATCTGGTTCACCCCAGTTCACGGGGCCGTGGTCGACCGCGCACCCGTCGAGCCCCATGCGCTCCCCCGGCCGCGCCCCGCGCCGATCCGGCTCCTGCCACCCCAACGTCAGGAGGGGCCCGGCGTGGCGGAGGCCCTCCGGGAGGTTGGCGAGCGGCTCTCGGACTCCCACGTCGTGCACGTCACCGGCCCGCGTGCCACCGTCGGTGGGCTCTTCTGCGCACTCGCCCGAGAGCGCACCCCGCCGACCGAGGCTGTCGTGTATCTGGACGTCCGGGGAGCGGTCCTCGCGGACATCCTGCAAGTGTTGTTCGAGCTCATGTGCGCTGGGCCGTCGGGATCGGTCGCCTCCGCCGACGAGCTTCGCGCGGGGCTCCGAGGGGTGCGTGGGCTCGTCTTGTTGCGGGACGCTGACTTCACGGTGACCGAGGCCGACATCTTCGGAGACACCCTTCGAGGTTGCAGCATCGTGATCGCCGGCGAACGGGGGCCATCGCCGGATGGTGTCCCCGGCGTGACGGCCACTGCTCTCAGCGATGAGGAGATGACGCCCGATGTGGTCGAGCTCCGTGTGGCCTCGCTCGACGCATCGGCGTTTCACGCCCTCGAAATGCTGATCGCGGCAGGCGGAGATGCCGTGCATGAGCGCGTCATCGCCGCGCTGCTGAATGGTGATGAGCCGGCACAACGGCTCCGAGTCCTCGCCGAGCTCGCCCTGGCCGAGGCGAACGGACCCTGGCATCGGGCGGCGTCATCGGCCCTCCAGCCCATCCCGATGGGCCTGCGGCCCGAGCGATGGGCGGGTGCCCTTGCGACGGCGCTCGCAGCGTGGGCGCACGAGGCTCGTGTCCAGGAGGCGACCTGGACGCATGGCTTCGGAACGTGGCGCCGCACCCATGCCTGGTTGCTCCGGGACGGGCAGGCCGACCGACTCGCGGCGGCCCGCCGCCTCCAGGAGGACGTCGCGCTTGCCGGGCGGTGGGGCGCCTGGCGCAGCTTGCTGCTCGACGCCGTTGACCACGCCGAGACGAGGGGAGACACGGCCGGTCGCGCCTGGGCGCTGCACCAACTCGGCAGCCGGGCGCTCTGCCTCGGGGACCGGCTCGCCGCCCGTGCATGCCTCGCCGAAGCGAGGGATCTTCGATGGCGGACCGGCGATCGGGCAGGCGCTGCAGTGACGCAGCACAACCTGGACCTGGCCTCGGCCGGCATTACCGCTCAAGCATCACGACGATCTCGGCTGGCCGCATGGGCGAGCCGAGCGGGGAGACGGCGGCCCGAACCGATCGGCTGAACGAGCTCGAGTCTCGGCTGCGGGCGCGCATCGTGGGGGGTATCCTTCGACGATCGGGGCTTGCGATGGTGCCGGCCTCGACACAGCGCGCCCGGCGGACGGAGTGAACCGTGCAGCTCGCCACGAGGGCAACCATCGATTCGCCCGAACTCCAGCCGAACGGGTCCCTCTCTGTCGCCGCCCGGACGCCGCGACAGATCATCTGGCGCCACTTCCGCAGGGACCGGCTCGCGATGGTGAGCCTCGTCTTCCTGGGCCTCATGATCACCGCCGCCATCACGGCGCCGCTCGTGTCGCGCTACGTCGTGCATCACCCGCCGAACACGCTCTACATCAACGAGACGCTCGATCAGTTCGGCGTGCCGAAGGGACCGAATCACCTCTTCTGGTTCGGGGCGGACGACGCAGGTCGCGACCTCTTCGTCCGCGTCCTGTACGGCGCGCGGACCTCGCTCGTCGTGGCCTTTTTCGCAACTGGCATCTCGGTCCTCATCGGGGTGAGCGTCGGCCTGGTCTCCGGCTTCTACCGCGGCCGGGTGGACACGGCGCTCTCCCGGTTCACCGACGTGATCATGTCGCTCCCCGTGCTGCTGCTCGCGCTCGGCCTGGTGGCCGGGTGCGGGCTCTCCTCGCGGGGATGCCTCGGCGGGCTCGTGCGGCCGGGCCTGCTGCTCGTGAGCTACGTGATCGCGCTCTTCAACTGGCCCTACGTGTCGCGCCTGGTCCGAGGCGAGGTGCTCCGGCTGCGGGAGAAGGAGTTCGTCGAAGCGGCGGCGGCGGCGGGCTCCAGCAACTTCCGGATCATGGTGCGCGAGGTGCTGCCCAACGTGGTCGCCCCGGTGCTCGTGTTCACGACCCTCATCATCCCGAACAACATCCTGTTCGAGGCGGCGCTCTCGTTCCTGGGGATCGGCGTGCCGGCGACGACACCGTCCTGGGGCAAGATGCTCTCGGACGCGGGCTCGATCTTCACGGTGGCATGGTGGATGATGGTCTTCCCCGGGCTCTTCCTGTTCCTCACGACCTTGGCGTTCAACCTGGTCGGCGACGGGTTTCGTGACGCGCTCGACCCGCGGACCATTCGATAGACGTATTCCAAGACAAGGGGACCGGCGGTGCGGGTAGGGGATCAGCGGCAAGGCGAGGGAGGAGGTCCAGGGATGGTTCGACTGGTGAAGGTGGCCGCGCTTGCCGCGGTCATCGCGCTCGTGGCGGCAGCGTGCAGCAGCCCCTCGGGGAACCCGAGCCAGAGCTCGGCGCCCGCCGCGCTCAAGAAGGGCGGCGTGTTCAGGATCGGCCTGGCGTCGGACGTGCACGAGGCGCTCGACCCGGCCCGCGAGTACTACACGATCGGCTGGGAGTTCCTGCGCTGCTGCCTCGCGCGCACCCTCCTGGACTTCAACCTGAAGGGCCCGAACGAGGACGGCAACACCCTCCAGCCGGACCTGGCGACCGCGCTCCCCGCGGTCTCGAGCGACGGTCTCACCTACACGTTCACGATCAAGCCGGGCGTCAAGTACGGCCCGCCGTTCCAGAACCAGACCGTGCAGGCGCAGGACTTCATCCGAGCGATCACCAGAGAGGCCGAGTCCAAGACGGCCGCGAGCTACCCGTTCTACTACTCGAACATCAAGGGCTTCGACGACGTGACCTCCGGCAAGGCCACGACGATCAGCGGCCTCTCCGCGCCCGATCCGTCGACGCTGGTTATCACCCTGACGGCACCGACGGGGTATTTCCCGTACACCCTCACGCTCGCGGCGACCGCGCCCATCCCGGCGAGCCCGAGCGACCCGAGCGCGCCGCTCGGCGCCGCGACCGGGCACGACCAGAACTACGGGCAGTTCATCGTCTCGACCGGACCCTACATGTGGAAGGGGGCCGACCAGATCGACTACTCGAAGCCGGCCGCGCAGCAGGCGGGCCCGGAAGGCTTCCAGGCCGGCAAGTCCTACGTCCTGGTCCGCAACCCCTCCTGGGACGCGTCGACCGACCCGTACCGCAAGGCCTACCTCGACGAGATCGACGTCACGGTGGGCGGTACGGTCGCCGACCTCACGAACAAGATCCAGAACGCCGACCTCAACACCATGGACGCGTTGCCGACCCCGGAGGGGATCCGGCTCTTCTCGACGACGCCCAACCTCAAGCCGTTCATCCACTCGGACTCCACGTTCGGCACCTACTACATCAATATGAACCTCGCCCTCGCGCCGTTCGACGACCTCAACGTGCGCAAGGCGATCAACTGGGTGGTGGACAAATCGGGCCTGCAACGGCTGGCGGGCGGTCCACTCCTGGGCGACATCGCGACCCACGACCTCCCCAACACCATGGTGCCGAGCCTGAAGACCTACGATCCGTATGCGACGCCGAACGAGGCGGGGTCGGTAGACAAGGCCAAGGCCGCGATGATGCTCTCCAAGTACGACGCGAACCACGACGGCGTCTGCGACGCGTCCGCGTGCAAGGACGTGGTGATGGTCGTGGACCAGACGGACCCCTTCCCCAAGATGGCGGCCCTCGTCCAGTCCAACCTCGCGAGCATCGGCATCACCGTCACGCTCAAGCAGTTCCAGACCACGACGGCCTACACGAAGTGCGAGACGGCGACCGAACAGGTCCCCATGTGTCCGAGCGAGGGCTGGTACGCGGACTTCGCCGACCCGTACGCGTTCGTGACGGGACTCTTCAGCTCGGCGAGCCTGACGCCGTCCTGCTGCGACGACTCGGAGCTGGGCGCCACATCGGCGCAGCTCGCCGGCTGGAAGTACGCGATCACGACCGCGACCCCGAACATCGACAGTGCGCTGAACGCGTGCGTGCCGACGCAGGGGAGTGCCCGGCTGGACTGCTACGGGAACATCGACAAGAACCTGATGGAGAACGTCGTCCCGTGGGTGCCCTACCGATTCGCGAACGAGGTCGTGATCACGTCGCCGAACGTGCAGAACTATCACCTCGACGCGTCGACGGGTTGGATCTCGCTCGCGCTGGTGGCCCTGGCCAACGGCGGGAAGTGACCTCGACGAGCTCGACGGGGAGCGAGGGGCCGCCTGTGGGCGGCCCCTCGCTTCCACGCGCGGCGGAGTATCCGTGACCCGCTATCTGATCCGGCGCGCGCTGTTCATGATCTTCGTGCTCTGGGTCGTCTCCATCCTTACGTTCCTCATCTTCGTGAAACTCCCCCCGGGGAACCCCGCGATCCGGGCTGTCGGCCGTACCCAGACGCCCGAGACGATCGCGAACGCGAAGCGCGCCCTCGGCCTAGACAAGCCCGTCTGGGTGCAGTACGCCAGGTTCGCCAAGGGCCTCGTGCCATGGCCGGGATGGTTCCTGAACAAGCAGGTCTACTTCTCCTGGTCGAACTTCATCCCGGTGAAGACGATGATCTTCAGCCGCTTGCCGGTCACCCTGATGCTCGCGGCGGGGGCCGCGGTCGTGTGGCTCCTCATCGGCATCCCCGTCGGCATCGTCTCGGCGATCCGGCCCCACTCCGCCGCGGATCGGGCGGGCATGCTGTTCGCGCTCTTCGGCGTCTCGGCGCCGGTCTTCTGGCTCTCGTACGTGCTCCTCTACGTGTTCTGGTTCCGGCTGCACATCGCGCCCAGCAGCGGCATCCCGATCGGGATGGGCGTGATCTCGGCCGCCCTGCACGGCCGGTTCGTGCTTCCCTGGATCGCCCTCGCCCTCACCTACTCGGCCTTCTATGCCCGGATCCTTCGAAGCAGCCTCATCGAAACGATGCACGAGGATTTCATCCGGACCGCTCGTGCCAAGGGCCTCTCCGAGCATCGGGTGATCCTTCGCCACGGCGTGCGCGTCGCCATCACGCCGATCGTGACGCTCTTCGGGATCGATCTGGGCTATCTCCTGGGCGGCGCGATCATCGTGGAGAACGTCTTCAACCTGCAGGGCGTGGGGCAGCTGGGCATCCAGTCGCTCTTCACCAACGACTTCCCGACGGTGATGGGCGTTACGGTCATGGCGGCCGTGTTCATCGTCGTCGCGAACTTGGTAGTCGACGTCGTGTATGCGTTCCTGGACCCGAGAGTGAGGTACGAATGACCTACTCGATCGTCGCGGCCGACCCCGATGTCCATGAGGTCGGCGTGGCCACGCAGTCGAAGTTCCTGGCCGTCGGCGCCGTCGTACCGTGGGCGCGGGGGGACGTCGGCGCCGTGGCGACGCAGTCCTTCGCCGACGCGACGTTCGGGCCGAGGGGACTCGAGCTCCTCGCCTCCGGCGTCGACCCGCAAACGGCGCTCGATCGCCTCCTCGGGGTGGACGAAGGCCGGGAGCAGCGGCAGGTCGGCGTCGTGGACGCCGTGGGGCGATCGGCCTCCTTCACCGGCACGAAGTGCTTCGAGCACGCGGCCTCGATCACGGGGCCAGGCTTCGCCTGCCAGGGCAACATCCTGGCGGCCGCGAGCGTCGTGCCGGCGATGGCGGAGTCCTTCGAACGATCCGCGGGACGCCCGCTCGCCGACCGGCTGGTGGAGGCGCTCCGCGCGGCCGAGCGCGAGGGCGGGGACCGCCGCGGGAGGGAGTCCGCCGCGATCCTCGTGGCCAAGCCCGGCGCGGGCTATGGGGGGAACAACGATCGTTACCTGGACCTGCGCGTGGACCACCACGATGATCCGATCGAAGAGCTCGCGCGGCTGCTCGAGCTCCATCGCCTGTATTTCGAACGGCCCCGCCCCAGTGACCTGGTCGAGCCAGACGGCGCGCTCGAGGAGGAGATCCGCATCATGTTGAACGGCCTCGGCCGGCTTCGCGCCGGCCAGGACGTGTGGGAGGCCCTCGAGGAGTACATGAGCTGGGAGAACCTCGAGGAGCGTTGGGTGGGGCGGGGTCAGCTGGACCCGAGGGTGCTCGAGTACCTGCGCGCCCAGGTTCAGGCCCAATAGCCGAGGGGCGGGCACCCGGCCGGGTGCCCGCCCCTTGCGGTGCAGCGTTCGAGCCGCGGTCCTATGGCCTGACGGCCGCGACGAACGTGTCCTCGTTCATCGTCCCTGTACGGGAGTCGGTCCACACGAGCTGCGCGAACGTGCCGCCGCCCGAGCTCCCTTGGTAGTCACCGTATTGGTTCCCGAAGTCCGAGCCCGCCTTCGTCTCGTCCGACTGCGCGGTCGTGACCTTGAGATTCGCGCTCCAGGTCGCGCCTCCGTCGGTGGAGAAGGAGACGTAGCGGTCGGTCTTCTTGTTGGCCGGCTGGTCGTTCCGGGTGTCGTAGAAGGAGTACACGAGGGTTCCGTTCGACAGCTGGCTGATCGCCGTGTGGAAGTGGTACGCGTTCACGGTGTCGTCGTTCACCTGGATCTCACTCGACCAGGTTACGCCACCGTCGTCCGAGTACCGAACGTACGCGTTCGTGTTCGTCGTGGCGACCGCCTTGTCGAAGTAGGTCTCGATTAGGCGGCCGGCGTGTGCGCCGTTCTGGATGACGGTCGTGAACGGCATCGGCAGCACCCCGCGACTGTTTTGCGGCGGGATCGAGATGAAGAAGCTCGCCGTGTTGATCCGGAAGTTCGTCACCACGTGGTCGGTGCCCCAGGTGGTGCCGCCGTTCGTCGACTTGTCGACAAAGATCTTCTTGGCGCCCCAGTCTTCCCATGACGCATACACCGTGCCGTCCGGCGCGACCGCGGCGTTGACGCCGATCGTGGCGCCCGTGTCGTTGATCTTCGGGCTCTTCGTCCAGCTACCGAATCCGTTGCCGGAGTAGATCACGTGCGCGGCGTTGTTTTGGTTCGCCTCGTCGTAGCCGACGTACACGCTCCCCTTGAAGGAGCTGGTTGGTGAGTTGTCCGTGGCGACATTGTCTCGGTCCGGGAAGAACGAGGAGGTGACGATGATCGAGTTGGTCCAGGTCGTCTGCCCGACCTTGCGGAAGGAGATGCGCTGATCCGAGCACTCATAGCTGAGGAACGCGTCCCCGTTGCCGTTGAAGGCAAGCCATGGGTCGTAGCAGAAGCCGGTGCCAGCGTTGAATCCGGCATCCGTCCACGTCCTGCCCCGATCCAACGTCTCGTAGACGAAGACGCTCGCTCCCGACGGAGCGCCAAGGTCGTTCGCCGTCGCGAGCATGTGGCTCGAGTTGGTCGGGTCGATCGCGATGGTGGTCTCGCTCTGCGGCCCGGGCTTGTTCGTGACGTTGATGTTCCTCTTGGCCGCTGCCAGCCCTCGTGACAGGCTGGTCACGTTCGAGCGCAACGGGACCGTGGTGAAAGGGCCCTGGGTCCCACGGGAGCTCGCGCCCGCCGGCGCGGATGGGAGGGCCAATGCCATTGTCGCGGTAACGAGGCCGCAAAGCGCGAAGATGCGAGCGGCCGGGTGAAGCGGCAGTTTCGGGCGCGCCACTAATTTCCCCCCTCCTCGTGCCGGCAGTGCGGGCAGACCGCCCGAGACTAACGGCCCATGGCCGCCGTGGGCAAGCGCGTCGGCGAACTTGTTCCTTTGACCCGCGTCGCCCCTGGTCGGATCTATACTGCCGAACACGTGTTCGAGTCACTCAATCCCGAGCAGCTGGAGGCGGTCACCCATCGCGGGGCGCCGCTCCTCGTCGTCGCCGGCGCCGGGAGCGGTAAGACGCTCACGCTCGCGGGTCGCGTCGCGCACCTCCTCTGCGGCGGTGCCCCGCCCGAGCGAATCCTGTTGCTCACGTTCTCGCGGCGGGCGGCGCGCGAGATGCTCGGTCGGGCCGAGCGGCTCACCGGGCGCGACGTGCTCGGCAAGGTCTGGGGTGGGACGTTCCACTCGATGAGCAACCGGCTGCTCCGACGGTACGGCGGGGCACTCGGGATTCGGCCCGACTTCACGGTGCTAGACCAGGCCGACGCCGCCGACTTGATGGATCTCATCCGCGGTGAGATGGGGCTCGGACGCGGCGAGCGCCGGTTCCCGAGGAAGGATACGCTCGCCTCGATATACTCGCGCACCGTCAACGCGGGGGAGCGCCTGCGCGCAGTGGTCGATCGGAGCTTCCCCTGGTGCGTCCCGGAGTTGGACGGCATCCGCTCCGTCTTCGCCGCCTACACCGACCGCAAGCGCTCGCAGAACGTCCTCGACTACGACGATCTCCTGCTGTTCTGGAACGCGCTCATGGCCGACCCGCGAGCCGGTCCTCGGGTGGCAGGGTCCTTCGATCACGTGCTCGTGGACGAATACCAGGACACGAATGCCCTGCAGGCCTCGATCCTCGCGGGCCTGGGGTCGGGGTCTTCCGAAGTGATGGTCGTCGGCGACGACGCGCAGGCTATCTACTCCTTCCGGTCGGCGACGGTTGAGAACATCCTGCGCTTTCCCGAGGCGTTCCCCGGCACCCGGGTGGTCACGCTCGAGCGCAACTACCGATCGACGCGGCCGATCCTGGAGGCGTCGAATGCCGTGATCGCCCGTGCGCCGCGACGCCACGCGAAGACGCTTTGGTCCGACCGGGAGGGCCGGCGCCGTCCGGTCCTCGTCACCTGCCTCGACGAAGCGGCGCAGTCCGACGAGGTCTGCCGGTCGCTCCTCACCCACCGCGAAGAGGGGATCCTGCTGCGCGAGCAGGCGGTGCTCTTCCGCGCCGCCCATCACAGCGACACCCTGGAGGTGGAGCTCGCACGGCGGAACATCCCGTTCGTGAAGTTCGGCGGGCTCCGATTCCTGGAGGCGGCGCACGTGAAGGACGTGCTCGCGCTCCTACGCATCCTGGAGAACCCGCACGACGAGGTGTCGTGGTTCCGAATCCTGCAGCTCATCGAGGGCGTCGGGCCCGCTGGGGCGCGCGAGCTGATCGCGAGGCTGGGCGTCCGAGAGGCGGTAGGGCCGTCGCCTCTTCGCCGGCTGCAGGCCGACCCGCCGGAGGTACCCGTCGCTGCCCGCCCCGGGATGGACCGTCTCCGCGACGCGCTCGCCGCGTGCCTCGACGTGAACGGGAGCGCCCCCCTGCCTGTCCCCACCCAGATCGAACGGCTCCGAGGGTTCCTCGAACCGGAGATCCGGGGCCGGTACCGTGGGGCGGCGAGCCGGCTGCGCGACCTCGAGCAGCTCGAGGGCCTGGCTTCGGGGTCGGCCTCGCGGGGCGCGTTCCTCGCCGATATCACGCTGGACCCGCCCGCCTCGACGGGCGACCTCGCTGGCCCCCCGCTCCTCGACGAGGACTACGTCATCCTCTCGACGATCCACTCGGCGAAGGGCTGCGAGTGGGACGCCGTGCACGTGATCCACGCGGCCGACGGCATGATCCCCTCGGACCTCGCGACCGGCACGCCCGAAGAGATCGAGGAGGAACGGCGCCTCCTCTACGTGGCGATGACCCGCGCGCGGGATTCGCTCACCGTCTACTTCCCGCTCCGGTACTACCGGCGGCCCCGCGGGCTCGAGGATCCGCACAGCTTCGCGCAGCTCACCCGATTCATCTCGCCCGAGGTGCGTGAGCTCTTCGACGAACGACGGGCCCATCTGGACGAGCTCGACGCAGGCACGGCCGAGGGCCTCGGGCCCGTCCCCGTCGGCTCGGCTCGCGGCGTGGACGCCTTCCTCGCCGGACTCTGGCGGGACTGATCCTCAGCGGATCCCGTGCAGCACGAGGGTGAACACCGTGTAGTGACACGCCGCGCCGACGACGGTCAGCACGTGCCACACCTCGTGGTAGCCGAACACGCGCGGGCTCGGGTTCGGCCGGTGCCCGGCGAGCACGATGGCGCCCAGCGTGTACGCGATCCCGCCGGCGGCGGTCAGGACCACCTCCGTGGGCGACAGGGCGCGAAGGAGCTGCGGGGTGAGCGCTACCACGAGCCACCCCAGTGCGATGTAAAGGGCGCCCGACAGCGCCGCGAGGCCGTCGACCTTCGCCACCTTGAGCACCACCCCGGTGGCGGCCCCGGACCACACGACGAGCAGCAGCACGACCGCGACCGTACCGTGCAGGACGAGGAGCGCGAACGTCGTGTAGGTCCCCGCGATCAGCACGAAGATCATCGAGTGGTCGATCCGCTTCAGCGCGCGCTTTCGCCGCGGATCCCACGAGCCCCGGTGGTACGCCGCGCTGACCCCGTACATGCCGACGAGGCTCGCGGCGAACACCGCCGCAGCGATGCGGCCTCGCGCCGTCGGCGCCGCCAGGACGAGGACGACACCGGCCGGGATCGACGCGAAGCACGCGATCTCGTGGATCCACCCGCGCAGCAGCGGCTTCGGCGGCGCGGCCGCCTGGGTGCTCATGTCGGGATCTCGTACCCGAACCACGCCGAGCGCTCTGCGCCCACGCGCTCGTACAGGCCCTGCGCGAGGCGGTTGTCGATCGCCGTGAGCCACTCGACATGGGGCGCCCCGCGCGCCTTCGCCACGTCGACGCTCGCCTGGATGAGCGCCCGTCCGATTCCGCCTCCCCGGGCGTCGGATCGAACGAACAGGTCGTTCATCAGCACGACGTCGGCGGCGAGCGTCGAGCTGAACGACCAGTAGAGCGTCGCGAACCCGGCGAGCTCCGATCCCTCCCAGGCGCCCAGGAGGAGCCCGTCATCGCTCGGCGCGATGAAGCGGCGGAAGAAGGTGCGGTTGCGGTCGTCATCCGGGGACTCCACGCCGTAGAAGCGTTGGTACCCGGCGATGAGGGGGAGCGCCTGGTCCAGCTCGTCGGCGGTGAGGGGCCTGACCTCGGCCATCTCAGATGCCCGCGATCGGCTGCAAGGGGAGCTTCGGACCGAAGCGGGGCGGGGCGATTCCCGCCGCCTCGATGAGCCGGACGACGCGCCCCCGATGCCCGGCGAAGGGCTCGAGCAGCTCGAGCATGCGCTCGTCGTCCGCGCGCGGCTCGCCGGCGAGCGCCCACGCAACGGTGTTGGCCAGGTGGTAGTCGCCGACCGACACGGCATCGGGATCCCCGAGGGCCACCGCCGCGACCTCGGCCGCGGTCCAGACCCCGATGCCCGGGATGGCGCGGAGGCGTTTCGTCGCATCCGTCGGGTTCATGTCGAGCGCTTCCTCGAGCCGGTTCGCCCGCCTCGCTGCCTCGCGGATGACGCCCGCGCGGCGAGCCTCCAGGCCGAGCGGGTGGAACGCGTACGTCGGCGTCGCGGCGAGCACTGCCGGAGCGGGCGGGAGGAGGAGCGGCAGCGGTCCCGGCGCCGGCTCTCCGTATGCGCGCACGAGCGCGCGGTAGCTGGCGCCCGCCTGGACGCCGATGACCTTCTGGGCGATCACGGTCGGAAGGAGCGCCTCGAACACCGCGTTGGAGCGACCGATCCGAAGGCCCGGCATGCGCCGGTGCAGCTCGCGGACCACTCCGGGGCCGGGCTCGAATCCGTCGAGCGAGTCGCGCGACCCCAACAGCTCGGGCACCGCGGTGACCGCCCACGCGGCGCCATCGCCCCACGCGGCCGCCTCGATGTCGGTTCCATCGACCGCGATCCGGACTGTCGCCGGGCCGTCCGGCGTCCTGGTCGCCCGCCACCACGCGCCCGATCGGTCGACACGCACGCATGGATCCCCGTGCGGCCGCCGGAGCGGCCCGAGGGTGAGGGACAGGTCGACCGCAAGCCGTGGGCGGACACGCGTCGTGAGCGGCACGGCTTCGAATCCTACCCGCCGGCAGCGTCCGATCCCGAGCCCGCGCGGGCCACCGTCAGCTCGTGGACCGCCTTGGTGAGCCGAAGGATCTCGTTCGAGAGCCGGATCAGCTCCTGGTTCTGCTGCAGCTCCTCCTGGTTCTCGGTCGCCTGCTGCTGCACGAGCTTCCACTCCTGATCGGCCAGCATCTGCCGTCGCTCGTCCTGGCGGTTGGCGCTGATCAGCAGGAACGTCGAGAGGAAGATCGCCTCGAGCGACACGATCATCGTGAGGAGCCCGAACGGGAACTTCTCGACCCGGAAGCCGATCCACAGGCTGAACCACACGATGTGCACGTAGACGAACACCATCGAGCCTGCGAACTTGGTCACGGCGTCGGCGATGCGGTTCTGCAGGCTCGCGCGGCGCATCTCCCGGTGCTTCTTGAGGATGGGGTTCTGCGACTCGGGGACGACGCTTCGCACGCTCATCGGTCATGCCTCCTGGCGATGGTCTCGGGTCGAGGCGACACTACGCCCGCGCGTCCCCGGATCAAGGAACGGGGGCGGTGGGCGCGACCAGGAAGATCCAGATATCCCATGCGACGTGGCTCACGATGAGCGACCCGATGGGCATCCCCGCGGCCGCCAGGGCCACCAATGGGCGCCGGCAACGCCGGCCGCGCCCACGAGCGTCGGGTTCTCCGAGGCGACGTGCGCCCCCGCATACGCCATGGCGGCGACGGCCGCGGCGCGCCAGCGGCCGGATCGCTCCGAGAGCCGCCGCTGCACGAGGCCGCGCCAGAACAGCTCCTCGGCCGGCCCGTCGGAGGCCGAGCCACGCGCCGCGAGCCCCAGGCCAACCGGCCGCGCCAGGTCCGTCATCCGCTCGCTTTCTTTCGGTCCGTGCCCTGCCGAACGCGCGCGGTGAAGAGGGTGGCCGTTCCCCAGGTCAGGGGCCGCGCATGGGCCGCCGCGAGCCCGGCGCCCTCGAGGAGGGTGCAGAGCTCCGGAGGGGAGGGGAGCTGCGCGAGCGACCGCACCAGGTAGCAGTAGGCCTCGCGCCGCTCGATGAGCCCGCCGAGCGCCGGGGCGACGGTCCCGAAGTACGCGTCGAACAACCTACGCAGTCGGCGGTCCGAAGGCCCGGTGATGTCTAGGGCGACCACCGCACCGCCGGGTGCCGTCACGCGCGCCATCTCACGGAACGCGCCACCGAGGTCCTCGAGGTTGCGCAGGACGAAGCCGCTCGCCACCGCGCCGAAGGAGGCATCGGCGAACGGCAGCCGGAAGGCGCTCGCCTGGACGAGCCCGGCGAACGGCGCCGCCGCGTCCCTCGCCCGCGCCAGCATGGCTTGGCTCACGTCGACCCCGACCACGCGGGCCCTTCCTGCCATGAGCGCCCCAAGGCGGCCCGTCCCGCAGCCGAGGTCGAGGACCCGGGCCCCGGGCGCGGTGGCGTCGGCGACCGCGCGGGCCGCGACCCGCCGCCACCATCGGTCCAGGCCGAGTGAGATGACGTCGTTGAGCAGGTCGTAGCGCTCTGCGACATCGTCGAACATTGCGCGGATGTGATCCTCTGCGGGTGCCCTGCGGCGGCGTGGGCCAGCGGTCATCTCGGGCCGAATCGTAGACTCGGCCCCGCGATGAGCACGGACCCGGACGCACGCGTACGGATCCTCATCGTGGGCGGTGGCTACGTCGGGCTCTACACGGCGCTCGGTCTCGAGCGGCGACTGCGCGATGGCGATGCCGATGTCACGCTGGTGAACCCGGATAGCTTCATGGTCTATCAGCCCTTCCTCCCTGAGGCGGCCTCTGGACGCGACTGGTTACCGGGACCATCTCGTCGATCGATCCGCCGAGCCGGATGGCGACAGTGGCCCCGACCGACGGCCGGCCATGGGAGCTTCGCTTCGATCAGCTGGTCGTCGCCCTGGGGTCGGTCGCGCGCGTGCTGCCGGTACCGGGGCTCGCGGAGCGCGCCATCGGCTTCAAGACCGTCACCGAGGCGATCGCGCTCCGAAACCAGGTGCTCTCACGGATGGACGCAGCGGAGTCGACACCAGACCCAGACGTTCGTCGGCGCGCGCTCACGTTCCTGTTCGTCGGGGGCGGCTACGCCGGCGTCGAGGCGCTCGCTGAGCTCGAGGACCTCGCGCGCGATGCGTGCCGCTACTACCGCACGGTCCGGCGCGAGGACATGCGGTGGGTCCTGGTGGAGGCGGCCTCGACGATCCTTCCCGAGATCGGGCCGGGCCTCGCAGCCTACGCGCTCGAGCGGCTTCGCCGACGCGCGATCGAGGTGTACCTGGACACGCGTCTGGAGTCCGCCGAGGGCGGGCGCATGCAGCTGTCCAACGGCGAGCGGTTCGACGCCGACACGCTCGTGTGGACGACCGGCGTGCGTCCGCACCCCATGCTCGCGCGGCTCGGGCTTCCACTGGACGACCGCGGCCGCGTGCCGGTCGATGACCGTCTGCGGGTGGTCGGAGTCGAGGGCGCCTGGGCGTCCGGCGACTGCGCGGCCGTGCCCGACCTCGCGACCGGAGGGCTTTCGCCGCCGACCGCCCAGCACGCCCTTCGGCAGGCGCGGCGCCTGTCCAAGAACCTCGTGGCCACCCTCCGAGGCAGGCCGCTCAGGCCGTTCCGCTACCGGAACCTCGGGCAGCTCGTCTCCCTCGGCCGATACAAGGGGGTCGCCCGCGTCCCTGGGCTAAGGCTTCGCGGCTTCCCGGCGTGGTTCCTGCACCGCACGTACCACGTGGTGCGGGTCCCCACCCTGAACCGGAAGGTCCGGATCATCCTCGATTGGACGGTCGCGTTGTTCTTCCGCCGCGACGTGGTCCAGCTGGGGTCGCTGCAGCAGCCCAGGGCCCCGTTCATCCAGGCGACCGAACACGACAGTTGAGCGGGGGCCGGCCGGTCCCGGCCTGGCCGCCCTGATCGCAGCGCTCAAGACGGGGCGAGGATGGCGACCAACACGACGCAGCCCCTCTCGGGCCACAGACCTCTCGCCGGGTGACACCACGAGCCCATACCCCGACCCGACTCTTGCCTCACGGGGTACTGCCACTGGGTGGGGGATCCAATCCCCCATCGTGAGGCTTAGGGAGCAGGGATCGTCGACGCGCTCGTGGTGAGATAGGTGACGATGCGGGCGGCGACTGCCCGAGCAAAGGCCCCTC
>VAYJ01000005.1:17581-21904 GCA_005888465.1 Actinomycetota bacterium
GAATTGGCCGGATCCTGTTGCGGTCCGTTCAACGACAGTGGAAGGATTCGACGTTGACATGCCCGTTCGTATCCCTCGCACGAAAGGAGTGAGAATGAGAGCGCGATATCGTCTCGTGCTCGGATCCGCCCTGGTGCCGATCCTGGTCTCGGCGTTCCTCTTCGCCGGGCAGAGCCCCTCGACGGGCTCGGGCATCATCAAGAACAAGGTCATCGCCCACCAGCTCGCCGTCGAGCTCGGCAACGCGAAGGCGTACCCGCACCAGGCGCACCTGTCCTCGGGCATCATGTATGCGGCGGGTCAGGCGACCGGGGTCTTCGACGCCCGGGCCGCGCAATTCAAGGGCGCAGGGCCAGCGCTCGGCGCCTCGACGCTCAACACTCAGGGGTGCAGCTTGGCCGTCGCCAAGGGGGGACGCCAGAACGTCAAGGTGAACCAGGACTGTTCGTTCCGTCGGCAGGCTGAGGAGGTCGTCGCCGTCAACCCCACGAACCCCAAGAACATCATCGTCGGACAGAACGACTCGCGCGTGGGCTACAACCAGTGTGGGTTCGACTGGAGCTTCGACGGTGGCAAGTCGTGGGGCGACCAGATTCCTCCGTTCCACCAGGTCATCCTGCCGAACGGTCACGTCGGGGACTTCTGCTCGGACCCGACCGTGGGGTTCGACTCCTCGGGCAACGCCTACGCGGCCGCGCTCGAGCTCAGCATCGACGGTCTGGCGAGCGCCATCGTGGTCGGCAAGTCCAACGCGCCGATCGGCGGTGCCTTCTACCACAGCCCCGATTCGTCGCTCGGCTCGCTCCAGACCTTCTACGACACCCCGATGGGCGTCATCAACGCCCAATACGACCCCTCAGGGTGTACCACGAACGACAAGGAGCTCATGGCCGTCGACTCCGAATCGGGAAGCTCCAAGAACGGAAACGTGTACATGACGTGGACCTTCTTCAACGGCTGCACCGGGGAGGGTGTCGGATTCAACAGCCCGATCTACTTCAGCCAATCCACGGACGGCGGCCTCACCTGGTCGGGGGCGATCGAGATCAGCGGCGCCAACACGACCTACTGCACGGCGTTCAGCGGGGAGACGGACCCCAACGCGTGCGACCAGGACCAGGGCTCGCACCCTGTGGTCGGCCCGGACGGGACCCTGTACGTGGGCTTCGGCAACGGGAACACGCCAACGCTCGGCATCAACCAGCACATGGCCGTGACGTGCCCCGCCAGCGCCGATTGCTCGCTTGCCGCGAGTTGGACCGCTCCCGTCAAGATCGCGGACGACTTCGGGTTGCAGCCACTGGCCTCAACGGTGACCAAGAGCGGTTGCCCGATTGGCCGTCAGTGCTTGCCGCCGAACGGATACCGGATGGACGACTTCGTCGAGGGTTCCATGGCGGTCGACAACAGCGGCACCCTCTACTTCACCTGGGCTGACGGACGGAACCTGGGGGCCAACTGCCAGGGAGACTACGCGGCAGCCTCGTCCCCGTGCAACAACGACGTGTTCTTCGCGTCCTCCACGAACGGCGGGGCGAGCTGGTCCGCACCGACCAACGTCACCCCAACATCGGTGGACGGGGACACGGCCCAGTGGATGCCGTGGAGCGCTGTGACGCCCTCGGGTGACGATCTGTTCGTTGCGTACTACGACCGTTCCTTCGGAAACTGCGAGTCGAGCGGCTGCAACGACATCACCCTCGCCACCGTCGCTGACCCGACCGGCGCGAAGGCGATCAGCTACCGGAGGCTCACGGCGACCTCGATGCCGAACCTGAAGCTGACCAACAACCCGATCCAGGCGGGCTTCCTCGGTGACTACATGTGGGTCACCACCGACTCGAGCGGGAACCCATACATCGCGTGGGCCGACACGCACGGTCGCGGCGGCACGGTGGAGGAGAACATCTACTTCTCGAAGTAGGTGGAGGCAGAAGGGTGACGGGACCGAACGAGGGTACCCCGCCGCCCGGGAAGAAGAGAAGAGGAGGGCCGGCGGGACCGCCGGCTCTCCTCTTCATTCGGCTCGTCGCAAACGCCGTTGCGGTGGTGGGACCCCGAGGCCAAATATCCCCCGGGGCGCTTCGCGGCTCGCTGTTGACACCGGCTCGCCAGGTCGGGTTCGATTTGCAGCACTCGGGCTGCCCGGATGCCCAGTCAGCGAAGGGGGGATTGGCAATGCGCAAATCGATCCGATGGTTCGTCGGCGCGGCGAGCCTTACGATGATCGCCGCGACGCTCGGTTCCACCTCGGTCGCTTCCGCTTCCGGCCCGATGCAGCGATACATCGTGCGGGTGCGGGCGGGGGCAAACTACGCCTCGGTACGGTCGGCCGTGGCCCACCAGGGCGCCAGCGTGGTTATGGATCTCAAGCAGGTGGGAGCGTTCGTCGTGAAGGCGAGGTCGGGCCTCTCGCCCGCGCTCGCAGCGACGGCGGGCGTGCAGGGCTTGGCCCTCGACCACATCGAGACCGTGGCACCTCCGGAGGGAGCCCGGACGAGCGACGGGAAGCCGGCGATCCAGTCGATCCGGCGACTCCTCCCGGGCGCCGCGGGGGGCGGGACGTTCGTCCCCGACCCGATCGTGAGGAGGTACCGCTCCCTCGTCTGGGACTACGGGCGTATTCAGGCTCCACGGCAATGGGACAACAGCACCGGTTCGGGCATCACGGTCGCCGTCGCGGACACGGGCCTGGACTACACACACACCGAGCTGGCTTCGCAGGTCTCCCTCGTGGTGGACATCGCGAAGGCGGACGGGCTGTGCACCCTGCTCTTCGGCCAATCGGACCAGGACCTCGCGGACCTCTACGGCGGACCGGAGGACACCGACTGGTACGGCCACGGCTCCTGGATCGGCGGCAGCATCGCCGCCGCCTTGAACGGACAGGGAGTCAACGGCATCGCGCCGGGCGTTTCGCTCGTCTCGCTCAAGATCGCGCAGTGGTGCGGATACGCCTACGACTCGTCGATCATCTCGGCGTTCCTCTACGCAGCCGATCATGCCATCCCGATCGTCAGCATCTCGTTCGGGGGCTACCTGGACCGCTCTGACCCGGGCCAGGACCTGATCTGGCACGTGTACGCGGACACCGTGGCGTACGCGAAGAACTACGGCACGGCCATCGTGGCCGCGGCCGGCAACGAGCACGCCGAGATCGGGACGGACGGCCTGGTGCTCACCCACGGCATCCTCACTGCCCCGGGTGGCACGCTGAGCGACTTCTTCGGCTGGTACGAGGTTCCGGGTGGGCTTCCCGGCGTCGTCGACGTGTCCTCCACGGGCAACGTCGTCAATGCCTCCTCGGCGAGCTGCGCGGATGGCACGTGGGACAGCACCACTGCCACCTGCAAGTTCCTATCGGATGCCCACCAGGCGGCCGGAACGGGCCAGAGGGACCAGCTCGCGTACTACAGCAACTACGGGACCAGGATCGACTTCGCCGCCCCCGGCGGGGCGCGGAAGTTCAACCTCCCCGTGTGGGATCGCGGTGGTACGCCCGGCTTCCCGGTCACTAGCGACGACGGCGTCCAGGCGTGGGAGGACTTCAACATCACGTCCGATTGGGCGACCCAGATCACGTGCTACGTCTTCCCACAGATGCCGAACGACTGCTTCAGCACGATCCAGGGGACGTCGATGGCCACCCCGCACGTGTCGGCCGTCCTCGCGCTCGTGCTGGCCGTCCACCCCGAGTTCATCGGTGACGTGGATGGTCTCGTGTCGTTCGTCAAGAGCTACGCGAAGTCGGGGCACAACACGACGCAACCGCTGTCGGCCACCGACACGTCGCCGGGCGACCTGTCGGACTTCTACCCGGACGACTGCACCACCGGCTACTGCCACCTCGGGGGTGCGGCGATTCCCGACAGCGAGGCCTATGGCGCGGGCCTGCTCAGGGTGCCGCCACTCGGCTAGCCACAGCACATACGACCGGGCGCGTCCAGCGCTTGGGTAGCCCGAGGGGGCCGGCTCTAGAGCCGGCCCCCTCGATCTTTTGGGTCTCGAGCTTGACAACGCGCGGGCGGCGAGCGTCGAATGGCCCCGCCCGCGCCGCCCGGGGGTGGTGCCTCCAGCAGCATGCCGCCGGGCAACGATTTCCCGGACTCCGAGGGGTACTCCCTGTTCTTCGGGGACTATTCCGGGATGGTGATCGGCTCCGATGGCGTAGCGCACCCGGTCTGGATGGACAACCGGAACCCGATCTACAGCTTCGACACGACCCCGGGCGGCGACCCCCGCGTGCCGATCCCGGTGGGATTCGGGGCCGACATCTACACGGCCAACATCAAGATCTGACCAGCGGGGAGAAGGGTACCGAGG
>VAYJ01000005.1:21962-46254 GCA_005888465.1 Actinomycetota bacterium
TCGCGAGGATGGAGTCGCGGCCGACCATCTCGACGTTGGACAGGGCCTCGAGGATCGACTGGGTGAACCGGAAGTTCTTCACCGGGTAGGCGATGGCGCCATCCTCGATCCACCAGGTGCCGTCGCGGGTCATCCCCGTGATGCTCGTCTCGATCGGATGGACCACGTTCGTGTAGTGGAAGCGCGTCACGAGGAGCCCGCGATCGGTCGCGGCGATCATCTCCTCGAGCGTCGCGTCGCCCGTCCCCAGGAACAGGTTCAGCGGGAACGCGCCGTCCGGGTTCGGCGGCGGGAGGGCGTGCCCGGTGGACGACGTCGCGGCCTCCTTCGCGCTCCGGCGGTCGTGCACGCCGCCGCGGAAGATCCCGTTTTTGATCAGCTCGACCCGCTGCTTCGGCGTCCCCTCGAAGTCGAAGGGGAGCCCGAGGCCGTCCGGAGCCAGGGCATCGTCGTAGATGCTGACGCTGGGCGCCGCGACCTGCATGCCCTGCTTGCCGCTGAACGGCGAGCGACCCTCGGCGATCGCGCGGCCTCCGAAGCCCAGGTAGGCCAAGAAGCCCACGAGCGTGTTGACGGCCGTGGGCTCGAGCACGACCGGATACGAGCCAGCATCGAGGTCGCGGGGCTGCTGGCTGTCGCGAGCCTTCGTCGAGGCGACCTTGCCCGTCGCCTCCGGGTCGATCGCCGCGACGCGACCGGAGTACGCCTCAGCGGCCCCCGTGCCGCCCTCCCCGCCGGAGACGACCGTGGAGATCGAGGCTTGCGTGAGCGGCGCGTAGCAGAACTGCCCGAGCGAGTTGGCGACCGCCACCTCGAGCGCGCTCGTCTCGTAGGCACCCGCGGCGTGGAACCCCGGTCCGGCCTGCGCGACGAGTGTAGCGACGGCGTCGGCCCGGGCCTCGGGTGTGGTCGCGGCGGTGGGTTCGTCGAACCGATCCTGGTCGGGCGCGGGCGCGGGCGGGGCGAGACCCGGGAAGCCCGGGTCCTGCTGCAGGACCTTGGCCATCTCGAGCGCGCTCGTCGCGGCCCGACGCGCCCCGTCCTTGGAGAAGTCGTTCGTGGCGGCGACGCCGATCCGGCCCTTCGTCTCCACGCGGACCCGCACGCCGGTGTCCTCGCGCCACGTGCTCTGGTGGATGGCGGAGTTCGCGAAGCGGGTGAGGCCGCCCCACTCGTGCATGAGCAGCACCTCGACGGTGTCGGCGCCGGGGACCGCGAGCGCGGCCTCGCTCACCGCGCGGGCCTCGTCGGCGCCGAGGAGCCTCGGCATCAGCGCACCCCCACGCGGACGTTGCGGAAGCGTGCCGGAGGCGTGCCGTGCCCGACGCGGGCCACCTGCATCGGCTGGCCCTTGCCACAGTTCGGCGTGCCCCACACGGTCCAGGCGTCGGGCCCGCCGACGGCGTCGCAGGATCCCCAGAACTCGGTCGTGATGCCGGTGTAGGTGGGGTTTCGGTACACGTTGGTCAGCCGGCCGTCCTTGATCCGCCAGGCGATCTCGCAGCCGAACTGGAAGTTCACGCGCTTGTCGTCGATGGACCACGACTGGTTCGTGTCCATGTACATGCCATCCTTGGTGTCGGCGATGATCTACTCGAGCGTCCCCTCGCGTGGCTCCAGGCTGATGTTCGCTCCCGAGGATCGCGAGGCGGGGCCGAGCACCGGCGCCGTCTCACGGCTCGAGATGAAGTTCTGGAAGATGCCGTCCTCGATCACCACCGTGCGTTCGGCGGGCACGCCCTCGTCGTCGAACCCGAAGGACCCGAGGCCTCCCGGCAAGGTCGCGTCGGCCGTGATCGTGACGAGGTCGCTTCCGTAGCGGAGCCGCCCACGATCGCCGGGGCGGACGAACGACGTCCCCGCGAAGGATTCCTCCATGCCCAGGACCCGGTCGAGCTCGACCGGGTGACCGACCGACTCGTGGACCTGCAGCACCACCTGGTTCGAATCCAGGACGAGGGTCGTGACCTCGCCGGGGCAGTCGGGCGCGGACAGGAGCGCGACCGCCTCGCTGCCGATCCGCTCGGTGCCTTCGACCAGGCCGAGCGTGCGGATGTGCTCGTAGCCCGCAGCGCGCAGGTGCCCACGGAACGAGTTTGGGAACGACCGGCGCTGCATCTCGCCATCGGCGATCGCGGTCGCCTCGATCCCGCCCCCGGAGTTGACGACGGTCTGCTCGATCGCCGCGCCCTCGCTCGAGGCGAACGACGTCCGGCGCCGGTAGAAGTCGAGCGTCGCCTCCGCGAACGTCACGCCCTTCACGCCCTGCAGCCGGGCGCTCGCCGCCATGAGGAGGCCGACCTTCTCGTCCAGCGACACCGCGAAGGGGTCCTCGACGACCTCGGTCGACCACTGGGCGACCGCTGGCTCGACGTCGGCGAGCTTCACGGGCTCCGCGGGCAGCCGTGAGGACGCGCGCGCGATCGCGACAGCGAGCGCGGCCGTGCGTTCGATCTCCGGACCGTCCGCGCGAGCCGTGGCCGCGAACCCCCACGAGCCGTCGACCAGGACCCGGATCCCGACCCCCTGCGAGAGGGACCGGTCGATGCCCTCCATCTCCTGGTTCTTGACGGTGAGGGACTCCGATTCCTCGGAGACGAACCGGGCGTCGGCGTACCCCGCGCCGGCTGCGCGGGCTGCCTCCACGGCTTCGCGAACGATGTCGAGCACGAGGCGGAAGGGTACCGCGAGCCGGGCGCTTGTGGCGAACCCTCGTCGTGCCGCAGACTGCCAGGCGATGAAGCGCGTCATCCAGATTCTGATCTCCCTGGCGATCGTCGTCGCGGTCTTCGCGTATGCGCTGCCGAAGATCGCGGACTACCGTTCGGTCTGGAGCGCGATCTCGTCGCTCTCCCCGGGGCAGTTCGTGATCCTGCTGCTCGTGACGGGGTTCAACATCTTCACGTACTGGCCGCAGATGATGGCCTCGATGCGCGGGCTCACGCTCGGACAGGCGGCGGTCAACAACCAGACGTCGACGACCGTCGCGAACACCGTCCCCGCCGGCGGCGTGGTCGCCATTGGGATCACGGTCGCGATGTACCGCTCGTGGGGCTTCTCCTACGAGGCGATCACGCTCTCCGAGCTGGTCACGTTCGTGTGGAACACGTTCACCAAGCTCGCGCTCCCGATCGTGGCCCTCGCGATCCTGGCCGTGCAGGGAACCGTCGGCAGCGGCCTGCTCGCCGCGGCGATCTTCGGCCTTGCCTTCCTCCTGGTCGCGATCGTCCTGTTCGGGCTCGTCCTTTGGAAGAAGGCACTGGCGCGGCGCATCGGATCGGGGCTCGGGCGAGCGGTCTCGTTCCTGCGCCGGATCGTGCGCCGGCCGCCGGTCGGGGACTGGGGCGAGTCGGCGGTCCGTTTCCGGCATGACTCTATCGACCTCATCGCCCACCGCTGGGTGGCGCTCACGATCTCGACCGTCGTGAGCCACATCGGGCTCTACCTGGTGCTGCTCATCTCCCTGCGTTACGTGGGGGTCACCGGCGTGCAGATCAGCTGGGCCGAGGTGCTCGGCGTGTTCGCGTTCGTTCGCCTGCTCTCCGCCCTGCCGCTCACGCCCGGCGGCCTCGGGGTGGTCGAGCTGGGCTACATCGGCGGCCTGGTGCTCGCCGGGCGCCACCACCTGGGGGGCGTGTCGTCGGCCGAGTTCCACGCCCAGGTGGCGGCCGCTGTGCTGCTCTTCCGCGCGCTCACCTACGGCCTGCAGATCCCGATCGGCGGGGTCACGTACGTCATCTGGAAGCGCAAGAGGAGCTGGTTGAAGCCGGCGCCGCCCCGGGTCAGCCGGGACACGTGACGCCGGCCCCGCACAGGCGGAACCCGTGCTCCGCGAGGAGCTTCGCGCCCTCCGCTCGCGAGAAGAACTCGATGGCGTCGCTCACCTCGATCGCGAGCCCGAACGAGCTCCCGCGGGCGAACGAGAACTGGTAGGTCACGCACCCGCCCGGGAAGACATAGAACCGGGTCGCGACGTAGTGCGGGGGGAGCGACGACGGCCGCTCGTAGCGCTGCAGGCCGGCTTCGTCGGGCGCCGACGGCACGAGCACCGCGCCCCGGACGTCGCAGCTCCGAGTGAGCGTCACCGTGAGCGCTCTCGGGCCGGCGCGGTCGGAGTCGAGCCAGAACGACGCCCTGCCGCTGCGGACGTCCTCGCCGCCGAACGACCAGCCGGCGGGGAGCCCCGAGAGGCACGGGATAGAGGTGGCGGTGGGAACCGCCTGGGCCATGAGGATCAGGAGGCCGTCGTTCTTCGACTGCTCCAGGCAGAAGGGGACGTCCTCGCGGGCGCCCGCGCCGCAGGCCGGCAGGAACGCCACGGCGGCGAGCACCAGGGCGAGGGCAGCGCGCTTCACAGCGCCCCCGAGCGGATCGCGTCGGCGAGCAGGCTGAGCGCCACGAGCCCCCCGAGCGCCATGCCGACCGACAAAGCGACGCGGCGGAGGTTCCATCGCTGGATCCGGATCGGCGGCCGCTTCGGCGCGAGCTCGCGGAACCGGGCGAGGACGTCGCGGCCCGTGCGCTCGGCGTCGCGAAGGTGTCGCCGCGACTGCGACGGCATGGTCACGCCGCGGGTGGCGGCGAACGCCTCCGCGATCTCCTCGGGCGTGAAGGACGCGAGCGCACGCTGGTACACGCGATCGGGATCGGTGCGAAGGCCGAGGACGACCATCATGTTGGCGAGGTCGACCGCCTGGCGCCACGGCGAGGGCCGCAGCTCGCCGAACGCGGGGTCGATCATCACGATCGACTCGCCCCGCACCAGGATGTTCGCCGGCTTCACGTCGCGATGGGCGAGCCCCGCCTCCCACATCAGCCGGATCGTCGAGAGCGCGTCGTCGATCACGGCGTCGGTGACCGGCGCCTCGGTGATCTCGACGCCCCCCTCGAGGAACTCGGTCACGAGCAGGTACTCGCGCTCGGGGCTGATCTCGACGAACCCGTACGACTGCGCGCACGGGATGCCCGCGTCGTGCATCACCCGGAGCACGTAGTCCTCGTACTCGGCGAGCCGCCGGACGGAGTTGTACGGCTTCTCGTCCTCGAGGGAGCCGTACAGGATCGTGCGCCCCAGCTTGTACCAGCGGTCGGCGCGCATGTGGGCCTTCGCGTAGACGGCGAGGAGCCGCCAGACCCCTCGAGCCCGAACGGCTTGATCTCGAGGATCGTCACGCCGAGCTGGTCCCGGATCGCCTGGCGGATCGCCGCGCCCCTGGCCCCGCTCAGGTCCAGATGGGCCGCGCGACCCTTCCGGTAGGTCACCGGGAAGATCGCGTTCGGCGTCTCCAGGCGGTAGGCAACCACGGGGAGCGCGAGTCCGAGCACCAGGCCGAAGAGCAGATCGGTCGGGTGGAACTGACCGAGGTAAAGCTCGGCGAAGCCGAGCGCCGCGAGGAGCGTCCAGCTCGCCCGCTTCGCCAACTCCCTCGGGCGGCCCGGGACGACCAACGTGTACGTGATCCCCATCAGCGACCCGCCGAGGGCGACCAACGGCCGCGAGGGGAAGGACGGTCCGCGCCAGCTCCCGAGGATCGTGACCCCGAGGGGCCGCGGGCGGCCGGTGAGCTGCGCGAGGTGGCTCGTGAGCCACACCGCGATGAGCGTGACGCCGACGAACACCACCAGGTGCCGCCATCGCCGGACGACGAGCAGGGCGAGGATCGTGCCCCAACCCAAGACGCGGGGGACGACCGGCGACGCGAGGACGTTCACGCGCCGCACTACTGCGGTGAGCCAGGTGGTTCTCATGCCGGCGAACCAGCGAACGAACGCATCCTCGCCACGCTCGAGCGAGTTCCCGATCTGGAACCCGGCGAGCACGACGATGAAGACCGCGAGGATCGCCATCACCACGATCCAGAAGCGGCCGCTCCGGCCAAGGGCCCGGGGGAGCGGCGGCGGCTCACCCGAAGGCCGGCGCCGACCCCTCGCCTGGTGGACGCCGGGGATGGCGGTGCGGTGCGGCTCCGGTTCGGCGGAGGATGAGTCCGCCATGACGTCCATCTCGGCGCGCCTCCCGACTAGTCCGGCGACTCTACCGAAGCCCGTTCAGGGCCAGCCAATCGTGCGCTGCCGTTGCGGCCGTGTGTCCCTGGGTGCCCGCAACAAGGTTGAGGCCCGCGAGCTCGGAGGTGGTGAGCTTCGCCGAGACCGCGTTCACCACGTCGGCGACCCCGGCGCCGAAGCGCTGCAGCACCTCCCTTCGCACGATGGGCGTCACGTTCTCGGCCGGCTGCAGGCCCCGGTCGTCCTGCAGGATCACAAGATCGCGTGAGACGATCTCCTGATCGGTGGTGAACAGCAGCGCCACGTCCACCTCGCCCGTGGCGAGCGCCTCGCCCGCAAGCGGGCGGCTGGGGTCGACGGCGACGAATTGCGCGAACGTGAGCCCGTAGCGCTCCTTCAGACCCGGCAGGCAAAGTGGTCGCGTGAGGCATTCCGGGGGGCCGCCGAACGTGAGCCCGGAGGCCACCGGGGCGAGGTCGCTGATCGAGGAGAGGTGCAGGCGCACCGCCGTGGCTTGCGTGACGACGACGGCGTTCGCGTCCTCGGCCGGCGCGGGGTCGAGGACGGTGAGGCCTCTCGGGGCGAGCGCTGCGGCCAGCAGATCGTGCGTGCGGGCTTTCTCCGACGTCGGCGCTCCGGTCCCCGTGACGAACGCGAGCGCGCTCCCCTCGTACTCCGGAACGAGCCCCACGAGGCCCCGCTCCATCGCGGGCTCCACCAGCTCCCGAGGCCCGATCCCGATCGCCCAGGAGACCGGAAAGCCCGCGGCCTGGAGTGCCTGACCGTAGATCTGGGCGAGCAGCTCGCTTTCGGGGAAGTTGAAGGAGGTGACGACGATCGCGTTGGGGGGGGCGTGGCCACGCGACCCGGAATAGCCGCAGCCGACCAGGGCCATCGACGCGAGTCCGAGCGCCGTCCATCGCACGATCCACGACGACGATCGCCAGCGCCTGGCCACGGGCTGAACACTACCGTCCGTTCCCGTAGGATGAGCGCCCCGATGTCGACACCTACCAGCCGGGAGCATGCGCTCCTCAACAACACGAAGCTGGACCTCGCGACCGCGGCCGCGCTGACCGCCGCCACGGCCGTGACCTTTGTGCTTGTCGGCATCGGCTCGGCGCTCCACCACATCCAGAAGGTCGACGACTCGTTCCTGCGCGTCATGCTCTCCCACCGAAGCGGCGCGCTCACGGCGATCGCAAAAGTGTTCAACGTCCTGGGGACGACGCCGGTGACATGGCCGGTCCGGATCCTCCTCGCCGGCTTCCTGGCGTTCCGCCGTCGCTGGTGGCACTTCGCGGCGTTCGTGGCGGCCATGGTGATCTCCGAGGCCCTGATCGGGACGCTCAAGCACGTCTACGGCCGGGCCCGTCCGCCGGTGCACCCGCTGGTCAGGATCAGCGGAGCGTCGTTCCCGTCGGGGCACGCGGTCGCGACCTCGGTGACGGTCGCGGCCGTTGTCATCGCGTTCGTGCCGAGCGGATGGCACCGGTGGTTGTGGGGCCTCGGCGCCGGGGTGTTCTCCTTCGTCATGGCGTTGAGCCGCGTCTATCTGGGGGCGCACTGGCTCTCGGACGCCGTGGCGGGGACGCTCCTCGGCACGACCGTAGCACTGGACTCGGCCCTCGTCGTGCAGTGGATCCGGTCGCGCGCCTCGGCACGGGCGCCGGCCCCCGCCCCGACGTAAGCGCCCGACGACAGGAGGCACGACGTGGGCATGCTCGACGGGAAGGTCGCGGTCATCACCGGAGCAGGCCGGGGGATCGGCCGGGGTGAGGCGCTGCTCTTCGCCGCCGAAGGCGCGCGGGTGGTCGTGAACGACTTAGGCGGAGAGTGGGACGGCACGGGCGCGGACCCACGCCCCGCGGAGCAGGTGGCCGACGAGGTTCGCTCGGCCGGCGGCGAGGCCGTCGCGAATTTCGACGACGTGTCCGAGGAGGCGGGCGCCGAGTCCCTGATCCGGCTCGCGCTCGAGACCTGGGGACACCTGGACGTCGTCGTGAACAACGCGGGGATCCTCCGCGACCGGATGGTGTTCAACATGTCGGTCGAGGAGTGGGACGCGGTCATCAAGGTCCACCTGCGCGGCCACTTTCTCGTGACGCGGGCGGCCTGCGTGCACTGGCGCGAGCTCGCCAAGGCCGGCCATGCCGTGCGCGGCCGCATCGTCAACACGTCCTCCACGTCGGGGATCCTCGGCAACGCGGGCCAGGCGAACTACGGGGCGGCGAAGGCGGGGATCGCAGCGTTCACGCAGATCGTGGCCCTGGAGATGAAGCGCTACGGGGTGACGGCGAACGCCATCGCGCCCGGCGCCCGCACGAGGATGACCGAGAAGACCTTCGGCGCGCTCTCGCTCCCCGAGGGCCAGTTCGACGCGCTCGCACCGGAGAACATCGCCCCGTTGGTCGCCTACCTCGCGAGCGACCAGGCGGCGCACATCACCGGCCAGGTGTTCGGCGTGCAGGGCGGGCTCATTCAGCTCTACCAGGGGTGGACGCCCATCGCCGAGATCACGAAGGACGCGCGGTTCACGCCGGCCGAGATCGCAGCCCGGTCTGGCGAGCTGTTCCGCGAGCACCCGACCGAGTACTCGCCGCTTCGCTCGCCCCTTCGCCAGCTGACCGGGATCGGCGGCGAAGGAGACGGCGCCTGATGACGAGCTATCTCGCGAACGTCACCGTCTTCGACGGGACGAAGCTCGCGGCGAAGCGGGGGATCCTCGTCGAGGGCGCGGCGATCGCCTGGTACGGCCCGCACGCTCGCCCGCCCCGCGAGGCGCGATCGGCACACGAGGTGCCGGTGCCGCTGGCCGGGGTCGTCACGCCCGGACTCATCGACTGCCACGTCCACCTGTGTTTCGATGGCTCGCCGAACTTCGTGGCCGAGGCGTCGGTCACGCAGGCCTACGCGGCGGTGAAGTGCGTGCGCAATGCCGGCCGCCAGCTGGCGGCCGGCGTGACCACGGTTCGCGACCTGGGCGGCCCGGGGTTCGTCGTCTGTGAGGTCGGACGCGCGATCGCCGACGGCCTGGTCCCGGGGCCGCGGGTCGTCGCGTCGGGCCAGGCCCTCACGATCACCGGCGGCCACGGCTGGAACTCCTTCGCGCGACAGGTGGACGGCCCGGATGCCGTTCGCCTCGCCGTCCGCGAGCAGGTCCGCGCGGGTGCGCGTTCGATCAAGATCGTCGCGACCGGTGGCGTGCTCACCCCGGGGGTCACGGTCGACTTCACGGCGCTCACCGCGGAGGAGGTGGCCGCGGCCGTCGATGAGGCGCACACCTGGGGCGTGCCCATCGCCGCCCACGCCATCGGCCGGACCGGGATCGAACGCTGTGTGCGCGCCGGCATCGACTCCATCGAGCACGGATCGCAGATCACGGCCGCTATCGCCAAGCAGATGGTGGAGCGGGGCACGTTCCACGTGCCGACGATCAGCGCGCTCCGGGGGATCGTCGATCACCCCGAGGACGTCCCCGCCTACGCCGTCGAGAAGGGCCGGCAGATCATGGACATGGCGAAGGAAGCGTTCGTGCGGTCGCGGCGGGCGGGCGTTCGGATCGCCTGCGGCACCGATGCCGGCACCCCGCACAACCCCCACGGGAGCGCTCCGCAGGAGGTCGTGCGGATGGTCGACTGGGGCCTCACGCCGTCTGCCGCCCTCCGCGCCGCGACGTCCGAGGCAGCGGCGCTCCTGCGCCTTCCCGGCGCAGGGTCGATCGCTCCGGGCATGGTCGCGGACCTGGTTGCTTGGCACGCGAACCCGCTCGACGACGTGACCTCGCTCTTCACGCCGGGCGCGGTCATGGCCGGCGGGATCGTCCGCTGATCCATCCCCGCAGGTCAGGGGCTGTCAGACCCCGCCCGTAGCCTGTCCGTCATGGGTTACCTCGTCGGCGCCGCCGTGGCGCTCGTGGCCGTCGCCGTGGCGATCGCCGTTTGGATGCCGACCGCGCTCGAACGGGCGGTGGATGGCCGGCTGCGCTCGACCGACGACGAGCTGCGCCGACTTGGCGACGTGGACCGCTGGCGCGAGCGCGACTCGCTCAATGCGCGGCGGGAGATCACCGAGTTTCGGGGAGCGCTCGAGGAGCTTCGGGCCCGGGACGAGGAGCGCCGAGGCCGGGAGGACGAGGTATGGGGCGTTCTGCATCGCGTCGCGGGCGTCCTCGCGGGTGGCCAACGAACAGGACGGGCGGGTGAGAACGTCCTGCGGGACGCGCTCGCGCACCTCCCGCCTTCGATGATCGTGAACGACTTCCGCGTCAACGGACGCGTGGTCGAGTTCGGCCTCATCCTGCCCGACGGGCGACGCCTGCCGATCGATTCGAAGTGGCCCGCCGACCGGGAGCTGATCGCACTGCAGGAGACCGACGACCCGGCCGAGATCGACCGGCTGGGGCGGCTCATCGAGCGGACGGTGACCGAGCGGGCCCGCGAGGTCGCGCAGTATCGGGATCCGTCCGTCACGGCGCCGGTGGGCGTGGCCGCGGTGCCCGACGCCGCGTACGCGGTGCTACGGCGCGCGCACGCCGACGCGTATCGCCAGGGCGTGATCGTGGTCCCGTATTCCATGGCCCTGCCGATCGTGCTCTTCCTGCACGGGCTCGTGTCCAGGTTCGGATCGTCGGGCGACGTGGACGAGTGCCTGCGTGACCTCTCCGCGCTCCTCGACGCCATCGAGTCGACGCTCGAGAACAAGCTGGCGCGGGCCTCGACGATGCTCTCCAACGGCGCCGAGGAGCTTCGCGCGGAGGTTGGCAAAGCTCGCGCGACGCTCGCGCGAACGGGGGGAGGTGCGGAGCAGGACGGCGAGCCGCGGCCGAGGCTCGTCGGGATCAGGCCGTAGCGCGCTCCATCGCGGCGTCCTCTTCGGCGCCGGCCGTTCCGGACATCGGCAACGTGACCGTGAACGTGCTTCCCTCGTCCGGCTTGCTTGTGACGGTGAGGCCGCCACCGAGGCCCGTCACGATCCCCTTCACCAGGCTGAGGCCGAGTCCCACCCCGCCGAAGCGACGCGTTCGCGAGGAGTCGGCCTGATAGAAGCGCTCGAAGATGCGCGGGAGCTGCTCCTTGCTGATCCCCACCCCGTGATCTCGGACCCAGAAGGAGACCGTGTCCCCCTCCGCCCGGGCCCCGAGTTCGCATCCGAGCTCCGGGGGGGAGAACTTGAGCGCGTTGTCGAGCAGGTTCGCCACGACGAGCTCCAGGCCCTGCCGGTCCGCCCGAATGATCGGTAGGTTCGCCGGGATGGTGACCGTCACGCGCTTGCCCTCGTGCCCCAGCCCGAGCACCACCTCGGTCGCGACCTCGGCGAGCACGACGTCGTCGAGCGCGCTCCTGGTCGGTTCGGCGTCCAGATGCGACGCGGCGAGCAAGTTTTGCACCAGCCGGTGCAACCGGTCCGCTTGCCGCTCGATCGCCTGGACGAACTCGGCCCTCGACGCCGGGTCCTCGGCGAACTCGGGCAGGCGAAGGGTCTTCGCGTAGCCGATGATCGAGGTGAGCGGCGTCCGCAGCTCGTGCGAGGAGATCGCGACGAACTCGTCCTTCAGACGATTCACCTCGCGCAGGTCTGCCACCCGCTGCTGCTCGGTTCGCAGCAGCTCCTCGAGCTTCTGTGCCTGCCCCTCGAGCGTCTCGTTCTGCTCCTGGATCGTCCGTCCCGCCTGACGGGAGATCGGCAACAGGATCAGGTACAGCGCGGAGAGGCCGACCAGGAGGGTCACCACCAGCGTGCCAAACAGCCTGTCGACCTCCGACTGGATGCCCGCGTAGGCCTGGTAGATCTCCACGACCGCCGCGGGGGGCCCGTTCGACCCGGGAAGCCAGAGGGGCGTGTACGTGGAGTAGAGCTTGGGCGCGAGCGCCCGCTCGTAGATGTTCTCGCCCTCGGTCAGGTCGGTGACGCTCCCGACGGTCTCCCCGGCGAAGGACTCGGCGAGATCGTCGTCGGGGGCGAACCGCAACCCGACCAGCCGCGGCTCGTCCGAGAACAGGATCGTGCCGTCGCGGGCCCAGATCTTCACGCGAACGACCGGCTTGCTGATGATCCGGGCGTCCACGAACTGCTCCAGCGCCCGGTACCGTTCGCTTCCGACCGAAACGGGGCCCGACAGGTCACCCGGGGTGAACTCGCAGCGGAGGATCGAATCGGCGACGAATTGGGCGTGGAAGCGGGCGGAGGCCTCCTGCCGGTTGCGCAGCTGCCTCGAGACCACCACCGAAAGCGCGGCGCCGATGACCACGAACGCGATCAGGCTCCCGAGCGCGAACGTGCTGACCAGACGCAGGTGGCGAGGGCGCTTCATGTTCCCCGTAGGTATCGGTCGCCGCGGGCCTCGGGTGGAACGGGTGGGCCGTGTGGCCGGCTTGGGATACTCTGGCTCCCATGGACTTCGAACGCGCGATGATCGTGTTCGCCCACCCGGACGACGGGGAGTTCGGCTCGGCGGGCACGGTGGCCGTCTGGACCGAGCGCGGCACCCAGGTCGCATACGTGTGCGTCACCGACGGCTCGGCGGGCTCGAACGAGGCCAGCGCCGACCGCGACGAGCTGGCTGCCCTTCGCGAGCGGGAGCAGCGGGCCGCCGCCGAGGTGCTGGGCGTCGAGGACTGCACCTTCCTCGGGATCCGCGACGGCATGGTCGAGGTGACCCTGGACCTGCGCCGCGCGCTGACGCGCGAGGTTCGTCGGTTCCGGCCTGACGTCTTGGTGATCCCCGATCCGAGCCGGCTCTGGGACCAGGAGCGCACGTACATCAACCACACCGATCACCGGGCGGTGGGGATGGCGTGCGTCGCCGTCGCGAACCCGGACTCCTCGACCCGCCCGATGTTCCCCGAGCTCCTCGACGAGGGGTTCGAGCCCTTCGAGCTTCCGCACCTGTGGATGCCGACGTGGGGCGAGGACGCCGACACATTCGTCGACATCACCGAGACGATCGAGAAGAAGATCGAGGCGCTCCGCTGTCACGCGAGCCAGATCCACGACTGGCCCGTCGACGAGTGGATCCGCGCCCGCGCGAAAGAACGTGGCGCCCCCCAAGGCATGGAATACGCCGAGTCCTTCCGGACGTTTCGCTTGCGCGAGGACCGGGACTAGCCTGTGCGGGGGGAAGAGGAGTTCGACATGGACGACGACGACCCGGACGAGCGGAGCTCCGATCCCGAGGAGGAGTCCGAGCCGCTTCCCGCTGACGAGCGCGAGAGCGTCGAGGCGGACCTCGAGGATCTCGGGGCGATGCGCGGCGTCTTCGAGGCGCAGGGGGCGAAGGGCGTCGTGATCGCCTGCTCGGACTGCGGCTCGAACCACTACTACGACTGGGAGCTGCTCCGCGAGAGCCTGGAGCACATGCTCGCGACCGGCGAGCCGCGGATGCACGAGCCCGCGTACCAGCCGCGCGAGGACGACTACGTCGTGTGGGACTACGGCAAGGGCTACGTGGACGCGCTCGCCGACGCGGGGCTCGAGGAGGGCTCGTCGGTCCCGGTTACGTCGTGCCCGTGGTGCGAGACGCCGGTCGAGCCCCACTTCGCGTTCTGTTCACGGTGCGGGCGGCCACTCGCCGTCGTGCGGTTGTTCCGTGAGTTGAAGGAGCGCGGCATCGACGAACGCGAGGCCCGCGCGCTGCTCCTTCGCGCCGGCTTCGAGCCGTTCAGCTAGACCGGCTCGAGTACGCAGTCCTCAGGCAGCTTGTCGGTTCGCAGGCCCTTGAACGACGGCGCGCGGAGCTTGCCCACGGCGGTCATCTGCAGGTACTCGACGACGCACACGAGCTCCGGCTCGACCCAGTGGGCGCCGGGGGACTTCGCGAGCGCCGCGTCCTTGATCGGCGGCGCGTCGGTCTCGATCGCGCGCAGGCGTGCCAGCAGGTCCTTCAGCATCGCCTCGGTGAAGCCGGTGCCGACCTGCCCGATCCAGATCAGCTTGCCGTCGCGGTAGGCACCCACCAGGAGCGCGCCGAACGAGCCGCTTCGACCGCGCTGGCCCGGCGTCCAGCCAAGGACGACGCAGTCCTGGTGCTTCAGGATCTTGATCTTGCGCCAGTCGTCCGAGCGCTTTCCGGGCTGGTAGGGGCTGGCCGCGCGTTTGGCGATGATGCCCTCGAG
The DNA here is from genome assembly GCA_005888465.1 of Actinomycetota bacterium. GTDB lineage: Bacteria > Actinomycetota > UBA4738 > UBA4738 > UBA4738 > AC-55. Next base: position 36,083 of record VAYJ01000005.1, read on the forward strand.
CCCGAGCTTCACCGCGGCCGCGTGGAACTTCTTCCCCTCGTCCGGGAGCCAGTAGATGAGCCGGAGGCCCTTGTCCGGCATGACGACCTCGGTGAGCTTTGCCCGGCGCTCGGAGAGGGGCTGCTTCGTCCAGTCCTCGCCGTCCAGCCAGAGGAGGTCGAACGCGACCATCTCGACGGGGATCTTCTTGCGGATCCGCTCGATCTCGGCCGGCGAGGCCAGGTTCATGCGCTGCTGGAGCAGCTCGAACGACGTCCCGCCCGACTCGTCGGTCGCGACGACTTCGCCGTCCAGGACCGCGTTCGTCGCCGTCACGCGCCGCCACACCCGCCCGAGCTCCGGGTAGGTCTTCGTCTGGTCGCGGCCGGTCCGGGAGATGAGCCGGACCTCCTCCCCGGTGATCTGCAGGAGGGTCCGGACGCCGTCGAACTTCGGCTCGAACCACCAGCCCTTGCGGTCGAACGGCTCGTAGCCGGGCGTTGCCAGCATGGGAGAGAACGTCGGCGGGGCGGCCGGGCCCGCCTCCTCGGGCTTGGAGAGGAACACGAGCCAGTCCTGCTCGCCGCGCGCGGTCTTCACCAGGTGGTACTCGCCGCGATGGCGTTCGCCGTGCAGGCGCACGCCGACCTTTTTCTCCGTCCACTCGAGCAGCTCGTAGTTGCCCTTGTCCCAGATGCGGACCTCCCCCGCGCCGTAGTGGCCCTTCGGGATCGATCCCTCGAACGACCCGTACTCCATCGGGTGGTCCTCGACGTGCACGGCGAGATGCTTCTCACCCTTGATGAACGGGAGACCCTTCGGGACGGCCCAGGACACGAGCACGCCTTCCCGCTCGAGGCGGAAGTCGTAGTGCAGGCGCGTCGCGTCGTGGCGCTGGATGACGAAGGAGTTGCCGTCCGAGGATGGCGCACCGCCGGCCGGCTCCGGGGTCGCCTCGAAGTCGCGCATCTTCAGATAGCGGCCGAGCTTCGGGTCCTTGGACCGCGCGATCACCTGCTCGCTCGTCTCGCGTGGCGTGGGAGGGGCCGCCGCGGCAGGGCCGAGCACGACCCCGACGGCGGCGAGCGCCGGAGCAAGGTCCTGCGGCTTGGTGAGCACCCCGGCGAAGGGATCGGTCCGCTGGCGCCGCAAGCGTTGCCAGATCGACGCCATCGTGAAGTCCGCCGGCCGGATCTGCCCCTTGCGCACCTCCGCCCACGTGACGGGCGTCGAGACCGTCGCGCCGGCCTCGGGGCGAAGGGACCACACGGCCGCGATGTTCGCGCCGACGCGGTTCATGTTGTGGTCGATGAACACCTTCCCGGTGCGCTTGCGAACCTCCCATTCCATCGTCACGCGGCCCGGATCGGCCTGCCGGATCAGGTGCCCCAGCCGGCCGACGAAGTCGCGGACCTGCTCGTAGGTGAACCCGGGCTCGATCGGCACGTAGATCTGCATCCCGGTCGCGCCGGAGATCTTGGGATAGGCGATGAGCCCCAGGTTGTCGCAGACGACTCGCACGAGGTCGGCGACGGCCAGGACGTCGGCGAACGACGCGGGCTCGAACGGGTCGAGGTCGAAGAAGAGGTAGTCAGGCATCTCGATCGAGGCGCACCGCGAGTGCAGGGGGTGGAACTCGACGCAGCCGAGGTTCGCCATGAACAGGAGTCCCGCCGTGTCCTGCACCATCAGGTAGTTCACGACGTCGTGCTTCCTGGAGCCCCACCGGCTGTCGCCGGTCCCCGAGCTCGGGACCGGGCAGCGCGGCATCCACTCGGGCGTGTGCGAGGGAGCGTCCTTCATGTAGAAGAACTGCCCGGTGACCCCGTTCGGCATGCGCTTCATCGTGAGCGGCCGGCCGGCGAGGTACGGCAGGATGCGCGGCGCCATGTTGTAGTAGTAGGCGATGAGGTCGCCCTTCGTGTAGCCCTCGTCTGGCCAGAAGACCTTGTTCAGGTTCGAGAGGCGAAGCTCGCGGCCGTCGACCTGCATCCACCAGCTGTCGCCCCGGCGCTCCGCGGGCAGGGCGTGCGGGAATTCGACCGTGAAGGCCGGGCCGGAGGACGCGCGCGACGGCATGCCGCCATCGTACCGATCGGGCCCGGAGGCTCCCGGGCGTGTCGGCCACTCGCAGTAGAATGAGCGTCCCCGACTCCCTCGGAGGTACGAGATGCCAAGGGTCATGTGGAAGGGGGCCATCTCCTTCGGCCTGGTGACGATCCCGGTGGGGCTCTACCCGGCGACCGAGGAGAAGACCCTCCACTTCAACCAGCTGCACGACGCCGACTTCGGCCGGATCAAGTACAAGCGCGTGTGCGCGACCGACGGCGACGAGGTGCCTTTCGAGCACATCGTGAAGGGCTACGAGTACGAGAAGGACAAGTACGTCGTGCTCGAGGACGAGGACTTCGACGCGGTCCCCGTGTCGTCCGGACGCGCGATCGACATCATCCAGTTCGTGGACCACGAGGAGATCGACCCGCTCTACTTCCAGAAGTCCTATTACCTCGTCCCGGAAGAGACCGGGCTCAAGGCGTACACGCTCCTGCGCAAGGCGATGAGCGAGGACGGACGCGTGGCCGTCGCGAAGATCTCCTTCCGCGAGAAGGAGCACCTCTGCACGCTACGCTTCGCCGGCGACGTCTTCGTGCTGGAGACCATGTTCTGGCCCGACGAGATCCGCGAGACCGAGTTCGACATCCTGTCCAAGGACGTGACGATCCGGCCCCAGGAGGTCGAGATGGCGCGGAGCCTGATCGACAACCTGACGCAGGAGTTCCACCCCGAGGAGTTCAAGGACGACTACCGCGAGGCGCTGCTCGGGATCGTCGAGAAGAAGGTCGCGGGCGAGGAGATCGAGGTCATCCCGGAGGCCGAGCCGACGAAGGTCGTGGACCTGATGGAGGCGCTGAAGGCCTCGGTCGAGGCGACCAAGAAGCGCGCCGCGGCGGCGACGACAAAGAAGCCCGCACGCTCGAAGAAGGCCGCGGCCGGCTAGCCGGCGGCGACCAGGGCCGCCATCCGCTCCGCGAGGATCGGGCCGGCGCCCTTGTCCTCGTGCTTGAAATAGCAGAAGACGTCGGCGCCCTCGCCGAGCGCTGCCGCGACCCTCCGCGACCACGCCTCGAGCTCGGCGTCCTCATAGGCAGTCTTGCGGAGGCGCAGGTACACGAACGGGGCACTCGCGATCGTTCCGGTCTCCGGGAAGGGAGCCTCGTCGGTCTCGGCGGTGCACCACGCCGCCCCCTGTGCCCGAAGCACGTCCCGAGCCTCGTCCCACGACGGGTGGCGGAACTCGAACGCGTAGCGGTAGGTCGGCGGGAGGAAGCCCAGGAAGCGCTCGATCAGTGCTTGGTCGAAGGTGAGGGTCGGCGGGCACTGGAACAGGATGGGCCCGAGCCGCTCGCCGAGGAGCGCGAAGCGATCGAGCATCGTCGAGACCGCCTCGTCGGCTCCGGCCAGGCGCATCCAGTGCGTGATGCGTTGATGCGCCTTCAGGGTGAAGAGAAAGCCATCCGGCGTCGCGGCGCGCCAGGCGACGAGCGTCGTCTCGGCGGGTTGCTGGCGGAACGTGTAGTTGACCTCGACCGACCGGAACCGGCTCGAGTAGAACGGCAGCATGTCGCGTGCTTTCAACGTCGGCGGGTAGAAGGGTCCCTTCCATTCGTCGTACGCAAACCCCGAGGTGCCCAGGTACAGCTCGCCCACGGCCGGATTCTCGCAGCTTCGGCCATAATCGCCGGGCGATGGCCGACCGCCTGCATCTCCCCGTCGGAACGCACACGGTCTCGGCCCTGCTGAGCACCGCTCCCGATGCGAAGGCGCTCGCCGTGATCGCGCACGGGGCGGGCGCCGGCATGGAGCACCCGTTCATGGTTGGGGCGAGCGAGGGCCTGGCCGCGAACGGCGTGAGCGTGCTGCGGTTCAACTTCGTCTACGCCGAAGAGGGCCGCCGATCGCCCGACCGCCCGGCGCTGCTCACCGAGGCGTGGTCTGCCGCCCTTGACGTGGGCATCGCGCGCGCCGGCGGGCTGCCCGTGGTCGCGGGCGGCAAGTCGATGGGCGGTCGCATCGCCTCGATGCTCGCGGCCGAACGACGAACCGAGTTCCCCGCAAGGGCCCTCGTCTTCTTCGGATATCCACTGCACGCGCCGGGCCGGAGCGACCATCCTCGCGACGCGCACCTCGCGGAGGTGACCGTGCCGATGCTCTTCGTCCAGGGGACCGACGACGCGCTGGCGACCTACGCGTTGATGCAGGATCTCGTGCGCCGCCTTGGCCCGCTCGCCCGGCTGCACACCGTCGAGGGTGGCGATCACTCCTTCCGCGTGCGCGGCGCCCGCCGACCCGACGACCAGACGGGGCGCGAGCTGGGGGCCGTCGCCGCAGCGTTCGTCCGCGAGGTGGCGTGATGCCCCGGCGCCACCGCGCGGCGCGCGAGCGATCCGACCCCGACCCGGTCACCCGACCAACGTCGGTCGCCCCCGAGTGGGCCGTGGGAATCGAGGGGGTCGAGGTCCGAGCGGTCTCGGGGGAGAAGGGCAAGGCGTACCGGTGCCCCGGCTGCGAGCAGCTCATCCAGCCCGGGACGCCCCACCTGGTGGTCCTGATCGAAGGCGAGCTGGAAGGACGACGCCACTGGCACACCCCCTGCTGGCGTCGGGAGCTGCGCCGCCGCGGGGGCCGCTAGATCATCGCGAGCTGCTGGGGTTCAGGACTTCGTCGAGGGCGGGCGGCGACGCGCCGGGCGCCCCTCGGTCCGGAGCGGCCCACGCGGAACCGTCTCGCCAGCTCGTGCACCGTCGCCGAGATCTGCTCCTGGTAGGCCTTCGGCGCGTACGAGCCGCCGCGGTAGAGCCGGTCGTAACGACCGACCAGGTCGGGATGGTGTTCCCGGAGCCACGTCATGAACCACTCGCGCGCGCCCGGGCGCAGGTGCAACACGATCGGGGACACGTGCACCGCTCCCGCATCGGCGATCGCGCGCACGGTCTCGGCGAGCTGCTGGGCGCCGTCCGACAGAAAGGGAATGATCGGCGCCATCAGCACGCCGCACGACACGCCGGCGTCGGTCAATCTGCGGCACACCTCCAGCCGCTTCTGCGGGCTCGGCGTCCCCGGCTCGACGGTTCGCCACAGCTCGCGCTGGGTCGAACCCACGGAGACGTTCGTTCCCACGTCCGTGACCGCCGCGCAGGCGGAGAGGAGCGGCAGGTCGCGCAGGATCAACGATCCCTTCGTCAGGATGGAAAACGGGTTCGCCGCGTCGCGGAGCGCCTCGAGGATCCCGGGCATCAGCCGGTACCGGCCCTCGGCGCGCTGGTAGGGGTCGACGTTCGTGCCCATTGCGATGTGCTCGCCTGACCACGTCCGGGCCGCGAGCTCGCGGCGCAGGCACTCGGCCGCGTTGACCTTCACGACGATCTTCGAGTCGAAGTCTTGGCCAGCGTCGAGATCCAGGTACGTATGGGTGTTGCGCGCGAAGCAGTAGACGCACGCGTGCGAGCATCCGCGGTAGGGGTTGATCGTCCATCGGAAGGGCATCCGCGAGGCCTCGGGGACGCGATTGATGATGGATCGCGCCCGAACCTCGAAGAACGTGATCCCGCGGAACTCCGGCGTGTCGAAGGTGCGCACGACGGCACCCTGCTCGAACAGGGGGAGCGTCGTGCGCTCGTCCCGGGGCCGTTCGACGAGGGAGAGGTTGTCCCAGCGCATGGGCGAAGCCGTCATGGTAGCCGAACATACGTTCGATCGCAAGCCGGAACTATGATCCGAGACCAGATGGAGGTCCGCGTCCAGGTTCGCGAGATCGAGCACGGGCGATGGGAGGCCCGGGCCGAAACGCGCCCCGAGGTCCGCGCCTCGGGCGCGTCACGGGAACGATGCCTGGGCGCGCTTCGCCGCGCGCTCGATCGCTCCCTACCGGCGTCCAAACGTGGCCCGTACACGTTCGTGGTCGAGGTCGTCCCCGTCCTCGCCGGCGTCGCGGAGGCCGCCGAGGTCATGGGGTGGGACAAGCGCCGCGTGGTCACCTACATCGACCGGGGGCGGTTCCCCGAGCCCGTCCAGTCGCTCGCCTCGGGACGCGTGTGGCTGCGCGCGGACGTGGAGGCGTTCGCCGCGCAGTGGTGGGCGCGACACGAGCGGCGACGGAACGCCTGAACCCCTGCGGATATACTTCGGCGTCCCGACGCACGGCCAGGGCTGCACAAGGAGGGCGAGGTGGGCGTGAAATTCCTCTCGGCGGAGTGGGCGCAGGCAGTCCAGGATGCGCTCAACGCGAACGAGGCGTTCCGGGGCTCCGTCGGATCGATCTCGGCGAAGGTCCAGCAGGTCGTCACCGGCACGGCGGGCGAGGCGCGGTACTGGTTCAAGGTGGACGGCGGCCAGGCGGGTCTCGGCATTGGCGACTCGCCCGAGCCGGTCGACGCCACGATCACTCAGGACTACGACACCGCGGTCGCGCTCTCCAAGAACGAGCTTACAGGGATGGCGGCGTACATGAGCGGGAAGCTTCGCGTCGCTGGCGACCTCATGAAGCTCATGCAGCTGCAGGGCCCGCTCGGGCAGATGCCGGCCGCGTTGCAGGACATCGACGTCGAGTATTGAGCTCTAGAAGGCTCCCGGCGCCGGCAGCACGATGAACGCGCCGGTCGCCCGGGCGATCAGCCGCTCCTCTGCATCGAGCACCTCCGCCTCTCCGTAGCCCATCCGCTGGCCGAGGTGCAGCGCCTGCCCGCGGCCGATCAGCCGCGTGCCCTCCCCCTTGGCGAGGAAGTGGACGTTCAGCTGAGCGGTGCGATGCGTGAGCCCCGGCCGAAGCTGGGAGCGCAGGGCGAGGCCGATCGAGGTGTCCGCGATCGCCGTGATGATGCCGCCGTGGACGATGCCCTGCGGGTTGAAGTGATGCGGTTCCAGGGTCATCTCGAGCTCCGCTCGGCCGTCGCCCACGGACACGAGCCGGAGGCCGGCCCACTGATGGAAGGGCGAACGGCGGACCCGCTCCGTCAGGCTCTCCAGGTGGCGGCTGTCGAGCCCGGGTCCCACGTCGTCGGACATCGCGCCTCCCCTCTCGAGCGAGCGGGATGGAGTGTATCCCGGTCGATCACCTACCATGACGCGGACGTGGAGGCGCGCGAGATCTTCGATCTGATCCTCAAGGCGGACGACGCGATCAAGTACGCGACCGAGGAGAAGGCCGCGGCCAGGGCCCGTCAGGCGCGCACCCTGCTCGCCGAGGCGCGCCGTGAGGCCGAGGCGATCGGGAACCAAGGCCTGATCGACCAAGTGGACCGCCGGCTCGCCGACCTGGAGGCGCTCGGCCTCGAGGGCTAGGGGTTCGGTGGGGCCCCTAGGTGGGGCTCGGTCCCGAAGAGCCGGTCGCCGAAGTCCCCCAGCCCCGGCAGGATGTAGCCGTTGTCCGTGAGGTCGCGATCGAGCGCCGCCGTGAACACGGGGACCTCGGGGTGCTCGGCCTCCATCCGCGCCACGCCCTGCGGCGCCGCGACCACGCAGACGAACGAGATCTGCGCAGGGCCCTTCGCCGCGATGCTCGTGCACGCGCGCGTGGCGGATCCGCCGGTGGCGAGCATCGGGTCGAGCAGCAGGACGTGTCGGCCGTCCATCGGCGGCAGCTTCTCGTAGTAGGACGTGGGGCGGAGCGTCGCGTCGTCGCGTTCGAGCCCGATGTAGCCGACGGTGATCTCCGGGAAGAGCTCCGTGACGGCCTCCAGCATGCCGAGTCCGGCCCGCAGGATCGGCACCGCCACGAGGTCCGGGGTGATCGTTCGCCCGCGCGCCGTCTCGAGCGGCGTCTGGACCTCCACCTCGACCGAGGGCAGCGCACGAACGGCCTCCAGGATCAACGCGATGGTGAGCCGCTTGGCGAGCGTCCGGAACAGCGGCGGGGGGGTCCCGACGTCTCGCAGGCGGGTGAGCAGGTGCTGGGCGAGGGGATGGTCGACGACGACGAGGGGCATGCCGGGCCGTATCGTACCCGGGGTGCGCAACCTGGCTTGACCAGGGCGCCCGGATGGATGAGAGTACCCACCGTCGGGGGAGGGCGCCGGCACGAGTCCTGCTCAATCCTGCCCGCTCCACCGCTGCGTATGCAGGGACGGGAACAACGATGGGAGAGAGACGGGAGGGGGAATGAAGCGAGCACTTCGGCTCGCCGCGGCGGCGACGGTCTTCGTCCTGATCGCGGCGGCGTGCAGCAAGTCGACGACGCCGTCCACCAGCGGCGGCAGCTCCAAGCCAGGCAACGGGCAGAAGATCGGCATGGTGTATGACCTCGCGGGCCGAGGAGATAAGTCGTTCAACGACTCGGCATACATCGGGCTGACGAAGGCCTCACACGACTTCAACATCCAGGTCAAGGACCTGACTCCGTCGGCCAGCGGCCAGGGCCGACAGGCGCTCATGAGACTGTTGGCGACGGACGGCTACCCGCTGATCTTCGGGAACGGGTTCGCCTTCGATGCGGACATCGCTGCGGTCGCCAAGGACTATCCGAACATCAAGTTCGCAGAGACCGATGGCGGTGTCGCTGACCTGACCTCGAGTTCGAACCTCGTGATGAACGACTTCGCGGCAAACGAGGGATCCTTCCTGGTTGGGGCAGCGGCGGCTTTGACCTCCAAGTCGGGCAAGGTCGGGTTTATCGGCGGGGTGGATGTCGGGCTGATCCACTCGTTCCAGGCGGGCTTTGAGGCGGGTGCGAAGCAAGTCAATCCCAGCATCCAGGTTGATGTGAAATACCTCACCGCGCCGCCGAACTTCACGGGGTTCAGCGATCCGGCAAAGGGCAAGGAAGCGGCGCTTGGAATGTTCGGCAGCGGCGACGACGTGATCTTTCATGCCGCGGGTGGCTCAGGCGCGGGATTGTTCGACGCCGCGAAGGAGTACTCCACGACCAACAGCGTCAAGGTGTGGGCAATCGGCGTGGACTCCGACCAATACCTCACTGCGCCTGCCGAAGACCAGCCGTACATCTTGACTTCCATGATCAAGCGGGTGGATGTGTCCGTGTACGACACGATCAAGGACTTCATCGATGGCAAGTTCATGGGTGGCTATCGCACCTTTGGCCTGAAGTCAGGCGCGATCGACTACGCCACGTCAGGCGGGTTCGTCGACAGCATCAAGAGCCAGCTGGACGACCTCAAGCAGAAGATCATCAGCGGCGCGATCACTGTCCCGACATCGTAGGGGCCGGGACGCGAAGGGACACCGCGAGGGCGGGTCCGTGGGGATCCTCGGACCCGCCCTTCGTAGGGGCTGCGGGTGATGCGGGGCGAGGTTCACGCGGTGGTGGGAGAGAACGGGGCCGGCAAGTCGACCTTGATGAAGATCCTCTACGGGATGCAGCGCCCCGATGAGGGAACCATTCAGGTCGCAGGCTTCGACGTGCACTTCCGTTCCCCGAAGGATGCCATCGCGGTCGGCATCGGCATGGTGCATCAGCACTTCATGCTCGCCGACAACCTTACCGTCCTGGAGAACGTGGTCCTGGGCGACGAACCATCCCACGGCGCGGTGATCGATTTCTCCAAAGCGCGCCGGCGCATCGAGGAGCTGTCCGGGACTTACGGCCTCCCATTGGTTCCCAATCGGCTTGTTGAGGAACTGGCCGTGGGCGAACGCCAGCGTGTGGAGATCGTCAAGGCGCTGTATCGAGGAGCGCGGATCCTGATCCTGGACGAGCCCACAGCCGTGCTTGTGCCGCAGGAAGTGGAGGAGCTCTTCGGGCATCTTCGGCAGCTCAAGAGCGAGGGCGTCACCATCATCTTCATCTCCCACAAGCTGGACGAGGTTCTGGAGATCGCGGACGCCATCACGGTGATACGTGGCGGACGCACGGTGTCCACCGTCAAGCCTGGAGAGGTCACCGCGCCGAAGCTGGCAGAACTCATGGTCGGGAGCGAACTTCCCCGACCAGAGACGCACGAATCGACGGTGACCGATCGCGTCGTACTGTCGGTCCGGGAGCTCTCGGTTCTGGGCGACGAGGGCCGAGCCTTGCTCGATGGAGTCAGTTTCGAGATTCACAGCGGAGAGGTCGTTGGGATCGCCGGCGTGGAGGGAAACGGCCAGAGCGAGCTGGTCGAGGCGCTGATCGGGCTTCGACCTGTCGGCGCCGGGACGATCCACTTGGTCGACAGGGAGATTACCCGTTGGAGCACTCGAGA
>VAYJ01000005.1:46273-53577 GCA_005888465.1 Actinomycetota bacterium
CGCACCGAACGTGGTCTGCTCCTGCCCTCCCCACTGTGGGAAAACACCATGTTGGGTCATCAGGACGCCCGACCGTTCGCGCGGGGACCCTGGATCGACAAAAGAGGAGCTCACCAACGGACCAAAGAAGTGGTTGAGGCGTTTCGGGTCATCACACCCGGAGTCGATGTCGCAGCCTATGCGCTGTCAGGGGGGAATCAGCAGAAGCTCATCGTTGGTAGGGAGATGGCGGCGAAGCCGCAGGTGTTGATCGCGGCCCAGCCGACCAGGGGAGTCGACGTCGGCGCCCAGGCTTCCGTGTGGGAGCAGATACGGCAGGCGCGAGTCGCCGGGCTCGGCGTGCTACTCATCTCCGCGGACCTCGAGGAGCTGATCGGATTGTCTGATGCGCTCTGGGTGATTCTTCGTGGGAAGCTCGTGGCTCGCCTCGATCCTCAGAAGGTCACCCCGGAGGAGCTGGGGTCGTATATGACCGGCGCGCGCCAAGAGGAGATCAAGGCATGAGGCTTCGCCGAATCCTGATTGCTCCTCGCTGGCCGTGCTCCTGATCCACCAGAGTCCAGTCGCTGCGTTCAAGGACATGGCTCAGTTCGGGATCCGGACCGACTCGCTCATCTACACGGTGAACACCGCGATCCCGCTCTTCCTCTCCGGTCTGGCCGTAGCGATTGGTTTCAAGATGGGGCTCTTCAACATCGGCGTGGAGGGTCAGTACACGTTGGCCGCATTGCTTGCTGCCTACGTCGGTGCCCGCGTGGCGCTCCCGGCGGTGCTGCATGTCGCGTTCATCCTCCTGGTGGCGATGATCGTGGGGGCGGTCTTGGCAGGCGCGGCCGGGGCCCTCAAGGTCACTCGGGGGGTTCATGAGGTGATCTCGACGATCATGCTCAACTACATCGCCCTCGGGGTGACCGGCTACCTCCTGCGGACCCGCCTCAGCCAGCACAATCCCCCTGGGGATTTTGTGACCAAGACGAAGTTGCTGGCGGCATCCGGTGTCCTGCCGTCGCTCAATCGGGTCCTTCATTCTCTCGGCGTCCACCCGCCCCTTGGGTCTGACCTCTATGGATTCCTGCCGATCGCGATAGCGGTGGGTGTCGCCTACTACATCCTGGTTTGGCGCACCGGATTCGGTTATGACCTTCGCGCGACCGGCGTCAACGCCGCTGCTGCACAAGTCAGCGGAGTGAATCCGGGCCAGATGATCATGAAGACGATGCTGCTATCTGGCGCCATCGCCGGCCTGGTGGGGATGCCAGAGCTACTCGGCGTGTTTCATCGCTATTCGATCGAGTTCACGACCGGGCTCGGCTTCACCGGTATCGCCGTCGCGCTGGTCGGGCGGAACAACCCTGTCGGCATCGCTTTTGCCGCGTTGCTGTTCGGCTTCTTGGAGCGATCCGCCCAGATCCTGGACCTCGAGGGAATCCCCAAGGAGATCGCCGTGATCATGCAGGGCGTGATCATCCTGTCCGTGGTCATCGCCTACGAGGTGGTGCGCCGGGTGGTCCAAGCCCAAGAGGTGCGGGCCGCAGCTGAGAAGTCGAAAGGCCTTGGTCCCACTCCGCGTGAGGAGGATGCCGCGTGAAAGAAATCGCTGCGCGCCGTCTGCCCACCGACCGGAGAGGGCGACTGGTTCGCGCCGCAATGCTGATGGTGCTCGTCCTTCTGGCGCTCTCGTTTGTCCGCTTGGTCACCCACGCGAGCGACCTGACCTCGAGCGGAACGTTCAGCGCGACCCTGCGTGTCTCCATCCCGATCCTGCTCGCGGCCCTCGGGGGCCTGTATGCGGAGCGCGCAGGGGTGGTCAACATCGGTCTCGAGGGGATGATGATTCTCGGGACCTGGTTCGGCGCCTGGGCAGGCTGGCACTGGGGTCCGTGGACGGGAGTGCTGGTCGGTGTCATGGGCGGGGCCGCGGGAGGACTGCTCCACGCCGTGGCCACGGTGACGTTCGGGATCGACCACATCGTATCCGGCGTCGCCATCAATATCCTCGCCGCAGGAGCGACGCGGTTCCTCTCTGTTGTCGCCTATACGAACGTCTCCGGTGCGGGGATCACCCAGTCTCCACATGTCAACGGGACCATCGGAGAGCTCACGCTGCCGGTGCTCGCGGGAGGCCGGTTCTTCGGCCTGAAGACCCCCGACTTCCTCGGCTGGTTGGAGCGGCAGCACTGGTTCTTCGTTTCCGACCTGGGCGCCCTGGGGAAGGGCCTCACCGCTCAGGTGTCATTGCTGACCCTTCTGGCTGTGGCCCTGATCCCCCTCACCTATTGGCTCCTGTGGCGCACACCGTTCGGCCTGCGGCTACGATCCGTGGGCGAGCACCCAATGGCGGCCGAGTCATTGGGAGTGCCCGTCTACACGATGAAATACATCGCCGTGACGATCTCGGGAGCTCTGGCCGGGCTGGGCGGCGTGTTCCTCGTTCTCGAGGAGGCGGGGATCTACCGTGAGGGGCAGGTCGGCGGCCGCGGATTCATCGGGCTGGCCGCCCTCATCTTCGGGAACTGGCGACCGGGAGGAGTGGTCGTGGGCGCTGGACTGTTCGGATACTCGGACGCCCTGCAGCTCCGATCCAACACCTCGATCCACGGGCTCCTCTTGTTCATCGCTATCGCAGCTGCAGCGGTAGGCCTGTGGTTCCTCATCCGCAGTCGCGTCACGACAGGCGTTGCCGCCGTCGTCGTCGCTTCGCTCGTGTTCTGGTGGTTTGCCGGTACGAAGGCCGTGCCCGATGAGTTCATCTCGATCACGCCGTATGTCGTGACGTTGCTGGTCCTGGCCGTCGCCGCTCAGCGCTTACGGCCGCCCGCCGCCGACGGACGGCCGTATCGAAAAGGACAGGCGCAGTAGCCGGGATCAGCCGGCGACGAGCGGGGTCAGCTCCGCGATCGCGCAGGTGCCTTTCCACCGCTTGATCGAGTCCTGCGGCGGGCCAACGCGGGACCGGCGCCGGTCGGCGAGGAGCGCGGCTGCCTGGTCCCATTCCGCCCCTTCCAGCAGCCGAACGACCGCGCGGAAGCGCCCAAGCGCCGTCTCGCGTAGCTTCCGCCGGGTGATGACCACCAGGTCCGAGGCGTCGGCGATGCCGGGGATGGTCTGTTCCTGCAGGCTCGGCTCCTTGGAGGACAGGACGTAGATCTTGCCCTGCCGGTAGGCAAACCATGCCGGGATCGTCACGTCCTTCCCCTGGAACTCCACCCCGACCCAGATCACGTCCGAGCGCTTCAGCCCGTCCTCGGTGTCCTTCGAGAGCTTCTCCGGTGCCGCCTGCAGCACGACTTGGAACTCGGTCTGCCCCAGGACCTCACCGCCGAGGAGAAAGGACGCGACGTGAACGCCGAGCTCTTCGAACATGGCGTCGTCGATCACGTCCTCGATGTGGGTGAGGTCCATCGTCCCGAGCATGTATCGAGCGCTCGGTCCCATCGTGTAGGCAACCCTTCCCGAGGGCGCGAGGAGTTGGACTTCCTCAACGAGATACCCATTCGGTGCCTTCCAGTCGCGGAGGACCGCGAAGGGGAGGGCCCGGGACGGGACGGCGAGGACGTACACGAGCCCGTTCGCCATCTCGCCCTCGGCCTCGCGCTGCCGAGCGTCGAGGACGTTCGCGAAGATGAGTTCGCCCGCCGGCACGGGCCGCAGGATATCAGGCCATGCGCGAGAGCCAGAGCGTCGGTTCGTCGAGCTCCGGCATGGAGGGCAGGGAGTCCGCCGACCCCCACATGCGCGAGAGGGTGGCCAGGTCGGTGAGCGCCACCACCCGCGCGCAGAACTCGCGCCCCAGGCGGTACTGCTCGGGCGTCATCTCCACGCCGAGGAGCTGCTCGAGCGCGCGGTCAGCCGGCCGGCCCTCGCGGAACCGCAGCATCGCCTCCTCGATCCGAGCCGAGGACGAGAGCATCTTCGCAGTGAGCGCCTCGTGGACGTGGTCGCCGAAGCCCTCGGCCGCCGCCAGGAACGCCTGCACGCGGGCGATCCGCAGGCGCTGCTCGTCGTCCGCGGCCTGCCCGAAGAGGCTCCCGAGGCCCTCGAATGCATCGGAGAGCGCGTTGGGGTTCGCGAGGTCCATCCCCTCCATCCGCTCCTGCAGGCCGGCGAGGTCGATCGTCGCGTGCTCGACCATGTCGGTCACGAGCTGCAGCGCGTGCGGTTGGACCCACGACTGCGCGAACTCGAACCGATGGGTCACCTCGTGCAGCGCGACCCACGCGCGGAACTCCCTCGCGCCCAGGCTCCACTCGCGCTCGAAGGTGGCGATGTTCGGGATCACGAACAGCAGGCGCGGCCCGGAGCGCGGGATGGCGAGATCGTACAGACCGAGGACGCGTTGCCCGAGCGCGCCCAACGCCGAGCCCACCTGGGTCCCGAGCAGGAGGGGGACCATCTTGTCCATCAGCAACTCGAGCATCTCGTTCGGCGTGCCGGCCACGTCGAGCGGTAGCGTCGTGCCGCGCGTCTCGGCGAGCGCGGCCGTCACCTTGTGCGCCATGGGGTCGAGCATCGGGCGCAGGCCTTCGATGCTCGACTCCACCCACTGCGCGCGCCGGACCGTCTGGACCTCGGCCAGATCGGTGGGTGAGGGGAGCGCCGTGAGGTCCGCCACGGCGAGCTCGGCCGCCCGAACCGTGTCCGAGAGCGCGCGGCGATCCTCGTCGGTGGGGGCGGGATCCTCCGAGCCCCAGGAGGCCATGGTGATCCCCACCTGACGAGCGAGCTCCCAGTTGATGGGCCCCGTGGACGACATGATGACCCGCTGCAGCTCGCGGAACAGGGGCACGTCGCCCAGTACGTCGCCGAGCGGCACGTCGGGCTGCTCGGGCTCGCTCATGCGTCCATTCTAGGATCGGGTCCCGGACGAAACGCCCGACCCCACCGATAGAATCCCTGCCATGCGCTCCTCGCTCTTCGTCCGCGTGGGCGCCGATCGGCTCGACCCGTCACATGCGCTGGCGTTCGTCGCCGATCCCGGCGCCGGAGCCACGGTCCTCTTCGAAGGCACCGTCCGCGATCACTCGGCGGACGGCGACGTGACGGGACTCGCTTACGAGGCGTGGGACGAGCAGGCCGCTCGACACCTGGAGGCGATCGGGGAGGAGCTGTTCGCGCGCTGGCCCGTGTGCCGGGTCGCGATCCTGCATCGCACGGGGACCCTCGGGGTCGGCGAGGCGTCGGTCCTCGTCTGCTGTTCGGCCCCGCACCGCGCCGACGCCTTCGAGGCAGCCCGGCATGGGATCGAGCGCATCAAGCAGGACGTCCCCATCTGGAAGAAGGAGGCCCTCACGAGCGGTGAGGCTCATTGGGTGATGGGGTCGTGAGCCCGCTTCGGCGCGATCTCGCCCTCGACCTCGGTACGGCGAACACGCTCGTGTTCCAGCCCGGCAGCGGAGTCGTCTACGCAGAGCCGACGGTGGTCGCCGTCAACGGGCGAACCGGCCAGGTCCTTACCGCCGGCCGCGACGCGTGGGACATGGCGGGAGACGCGCCCGGGCACGTGATCGCGCACAAGCCGGTCCAGCGGGGGGCGATCACGGATTTCGAGATGGCCGTGGGGATGGTCCGGCTCATCTTCCGCCGGCTCGGGATCGGACGGTTCCCGCGACCGCGCGTACTGCTCGCCGTGCCCTCGGGCCTCACCCCGGTGGAGCGCAAGGCCATGGAGGAGGCGGTCGTGGAGGCGGGCGGTGGCTCTGTGAGCCTCGTCGAACATGCCCTGGCGGCGGCGATCGGGGCCGGGCTCCCCATCCAGGACCCGGTCGGGAACTTCGTCGTCGACGTGGGCGGCGGGACGACCGAGATGTTCATGGTGGCCATGGGGGGCCCCGTGATCGGGCGGGCGCTCCGCGTGGGCGGGTTCGACATGGACGAGGCCATCCAGCTCTTCCTGCGCAAGCGCCACGGGGTGGCGGTCGGCGAGTCGGCGGCGGAGCGCATCAAGATCCAGCTCGGCTCCGCATATCCGGCGGCGGACGCGCGCGAGGTCGAGATCCGCGGGCGCGAGCTCGCGAGCGGGATGCCGAAGGAGGTCGTCGTCACCCCGGATGAGATCCGGGAGATCCTGGGTGAGACGGTCCGGGTCATTGTCGAGGAGACGCGCACGTGCCTCGCGGAGAGCCCTCCGGAGCTCGCCCACGACGTCCTGGAGACCGGGCTCTTCCTGACCGGCGGGGGGGCGCTGCTCCGCGGCCTGGACATGCGGCTCGCCCAGGAATGCGAGGTCCCAGTGCACATCACCGAGTCCCCGCTCACGACCGTGGTGGTTGGCGCCGGCCACCTGGTCGGCCACCTCCCCGAGTACCGGGCCACCTTCCTCGCGGCGCCGGGCCGCGCCTGATCCTCGCGACGATGCAGCAAGCCCCACCGCCCGCGACCGACCCGATCCTGCCCGTGGAGCCACCCGTGCTCCCGCCGCCCCCCCGGCGGCGGATCGCGCGCTACGCGGTCCTCACGCCCGTGCTGGTGCTCGCCATGGCCGCCTACGTGGTGCGGCTGCCCTATTTCGTCATCGGGCCGGGACCCGCCCGGGACGTCGAGCCGCTGATCCACGTCACGGACCACCCCACCTACGAGTCGAAGGGGCACCTGCTCCTCACGTCGGTGACCCTCTTCCAGCCGAACGCGTATCAGCTCCTGCGCGCGTGGTTGAGCCCGTCCGAGTCCGTCGTGCCCGAACGGGCGATCCTGGCGCCCGGCCAGACGCAGCAACAGCAGACCCAGCAGGCGTTCTCGCAGATGGACACCAGCAAGATCGACGCCGCCGTGGTCGCCATGACCCGCGAGGCGGGGTACCCGGCCCAGCACGGCTCGGGCGTGCTCGTCGAGCAGGTCTTCGACCGGACGCCGGCCGTCGGGAAGCTGGTCGCTGGCGACCTCATCACCCAGGTAGACGGTACCCCCGCAACCGGCGTCGATCAGGTCTCGGCGCTGATCCGCCAGGCCGGTGCCGGCACCGACCTGCACCTCACCGTGCAGGAGGGCACCACGACACGTCAGCTGACCGTCGCGCCGGCGATCGTGTCGGGCGTGGACCGCCCCATCATCGGGGTGAGCCTGGTGGAGAACTGGCCCTTCCCGCTCACGATCGAAAGCGGCGACATCGGCGGGCCGTCCGCAGGGCTCATGTGGACGCTGGGGCTGATCGACCTGTTGGCCCCGGGAGACCTCACGGGCGGGCGGACCCTCGCCGGCACCGGGACCATCGCCCTGGACGGGACCGTCGGTCCGATCGGGGGCATCCAGGAGAAGGTCGTGGCCGCGGAGAACGCCGGCGCCACGATCTTCTTCGCGCCGGCGAGCGA
>VAYJ01000006.1 GCA_005888465.1 Actinomycetota bacterium
TCGGCCCGCGGACCGTCAAGGTCGGCGACCCCGAGGGCATGATGGGAGGACCCACCTGGGAGGAGCCCACCGGGTCGCACCCGCTCGCGACGGAGCCGCAGGGAACGGAGCCATCCGGCCGCGATCTTCCGGCGGCGGTCCTGACCGGCGTCGCGCTCGTCGTGATCGCGGGCGTCGCGCTGCTCATCTCGAAGGCCGCGTTCGCCGCGGTAGCGGGGCTCGTCGTGCTGATCGGCCAGGCCGAGCTCTACATGACGATGCACAAGCGCCATTACCAGCCGGCGACCGCGCTCGGGCTCGTGATGGGCGGGCTCATCCTCGCGGCGGCCTACCTGCGAGGCGAGACGGCGATGCTCTTCTTCGTCGCGCTCTCGGTCGTGCTCCTGTTCCTCTGGTACATGGCGGGCACGGCGAAGGGCCGCGAGGACGCGATCGCGAACATCGGAAGCACCCTGCTCGGCATCGTGAGCGTCCCGTTCATGGCGGGCTACGTCCTGATCCTGCTCTCGCAGCGGGCCTCGGGCCGGCAGCTGATGCTCGCGGTCATCGGGCTCACGGTCGCCTACGACATCGCGGCATATTTCTTCGGCACGTTCGGGGGGAGCCATGCGCTCGCCCCGACGATCAGCCCCAAGAAGTCTCGCGAGGGGCTCCTCGGCGCCACGTTCGTCACGTTCGCGCTCTCGATCGGGATCATCCCGTCCGTGATCCACTACCTGTCGCTGAAGGACGCCGTTGGCCTCGCGGTGATCGTCTCGATCTTCGCGCCGCTCGGCGACCTGGCCGAGTCCTCGCTCAAACGGGACATGGGCGTGAAGGACATGGGCTCGATCCTTCCGGGCCACGGAGGGATCCTCGACCGGTTCGATTCGATCCTGTTCGTCGCCCCGGCGGCCTTCTACTTCCTCCGGCTCATCCGCTAGCCGTTCCGCGCAGGCTCACGGTCAAAGTCGGACCGGCAGGGTAACCTCTTTGATCATGCGCGCTCTCTGCATCCTCGGCTCGACGGGATCGATCGGCACGCAGGCCCTGGATGTGGTGCGGCACAATCCGGACCGCTTTCGCGTCGTGGGCCTGGCGGCCGGGGCCAATCAGGGCCTGCTCATCGGCCAGATCCGCGAGTTCAAGCCGCCCATCGTGGCGATCGCGGACGAGGACGCGGCCCAGGAGCTGAAGACCCAGCTGGGGGGCGTCCGAGGGGTGCAGATCCTGGCCGGGCCCGAGGCGACCGAGACGTTGGTACGTGAGTCGGACGCCGATATGGTGCTGAACGCCATGGTCGGCGCCGCGGGGCTCGCACCGTCGCTCGCGGCCCTGCAGTCGGGCAAGACCCTCGCGCTCGCGAACAAGGAGTCACTCGTCGTCGGCGGGGAGCTGATCATGGACCTCGTCAAGGGCGAGCCCGACCGGCTCGTCCCGGTGGACTCCGAGCACTCCGCGCTCGCCCAGTGCTTGCGCGGCGAGCGCCGCGAGGACCTGAAGCGCGTCGTCATCACCGCCTCCGGCGGACCCTTCCGGGGATGGACCCGAACGGAGCTCGCGAAGGCCTCGGTGAAGGAGGCGCTCGCCCATCCCACCTGGAGCATGGGCCCGAAGATCACGATCGACTCGGCGACCCTCATGAACAAGGGGCTGGAGGTGATCGAGGCGCACTACCTCTTCGAACTCGACTACCCCATGATCGACGTCGTTGTGCACCCCGAGTCGGTGATCCACGGCATCGCCGAGTACACCGACGGGAGCATGATCGCGCAGCTCGCGGCCGCGGACATGCGCCTGCCGATCCAGCTCGCCCTCGGGTATCCCGATCGCCTGCCGGCAGGCATCCGCGAGCTCGACCTCGCGGCACTCGGTCGGCTCACGTTCGAGCCCCTCGACCGCGAAGCGTTCCCCGCGGTCGACCTCGCTTACCGCGCGGGCCGAATGGGCGCGACCTACCCGGCGGTGCTGAACGCGGCGAACGAGGTCGCGGTGATGGCCTTCCTCTCCGGCAAGATCCGGCTCATCCAGATCCCCGAGGTGGTCGCCGCTGTGCTGGACGAACATCAGGGCGCGGCGGTCGTCTCCGAGGTGTCGCTGCAGCGCGCCGACCGATGGGCCCGCGCGAGGGCCGCGGAGATCCTCGAGGCCCGGTAACCGACGATGGCCGAGTGGCTGGGCATCCTCGTGTTCGTCGTCGCGATCCTCGCCGTCGTGCTGATCCACGAGTCGGGCCACTTCTTCACCGCGAAGGCGTTCGGTATCAAGGTCGAGGAGTTCTTCGTCGGGTTCGGCCCTCGATTGTGGTCGACTCGTCGCGGCGAGACCGAATACGGCGTGAAGGCCTTTCCCCTCGGGGGCTACGTTCGGATCGCGGGCATGAACCCCTTCCAGGAGCCGCCGGCCGAGGAGCGCGACCGCACGTTCGGCGCCAAGCCCATCTGGAAGCGTGTGCTCGTCATCCTCGCCGGGCCGGCGACGCACTTCGTGATGGCCGTCGTTTTCCTCTTCGTGTTCTTCGCGATCCTGGGCGCACCGACCCCGACCAAGCCGCTCGTCGAGAGCGTCCAGCCCACCCTCGAGGGGAGCCCCTCCCCGGCGAGCGTCGCGGGGCTCCGCGCGGGCGACCAGATCGTCGCGCTCGACGGCCAGCCGGTGAAGGACATCGACGCGTTCATCGCGTTCACGCGCGCCCACATCGGCGAGACGATCGACATCACGGTCCTTCGCGACGGCTCACGGGTCACGCTCGAGACGACGCCGGTCGTTTCGGGCGCCGACAAGGTCGGGCGCATCGGCATCGGGATCGGCGAGGGCAGGGAGCGCTCCAACCCGCTGGTCGCGGGCGGCAAGGCGGTCGTCGAGACCGGGTCGACCGCGAAGGCCGTGGTGCTGCAGCTGGGCAAGGTGTTCGGCCCGGCGGGCCTCTCCCGGATCTGGCATCTGCTTTCCGGCTCGAGCCCTCGGCAGGTCACCGACCCCGTGAGCATCGTGGGCGGGGCGCAGCTCGCGGGCGAGGCGGTGCGCGCGGGGCTCTGGGACCAGCTCCTCGCGATCCTCGTGGTGTTCAACGTCTTCGTCGGGATCCTGAACCTGATGCCGCTGCCGCCGCTGGACGGCGGGCACCTGGCGGTGCTCGCCTACGAGAAGATCCGCCGGCGCAAGCCCGACGTCCGAAAGCTCGTGCCGCTCACGACCGCCGTCGCCGGCTTCATCATCCTGCTCGCGGTGAGCCTCGTGTACATCGACATCACCAACCCGATCCCGAACCCGTTCCGCTGACGCATCCTCGCTGGTCGCAGGCACCATGCCACAGCTTCTCCACAACTGCGCGACGGGAGCGCGAGGGGCCGCGGCTACGATGAGCGCATGACCGAGCGGTCGATCCTGGTCGTCGACGATGAGGTCCCGATCGCCGAAGCGGTTCGCGCCCGTCTCGCGAGCGAGGGGTACCACGTGCGGGTCGCCCACGACGGGCCCGAGGCGCTTCGCGCGAGTGCCGAGGAACGCCCCGACCTCGTCGTGCTCGACCTGATGCTTCCCGGCATGGACGGCCTCGAGGTCTGCCGCGAGCTGCAACGCGACGCGTGGATCCCGGTGCTCATGCTCACGGCTCGCGCGGATGAGGCCGACACCGTGGCGGGCTTCGCGGTGGGTGCGGACGACTACCTCACGAAACCGTTCAGCATGCGCGAGCTGACCGCCCGTGTGCGGGCGATCGTCCGGCGCATGGAGCGGATGAACCAGGCCACGTCGACCGAGCCGATCACGCGGTTCGACCTGACGATCGACGCCGCGCGCCGCCGGGTCCTGCGGGCGAGCGAGGAGGTCTCGCTCACCCCGCTCGAGTTCGACATCCTCGCCGCGCTCGCGCGCGCCCCGGGCGTCGTGCAGAGCCGCGACCAGCTCATGGACCGCGTCTGGGGCTACCGCGACTACGCGGGCGGACGGGTCGTCGACTCCCACGTGGCCCGGATCCGGCGAAAGCTCGGCGACGAGGCGGCGGAGCCACGATACATCCGGACCGTGCACGGGGTCGGGTACGCCTTCAAGGAGGACGGGGACCACTGATGGCCATGCGTCCCCTGGACCGGCTGCCGTCGATCCGCGCGAAGCTCGGCGCGGTGATCGTCTTCGCGGTCGCCGTGACCATCCTTATCATGTACCTCGCCGTCGGCTTCGCCCTACGCAAGTCCGACCGGGACCGCCAGCTCCCCCAGGCGATCGACCAGGCCAAGACCGTGCAGGCGCTGTCGTTCGGCGCCGGCGGTCTGCCCTCCCGGAACATCGGCGGATTGCTCGCCCACGTGCCCGGCCCCGTGTTCGTGATCGACGACTCGGGGCGCGTCCTGTTCAACGGATTCCCGGGACACCCGCCCGCCGCGGGCGTCACCCGATTCCAGACCGGCACGCCGTTCGACACGGGCACGACGGGCACGCTCGCCTACGTCGGGGTCCCCGTCACACGGAACCAGCAGATCGTGGGCGCGGTCTACATCGGCTACCGCGTCGAGCGGGGCGGCCTCCTCGGGGCCGTCTCGGACACGGCGAACTTCGTGCGCAGCATATGGTGGCAGCTCCTGGTCGCCGGTGCGCTGGCGGGGATCGTCGCCCTCGCGCTCGCTCGAATCCTCGCGCGCGGGCTCACCCAACCGATCCGCGACATGGCCTCCGCCGTACGGGCCATGGCCCGCGGCGAGTATCGCCAGCGGGTCCCCGTCCGTTCGCGGGACGAGCTCGGCCAGCTCGCCGAAGGGTTCAATCACATGGCGGGGGAGATGGACGGGCTCGAACGGCTCCGCCGCGACCTAGTGGCGAACGTCTCGCATGAGCTCAAGACGCCGATCTCGGCGATCCGCGCGCACCTCGAGAACCTGATGGACGGCATCGAGGAACCCAACCCGGCGCTGCTCGCGGTCATGGTGCAGCAGGCGGAGCGCCTCTCCCGTTTGGTGGATCAGCTCCTAGATCTGTCCAAGCTCGAGTCTGGCGACGTGCCGCTGCAGCTGGAGGCGGTGGAGCTGGGGCCGCTCGTTCGCCGCATCGGGTCCGAGGTCGAGATGGCGAGGACGGGCCGTGGGGTGCATCTCGAGGAGGAGATCGCAGAGGAGTTGCCGCCGGTCCGGGCCGACCGCGAGCGGCTGCACCAGGTCCTGTTCAACCTCCTCGACAACGCCTACCGGTTCAGCCCGCAGGGTGGCGTGGTGACGGTCCGCGCCGAGCGCTCGAACGGATCGTGCGAGATCTCGGTCGAGGACCGGGGCCCGGGGATCCCCGCGGAGCACTTGCCCCTGGTCTTCGAGCGGTTCTATCGCGTCGACCAGTCGCGCTCGCGCGACGACGGCGGCACGGGGATCGGCCTCGCCATCGCGCGATCGATCGTTGAGGCGCACGGGGGCCGCATCTGGGCCGAGAACGGCCCCGTCGGGGCGAGGTTCCGGTTCCTGATCCCGATGGCGGACCGCGTGAGCACGCCGGGCGCGGGCCGCGCGAACCAGGTTCGATCGCATCGTCAGCCGGCGCCGGTCGGTGGCACGAGGGAGGAAGCATGAAGTCGGCAACCGAGACCGTCCGGGTGAATCCGTCGTCCCGGCTCGCCGCCGTCGATCTCACCGACGACCTTCGGCGCGCGATCAAGGACGCGGGCGTGACCGAGGGCTGCGCCGTGGCGTTCTGCGCCCACACCACCTGCGCCCTGCTCATCAACGAGTGGGAGGACGGCGCCCTCGACGACTTTTGCCGGCGCATCGACGAACTGGTCCCGGGCGAGGTCTATTACGCGCACGACGACCTCGCGCGGCGCACGCAGAACCTCCAGGAGGGCCACGAGCGAGCCAACGGTCGCTCGCACGTGACCCAGATGCTCCTCGGCGCCACCTCGCACGCCATCCCCGTCTCCGGGGGCGAGCCGCTGTTCGGGCAGTGGCAGCGGCTCATCCTGGTCGAGCTCGACGAGCCGAAGGAGCGCGAGGTGCTCTTCCACGTCTTCGGGCAGTAGCGCGAGCCATACTGGGATCAGCATGAGCGTCTCGCGCCGCGTCTCGAGGAAGGTCCGCGTGGGATGGGTCGACGTCGGGGGCGACGCGCCCATCCGCGTCCAGTCGATGTGCACGACGAAGACGGCGGACGTGAACGCCACGCTGCAGCAGATGGCCGCCCTCGTCGCGGCCGGGTGCGAGATCGTGCGCGTGGCCGTGCCCCACTGGGAGGACGCGGAGGCGCTGAAGACGATCGCCGAGCACGCGACGATCCCCGTGATCGCCGACATCCACTTCCAGTGGAAGTACGCGATGGCGGCGCTCGAGGGCGGCATCCACGGCCTGCGCATCAACCCCGGCAACATCAAGTACCAGGACAAGGTCCGTCTCATCGCCCGGGAGGCGAAGGACCGCGGCGTGCCCATCCGCATCGGTGTGAACGCCGGGTCGCTCGAGAAGGACCTGCTCGCGAAGTACGGCAACCCGACCGCGGAGGCGCTCGTCGAGAGCGCGCTCTCGGAGATGCGCATCCTCGAGGACGAGGACTTCTTCGACATCAAGATCTCGGTGAAGCACTCGAGCGCGCGAGTGATGATCGACGCGTACCGGATGCTCGCGGCGCAGTGCGACTACGCGCTGCACCTCGGCGTGACCGAGGCGGGGCCCATGCCAGCGGGGGGGGTCAAGTCGGCCGTGGGGATCGGCACGCTCCTTGCTGAGGGGATCGGGGACACGATCCGCGTGTCCCTCACCGACGACCCCGTCGAAGAGGTCAAGGTCGGCAACTGGATCCTCGGGTCCCTGGGACTCCGCAAGCGAGGGCTCGACCTGGTCGCGTGCCCGTCGTGCGGGCGGGCGGAGGTGGACGTCCTGCGGCTCACGCGCGAGGTCAACGAGGCGCTCGAGGCGAAGGGCCTCAAGGCTCCCATCAGGGTCGCCGTCATGGGATGCGTGGTGAACGGCCCGGGCGAGGCGCGCGAGGCCGACCTCGGCATCGCTGCCGGCAAAGGGTTCGGTCACCTCATCGTCAAGGGTGAGGTGAGGGGGAAGGTCCCCGAGGATCGCTTCGTGGAGGTCCTGGTGGCCGAGGCGGAGAAGATGGCGCGAGAGCATGCGCCGGAGCCCGCGTCGAGCTGACCCGTCCGGGCCGAAGCTCCCGCGCCGCCGGCGCCGTGAGCACCACCCCCAGGACCGCCGCCTCCGGCCACCACAGGATCGGCGCGGGCCGCCACTGGAAGAGCAGGAGCAGCGCCCCACCCACGACCATCGTCCTGAGCGTTCGCCCGGCTCGAAGCCGTTCGTGCAGCACCGCGAAGGCGAGCGGCGGCCCGACGTAGTAGGAGAACACCACCGGCTCGAACAGCAGCCGCGCGAAGAAGACGACGGCGAGCGCGCCGAGGACGACGGGCGGCTCGACGCGGCCCCGGATGGCCACGGCCGCCGCGATCGCCGCGACGAGGGCACCGATCCGAAACGGCGTCGACACGAGGGGCGCGTGGGACCGGGAGATCCAGAGCGCCACGTGGCCGGCGCCGGGGAACGACCGCGCTTCGAACAGGGCGCGGCTCGCGTGGCGCCAATCGAACGGCAGGACCACCGCCGCCAGCGTCGCGGGGATAACGGCCGCCGCGAGCACGGTCCTGCGGCGTGCTTCCCGAGGCGCGATCGAGACCAGCACCGGTAGGGCGAGCACCGCCCACTGCTTGAACCCCATCGCCACGCCGAGCAGGAGCGCGGCCGCAAGGAACCGTTCGCGAAAAGCCGCGCGCATGGAGAGCATCAGGAACGCGAGGGCGAGCACGTCCTCGTAGTGGCCGTAGCCGATCGCCACCGGGCCGAGCACGATCACCGTGACGACGGTCTGCAACCAAGCGCGCCCGCGCCGGATGCCGACCTCCGTGGCGAGGGCCCGAAACGCCGCCAGGAACATGATGCCGCTCGCCAGGCCCCAGGGCCCGTACACGAGCCAGATGGTCGGCCGGGGGATCTCCGTGGGGATGCTCTGCGTCAGGTGCAGCACGCGGCCGACCTCCGCCACGGGCACGAGCAGGATCGGAAGGAGCGGCATTGCGACGAACAGGGGCGTGGAGGCGTACAGATGCGTGAGGCGCCCATTGGCGATCGCCTCGGCGGCTCGAAGCGGCACCCACACGTCGCCCGCGATCTGCCATCCGCGGTCCTGGCGGAACCAGGCGCCCAGGACAAACCCTCCTAGCATCGTGACGGCGATCGCGACGACGCCGAGGGCGACGGCAGCGCGCCAGGGGTGCGGGTCGGGCCGGTCCACGGACGGGAAAGTATCCTGACTCACCGATGCGCGCGTCCATGCTCTTTGCCCGAACGCTCCGGGAAGCCCCCGCCGAGGCGGAGGTCGCCTCCCATCGCCTGTTGCTGCGCGCCGCCTTCGTCCGCAAGCTGATGGCCGGTGTCTACACGTGGATGCCGCTCGGGTGGCGAACGCTTCGCAAGATCGAGGCGATCGTCCGCGAGGAGATGGACGGCGCCGGCGCGCAGGAGCTGCGCATGCCGATCGTCGTGCCGGCGGAGCCGTGGCGGCTCACGGGCCGGTGGCAGGCATACGGCGAGGAGATGTTCAAGCTCCGGGACCGGCACGAGCGAGACCTCGGGCTCGGTCCAACCCACGAGGAGGTCGTGACCCCGCTCGTGGCGGCCGAGTTCGGCTCGTATCGCGACCTTCCTGTCAACGTCTACCAGATCGAATGGAAGTACCGGGACGAGCTCCGCCCGCGGTTCGGCCCGTTGCGGGCGCGCGAGTTTCTCATGAAGGACGCGTACTCGTTCGATCGCGACGCGAAGGGACTCGCCGCGTCGTACGCGGTCATGGTGGAGGCGTACCGGCGGGTCCTGTTCCGATGCGGCATCGCCTACCGGATCGTCGAGGCCGACCCCGGCGCCATCGGTGGTGACACGAACCACGAGTTCATGGCAGAGGCCGAGATCGGCGAGGACCTCTACGTCGCGTGCGAGAACGGTGACTACGCGGCCGACCTCGAGGCGGCCGTCCGGCGGGCGCCGGAGGCGATGGCGGCCGACCGCCTCGCCCCGATCACGGAGATCGCCACACCCGGGGGAGCGACGATCCAGGCAGTGGTCGAGCTCCTCGGTCGCCCGGCCTCGGAGATGCTCAAGTGCATCGTCTTCGACGCGGGCGGCACGACCGTGGCGGTGCTCCTTCCCGGCAATTTGGAGGTCAACGAGAAGAAGGTCGGGCGAGCGCTCTGGCCCGCCCCCGTGCGCCTGCTCGAGGACGACGACTTCGCCGCGCGCGGGCTCGTGAAGGGCTTCGTCGGCCCGCAGGGAATGGGCCGCGAGGTGACCGTGATCGCCGACCAGGCGGTGCGCGCCGGCAAGGACTGGGTGACCGGCGCGAACAAGCCCGACGCGCACGTGACGGGGGCGAACGTCGATCGCGACTTCCGGGTCGACCGGTGGGAGGACGTCACCAGGGTCGCTGAGGGCGACCCCTGCCCGCGCGACGGCGGTCGCCTGCGCATCGGGCGCTCCATCGTCGTCGCGCACACCTATCAGCTTGGGACCCGCTACTCGGCGCCGCTCGAGGCGACCTTCACCGACGAGGACGGCTCGCCCCGGCCGTACGTCATGGGCTGCTACGGGATGGGGCTCACGCGCATCGTCGCGGCGGCCGCCGAGCAGTCTCACGACGACGCGGGTCTGGTCTGGCGAAAGGCTCTCGCTCCGTATCACGTCGTGGTGATCCCGACGAACATGGATCAGCCCGACGTCGTCAACGCCGCCGAAGCGATCTACGGCGAGCTGCTGCGCCGGGGCGTCGAAGTCGTCCTCGACGACCGGACCGACGCGGCCGGCGTCAAGTTCGCCGACGCGGACCTGATCGGCTACCCGATCCACGTGGTCGTCGGGGCCCGCGGCGTGAAGGGCGGCAAGTTCGACCTGAAGGTCCGCGCCACCGGGGAGCGATTCGAGCGCCCGCTCGGCGAGGCCGCCTCCTTCACGCTGGAACGGCTTGACGCGGCCCCATAGGCTTCGGGCATGAAACGGGGCGCGCCCTCGGAGCTCCGGCGGTTCGCCGCGCTGCACCCAGATGTCGAGGCGGTCCTCGAGCGGTGCGGCCGGGATACGTTCGACGTGGTGCTGATCGACTCCTCGGGCGCGTGGACGCGGTGGGTGCTCGCCTCGGCCGAGGAGGCGGAGGCGCTTGTTCAACAGCTCGGCGTGCCCGTGCATCACGGATGGGAAGAGGATCCGCGCATGTCCCGGCGGATGAACCGCGACGACCCGTGGTCCGACCCTCGAGGGACCCGCCGCGCGCTATACTGAGTCTCGAACATCGCAGGGCACGACCGGAACGTGGGCACGCGCCCACGTTCTTTTTCGGTGGGCGGGAGCGAGATGGACCTCGAGGGCCTGCTTCGACCGGTGCTCGACGCCGACGGCATCGAGCTGGTGGAGGTGGGCCTCACCCGGGAGCACGGCCGGCGGGTGCTGCGGGTGACGGTGGACCGGGAAGGAGGCGTCGACCTCGACGCGATCGCGCTCGCATCCGAGCGCGTGAGCCGCCGGCTCGACCTCGCCGGGTTCAACCCGGGTCCGTACTCGCTCGAGGTGAGCTCGCCCGGGTTGGAGCGTCCCCTGCGGGAGCTGCGGGACTTCGCCCGGAACGTCGGCGAACGGGCGACGGTGAAGACCGCGGCGCCGATCGACGGGGCGATGACGCTCTCGGGGACGATCCTCGAGGCGCAGGACGGGCGCGTAACGATGCAGACGGACGGCGGCGTGATCGAGCTGGCGCTGGAGGACATCGTGTCCGCGCGGACGGTGTTGGAGTGGGGTGGCAGGCGGTGAACCAGGAATTGATCCAGGCACTGAAGGAGCTCGAGCGGGAGAAGGGCATCCCGTTCGAGACGATCCTTGCCGGCCTCGAGGAGGCCCTCGCGTCCGCGTACAAGTCCTACAAGCGGCAGCACGACCCGGAGCTGGACGACTTGACGACGGGCGTGCGCGTCGAGCTCGACCCCGAGTCGGGCGCGATGCGGGCGTGGATGCAGGTGCTGGACGAGGAGACCCAGGAGGTCCTCTCCGAGGCCGAGGAGCAGGTGCCGGCCGACTTCATGGGCCGCATCGCCGCGCAGACCGCGAAGCAGGTCGTCTACCAGAAGCTCCGCGACGCTGAGCGCGAGATGACGTACGAGGAGTTCTCCGGGCGCGAGGGCGACATCGTCACCGGGATCATCCAGCAGGACTCGCACCGGTACACGCTCCTCGACCTCGGCAAGGTCGAGGCGCTGTTGCCGCAGGCGGAGCAAGTCGCGTCGGAGCCGTACCGTCACGGCGAGCGGCTGAAGGCGTACATCGTCGAGGTGCGCAAGACCACGAAGGGCCCGCAGATCGTCGTCTCGCGCACCCACCCCGGGCTCCTGCGCAAGCTGTTCGAGCTGGAGGTGCCGGAGATCGCCGAGGGCATCGTGGAGATCAAGGCAGTGGCGCGCGAGCCCGGTCATCGCTCAAAGATGGCCGTCGTCTCCCACGAGCCGGGCGTCGATCCCGTCGGCGCGTGCGTAGGCGCGAAGGGCTCCCGCGTGCGCCTGGTCGTGAACGAGCTTCGCGGGGAGAAGATCGACGTCGTGCAGTGGGTGGACGACCCACCCCGGTTCGTCGCGAACGCCCTCGCGCCGGCGAAGGTGAAGGAGGTGCGGGTCGACGCCACCACGGGCACGGCGCAGGTGATCGTGCCCGACTACCAGCTGTCGCTCGCGATCGGCAAGGAGGGCCAGAACGCCCGCCTCGCCGCCAAGCTCACCGGATTTCGGATCGACATCAAGAGCGAGACCCAGATGTCGGACGAGGAGCGCGTGCGCAAGGAGGCCGAGGCCGCCGCGGAGGCGCCGGTGGAGGCCGAGGTCCCCGCGCCCGCGCCGGAGGAAGCGCCGTCTGCCTGAGGGTGGCCTGGGCCCCGAGCGCACGTGCATCGGCTGCCGATCCCGGGCGCCGAAGGCGGAGCTCGTTCGCCTGACTCGGAGCGCAGGCGCCGAGATTGCCCTGGATCCGTCCGGACGGGCGCCGGGGCGAGGCGCGTACGTGCACCCGACGGAGGCCTGCATCGCGCGGGCAGCGCGATCGCAGGCGATCGCGCGGGCGCTCCGCGCCCCCCTGGGGCAGGTCGAGGCCGGTAGGCTTATCGCTGAGTTGACGAGCATGACGGAGGCGAAGGCGTGAGGATCCACGAGCTGGCGAAGGAGCTGGGTGTCCAGAGCAAGGACATCCTGAGCTCGCTCGAGGAGATGGGCTACGAGAGCCGCACCGCCTCCTCGACCGTGCCCGACGAGGCGGTCCCGCGTCTGCGGGCGGCCGGAGGCCACGTCAAGCCGGGCAGCAAACCCATCGGCGCACGCGTGCAGCCACTGCCGGCGACGCCCCGCCCGAGCCGGTCGAGGGCTGGCGCGGCGGCGCAGCAGCCGGTTGCGCCGCCCGCACTTGAGATCGTGCCGCCCCTGCCGGAGGAGGCCGAGGCGGCGCCCGCCCCCACCGAGGCCCAGGCCGCGAGCGCGCCGGCGCCGCCCGCCGTGCTCGTTCCCCGCGGGGCGACCCCCCAGCAGCTCGCCGACCGCCTGGGGGCCTCAGCCGCTGACATCGTCAAGCTCCTGTTCCAGGCCGGCGAGATGGTCTCGGTCAACCATTCCCTCTCCGACGACGCGATCCTGCTGGTGGGTACGGAGCTCGGCCGGGCGGTCGAGGTCGTCGCGCCCCAGGAGGAGCCCGACGAGGAAGAGGCCGTCGACGAAGCGCACCTGTCGCCCCGCCCACCCGTCGTGACAGTGATGGGGCACGTGGACCACGGCAAGACCCTCCTCCTCGATGCCATCCGGCGCACCGACGTCGTGGCAGGAGAGTTCGGCGGGATCACGCAGCACATCGGCGCCTACCAGGTGCACCAGGACGGGCGCGTCATCACGTTCCTGGACACCCCGGGCCACGAGGCGTTCACAGCCATGCGGGCCCGCGGCGCGCAGATGACGGACATCGCGGTGCTCGTGGTCGCCGCCGACGACGGCGTGATGCCGCAGACCATCGAGGCGCTCGACCACGCGAAGGCGGCGAAGGTGCCGATCGTCGTCGCGGTGAACAAGATCGACAAGGCCGAGTCCGACCCCACGAGGGTCCGCCAGCAGCTCGTCGAGCAGGGCATCGTGCCGGCCGAGTGGGGCGGCGAGTACGAGTTCGTGGACATCTCCGCGAAGGCACGGACGAACCTCGATCAGCTGCTCGAAACGATCCTGCTGGTCGCCGACCTGCAGGAGCTGCGGGCCGACCCGACCATCCACGCCAGGGGGGTCGCCATCGAGGCGCACCTGGACCGCGGCCGCGGCCCGATCGCGACGGTGCTCGTGCAGCGGGGCACCCTTCACGTCGGCGACGCCGTGGTGTGCGGTGCGGCGTTCGCGAAGGTCCGGGCGATGCTCGACGAGAAAGGGAAGTCGGTGACCGAGGCCGGGCCGTCGATGCCGGTGCAGGTCCTCGGGTGGTCGCACGTCCCGGAGGCGGGCGACGAGTTCCGCACGGTCGCCGACGAGCGCGAGGCCCGGCACGTCGCCCAGGAGAGGGAAGCGCGGATCCGAGCGGCCGAGCTCACGGCGACGCGGCCCGCGTCCTCGCTCTCCGAGCTCCTGGTCCGTGCGCGCGAGGGCGAGATGCCCGTTCTGAACCTGATCATCAAGGCGGACGTGCAGGGTTCGCTCGAGGCGATCGTCGACGCGCTCGACAAGATGCCGCAGAGCGAGGTTCGGATCCAGGTCGTGCACCGCGGCGTGGGCGGCATCAACGAGAACGACATCTCGCTCGCGCTCGCCTCGGACGCCGTGGTGATCGGCTTCAGCGTGCGCCCCGACGTGAACGCCCGCGAGCTCGCCGAGAAAGAAGGCGTGGACGTCCGGCTCTACCGGGTGATCTACCAGGTGCTGGACGACGTCCGCCAGGCGCTCGCCGGGCTGCTGACACCGTTCGAACAGGAGGTGGAGCTGGGGCGGGCGGAGGTGCGCCAGCTGTTCCGTGTGCCGCGGCTCGGCGTCATCGCGGGCAGCATGGTCACGCACGGGACGATCGGCCGCGGGTCGCTCGCGCGACTGGTCCGAGACGGCACCGTCGTCTACACGGGCCGGATCGCGTCCCTCCGGCGGTTCAAGGACGACGCCCGCGAGGTGGCCGAGGGTTTCGAGTGCGGGATCGGGCTCGAGAACTTCCAGGACATCCACGAAGGGGACGTGATCGAGTCATACGAGGTCCGCGAGGTGGCGCGGACGCTGTAGGGCCATGCTGGTCGCGCTCTGCCGGTTCGAGCTGCGGATCCCGGGGTGCCGGTCGCTGAAGGAGAAGCGCCACGTGGTGAAGACCCTCACCGCCTCGGTTCGAACCACCTTCAACGTGGCGGTGGCGGAGGTCGACCATCAGGACCAGTGGCAGCGGGCGACGCTCGGGGTCTCGGCGGTGGCGGCCGAGGGCTACCACCTCAAGCGCGTGATGCACGCGGTCGAACGCCACATCGAGACGTTCCGTGCGGTCGAGGTCATGGGGAGCGACCTGTCCCTGCACGGGCCGGACGACTGAACGCGAAGGAGGCGACATGAGCGGGGGAGGGCGACCCGAACGCGTGGCCGAGGAGTTCCGTGAGGTCCTCGCCGAGGAGATCCCGCGGCTGAAGGACCCGAGGGTCGGGTTCGTCACGATCACGCGCGTCGAGGTCGCGCCCGACCTGCGTCGCGCGTTGATCTACTACACGGTGCTCGGGGAGAACAAGGACCACCGCCGGACGCGGGCCGGCCTTGAGTCCGCTCGCGCACACCTGCGGGCCGTGCTCGGGCACCAGGTTCGCCTCAAGTTCACGCCGGAGCTCGACTTCGAAGAGGACATGGGCCTGCAGCAGGTGGAACGCGTGAACGAGCTCCTTCGCCAGATCGAATCCTCGCGCGGTGACGACGATGGATGAGCTCGGGCGCGCGGCCGAGGTACTGGCGCGAGCGCCGTCGGTCGCGCTCGCGTGTCACGTCAACCCCGACCCCGACGCGCTCGGCTCCATGCTGGGGTTGGCGGCCTTCCTCCACGCGCGCCTGGGGACCACCGTCGTGTGCTCGTGGGGGAATCAACCCCTCGCCCCGCCCGCGTGGATCGAGCCGTTGGTCGACGCGAGGTGGATCGTCGAGGCGAAGGCCTTTCCCCGCACGCCGGAGGTGATGGTCTGCCTCGACACGGCCTCGTCCGACCGGCTGGGCGACCTCTCGGCGCAGCTCGCTCGCGCCGGCGAGGTCATCGTGATCGACCACCACAAGACGAACCCGGGCTTCGGCTCGATCCTGGTGCTCGACCCCGCCGCATCCTCGACCGCCGAGCTGGTCGTTCGGCTCGTCGAGCGGATGGGGGGCGAGCTCACGGATGAGGCCGCCGCGCTCCTCTATGCAGGGATCGTCACGGACACGGGCCGGTTCCAGTACGAGGCGACGACGCCGGAGACGCTCCGGGTCGCGGCACTCCTGCGCGCCCGGTCCTTCGACCACGCGAGGCTGGCGCAGGCGCTCTTCGAGCAGAGCTCGGTGGGGTATCTCCGGCTGCTCGGCGTCGCACTCGGCCGGATCCAGCTCGATCCCGCGGCGAACCTCGTGTGGACCTACCTGACGCAGACGGACCTCTCGTCCTCGGGCGTGGACATCACCGAGACCGACGACCTCATCGACGTCGTGCGCACGGCGAGCGGGGCCGACGTCTCGTGCGTGCTGAAGCAGCAGCGGGACGGCCGCTTCAAGGTCAGCCTTCGATCGCGGGGCGCCACGGACGTCGGTGCGATCGCGCTCGCGAACGGCGGGGGCGGGCACCGGCTCGCCGCCGGGTACACGTCCGAGACGGGGCTCGAGGACTCCGTCAATGCGATCGTCCAGGCGCTCACGGCGTGAACGGCATCCTGCTCGTCGACAAGCCCGCCGGGATCACCTCGCACGATGCGGTCGACCTCGTCCGGCGGGCGCTGGGCACGCGCAAGGTCGGCCACGCCGGCACGCTCGATCCCGCCGCGACCGGCCTGCTGGTCGTCGGGGTGGGCGGGGCCACCCGGCTCCTGCGCTTCCTCGGCGAGCTGCCCAAGCTCTACGAGGGAATGGGCGTCCTCGGCATCGAGACGACGACGCTCGATGCGACCGGCGACGTCGTTCGGCAGACGCCGGTCGAGGTCACGGAGCCTGCGCTGCGGGCGGGCATGGCGACGTTCGTCGGATCCATCGAACAGGAGCCACCGGCGTACTCGGCCGTGAAGGTGGGCGGGGAGCGGATGCACGTGGCGGCGAGGGCCGGACGAGCCGTACGGGCCGCGCCGAGGACGGTGACCGTGTATGCGTTCACCCTGCGCCGGTTCCTCTCGCCCGCGTTCGAGTTCCGGGTTCGCTGCTCGGGCGGCACCTACGTGCGCACCCTCGTCGCCGACGTGGGGCAGGCCCTCGGTTGCGGCGCTCACCTGTCGGCGCTGCGTCGGACAGCGATCGGGCCGTTCTCGGTCGACCGCGCGAGCCCACCGTCCGAGCCCGGCCCGCTCCTGCCGATCGAGACGGCCGTCGCGCACCTCGCCGGCGTCACGCTCCAGGAGGAGGAGGCGGCGGTCGCGGTTCACGGCCGGGTCCTCGCCCCTGCCGGCATCCCGGGGCCGTATCGCGCGCTCTCGCCCGACGGGACGCTGATCGGGATCTATCGCGACGACGGCTCGCGCGCGGTGCCCGAGGTGATCCTGACCCGGACCTGAGGAACCATCCTGTACCCTCCGGGCATGGAGGTCATCCACGGCCTCGGCGAGCGTCCGCCGGTCGATCCGGAGCGGGGGTCCGTCGTCACGATCGGTTTCTTCGACGGCGTCCACCGGGGGCACCGTGCGGTGTTCGAACGAACCGTCGCCGTTGCGAAGGATAGGGGCCTCGAATCCGTCGCCGTCACCTTCGACCGGCACCCGCGCGAGATCCTGACGCCGGGGAACGAGCCGAAGCTCCTTACGACGCTGGAGCGCAAGGCCTCGCTGATCGAGGCGCTCGGGATCGACCGTCTCGTGGTGCTCGCCTTCACCGAGGAGTTCTCGCGGTTGCCGGCCGAGCTGTTCGTCCAGCGGATCCTGGTCGACGGCCTCGCCGCCCGGCACGCCGTCGTCGGGTCGAACTTCACGTTCGGCCATCAGGCCGTGGGGACGCTCATGCTCCTGGCCGCGCTCGGCGACGCCGCCGGCTTCTCGGTGGAGGGGGTCGGGCTCCTGCACCTCGGGGAGCGTGCCGTGTCGTCTTCCTCGATCCGCGAGGCCCTCGCGCGCGGGGAGCTCGCGTGGCCCACCGAGGCGCTCGGGCGGCGGTACGTCGTCGACGGGGTCGTGACGCGCGGCGCGGGCCGGGGGACCGGGCTCGGCTTTCCGACGGCGAACCTCGAGGTCCCGGGCCGCATGCTCCTGCCCGGGGAGGGCGTCTACGCCGGCCGGGCGACCGCGCCGGCGGGGACCTTCCCCGCCGCGATCAACGTCGGCACGAACCCTACGTTCGGCGCCGAGCCGCTGCACGCGGAGGCCTTCCTGCTGGACTTCGCCGGCGACCTTCGCGGCGAACCGATCGCGCTCGAGTTCTGGGAGTGGCTCCGCGACGAGGAGCGGTTCGAGTCACCCGAGTCCCTCGCCGCGCAGATCGCGCGGGACGTCGAACGCACCCGGTCCGTCGTCGGGGCGGACGCAGCGCCCCGACCGTGAGCGGCCGGCACGTCCGGCCGATGAGCCGGCGGTCGTTCCTCACGGTGTGCGGCGCCGTCGTCGCCGCAGGGCTCGCAGGCATCGCACGGGTGGTCTGGCCGAGTCCGCGCACCCACCTGGCCTCCCCTACGTCGCCGAGGGCCCGCATCCCCGCACCCGCGTCGTCGCCGGTCCCGACCCCGACGCCAACACCATCGCCGTCCCGGCAGGCCCTGGTGATCCACGGCGCGGGCGACACGAACCTCGACCCCAGCGTCATCACCACCTTCCGGACACACGGGTACGACTACGCGTGGTCGGGGATGCGCGGCCTGTTCCAGCGCGACGACCTCACGATCGTGAACTGCGAGTGCGCGGTGTCGACGCTCGGGACGAAGGTCCCCGGGAAATCGTTCAACTTCCGGGGCGACCCGGCGGCGCTTCCCGCGATGCGGACCGCCGGCGTCGACGTGGCGAACCTCGGCAACAACCATGCCTACGACTTCGGTCCGACCGCCCTGCTCGACACGCGGAAGAAC
>VAYJ01000116.1 GCA_005888465.1 Actinomycetota bacterium
CATGCCCGTCGTGTGCCAAATGCGTTGATACTGCACCGTTCGAGCTACGTCGTCGCCGAAAGTCACGCGCGCCCCACAATCGAGAAGGCATTCGATAATCGCTTCGAGATATGCAGGATGCGAGGTTACTCGGTCTTCCGGATTCCTAAACCCCGAGCAACCCATGTTGGCTTTCACGAGCACACGATCGCCGCGCCTGATCAAGGATGAAAGCGGCGGCTCAAGATGGTCGACCACTGAACGGACCGCGGCGGATACCACTTCACGGGCATGACAGTCGTTCTGGGCCGCCGACACGCAGGCCGATGGGCGCATGTCCTCGCGAACGACCGTGCGGGCTGGAACTTCAGGCAGCGGAGAGGGCATGTCAATTCCCTCCGGAGACCGTTCAAGAGCTACCGGCGGTCACTATTGCAGGGTCAGGCCCGGGCCCGCATAGGGCAACAAGAGAATCCTAGAGGACCTGACGGAGGCGGGGCACACCAAGTACAGCCAGCGTGAGGTGCCACTAGGCCACGAGTTCGCCACGATCAGCGAGACGCGAGGACCCCTAGCTCAACGGCCGCTTCCCCCTGTGCCCGCACGATGGGCACTCTAGGTGCATAACCAGTTCGTCCTTCTCCTTGGTCATACCGGTGCGTCTCATCTGGCTTCCGCACTCGGGACAATCGACGCTAACGCTGCCGGGTTTGGACGCCTGGACCGTCATGATTTCCTCCGCTTCCGGCAGTGTGCATCCTGACCGTCTGCATCACGTCATTTTTAGAGGCCACCAGAGTACAGAAATCCTGCCTCACTGATCTTCGCGTAAGTACGTGTCTTTGCTTGCCGGCCTCCCCTATGCTCCCGTGCCAAGGAGGATTCACCCATGGGCAAGGACAAGCGGGTTGCTCTCTACGTCAGGGTCAGCACCGATGGGCAGAGCGTGAGAACCAGAAGCGCGAGCTGGAAGCCGCAGCGAAACGCCACCGCTCGTTCCGTAGATGCCGTTGACCCCTTGAACATTGGTTAGCACAGACTCCCCCGGATTGGTGCTCTGAATTGACATCAGCTCAGGCCGATGAGAGGAAGAGGACTGGACGCTGGGAGAGCGGCAGTGAACATCCGTGCCTGGAGGTGAACCCAGTGAAGTCGCGCATGGTGATGAAGTACGTGAGGATGGGCTTCGACGCTATCGAGTGAAGACGACTTCGTGAGCCGCATTCCATTGAATGCCCACGCATTCCTGGCGATCATTTCGCAAAGGCGCCCGTGAGGCTTGGATAGTTGGAAGTCGGAAACTAGCTAGACGTTCGCGGGCCGCGGGGTACTCGCCAGGAATGGGAAGCCCTTCGCCCTGATGACCTTGAGCCGGCTTGTCACTAACCGCACGGTGAGTGACAGCCGGTGGCCGGATAGCAGCACCAAAGGCCCATCCGCCTTTTTCCTCACTGAACTGGACATGGGTGACCGATGCCAGCCCTCGTCGACACCAGGCGCGTGTTGGCGGTCCAATTCCTGCATTGGCATCTCCGGTGCTACCCTCTCGGCCTCGATCCATTTGGCGAAGCGGCGCCCCGATGTTTCACTGCTCCTCATGGGGCAGACGACGGAGTAGCGCCGCTCCTGCTAGGCGGTGTAACTCTTACACACGCGAAGGACGCAGTGCCGAGTCGTTTGTGCTCTGAACTTTTCCCCTCGCGACCGCCGTCAGGCCGAATTGGGAGCGTTCGGCTGCCGCGGCCGGCCTCCGAGTCCGGGCACGACTTTTGCCAGTGCTCGAGGCCATGACTTGTCCCGAGGCTCGGGAGTTCTACGCAGCTCTCATCGCCGGGGAGCTGCGAATCTCAGAGGCGGCCCTGGTCGAAGCTCATCTCAGCCGTTGTGGCGACTGCCGGCAGATCGTGGAGAGCCTCTACCGGGTGGCGCCCCGCGATTCGGAGGGGCGGATCGTTCTCGCCGGCGCTGGCGACATGAGAATCGGTGCGGGGAGCCGTTTGCTCCTGCCGCTGCTGGTTTTGGTCGCTCTGGGCGCCAGCGCCCTGGTGGTCGTTCCCGGGCTCGCCCCCTATGCCTGGCACCGGGCCAGCGCGCTCGTGGTTGCCGCTCGCCACGCGACCCTGCAGCCGACGACGCCGACCGCGCCTCCGCTGCCTGAGCCGAGCCGGATCGAACCCCCTTCCGAGGCCCCTGTGATCCGGGAACCCGATGTCATATCGCCGTCGAGCCCATCCGCCTCCTCTGTGTCCCTGGCGGCCACATCGCCGAGCGCCCCGGCGCCAGCGGAATCCCAACAGACGGCGGCGGCGCCCACCGAGCTGTCAAACAAGGAGACTGAGCGCGCAAGCGCGGCACCGGCACCTAGCGCGTCCGCGCCCTCCGCTCGACACGCCTCGACACAGCCGCCCGCGGAGTCTGCTGCCACCGCGTCGGCCCGGAAGGCGGAGCCGCGGCAAGCCAGACAAGGGGAACAGGCCGCGCTGCCCAATCCGGAGCCGGCAGGTCCACAGCTGATCTCGCCAGTGAAAGCCTCGGAGACGGATGTCGTCGTGCAGATCGCGGTTCGCGATCGGAGAGCGGCCGAGCGCGGCGTCAACATGCTGCTCGCCCAGCTCGGCGGGACCAATCTCGGCCAGGCCGAAGGCGCCACGATCGTCGCCGTGGTCCCACAGTCGAGCTACGGCGAGTTCACGCGCGGGCTCGCGCAGATCGGCGCGTGGAACCTTGAGGCCAGCCGCTCCTCACTGCCGGATCCCGTCCACGTGGCGGTGAGACTCACGAAATAGCGCCGGCGTCGGGAACTGCGGCCCAGTTTGATTAGGCGTCCATTCGGCCAATGTGAAGAGGAGTCAGAGTTTTGACGGAATGCTGAGGCGTTCGCACCATCGCATCCGTTTCTTGCCGCCAGATCGAATAGCAATCCCAGTGGGCAAAGACTGTGGTTGGCCCGACCACTACTTCCTGCTCGATGTCGCCATCCAAGATCGGCCTCCGGCAGAGGGGACAGCGCTTGCGCGTAGCCTTCCCAGCTAACACCGTGCCATCAATCGGGAACAGTGAGCCAGCCGCAAGGCGAGTACGGATCATCTGACGAAGGGCGGCGATCGAGACTTTCGGCTCCTCGTGCATGGCACTCGCGATATCGGTGCATGTCCCGTACCCCGAGGCGAGATATTCACGAAAACGCGCGCTTTCGATCGCAGTGTCTAGAGCGGCTGGCAAAACTGACAATCTTGCCGACACCGGCATAGGCCATGGTCAACTGCCTTGGGCAGAAGGCGTGCGCGCCGCTGCTCTTGCTCGCCTCGAACAACTATCCGCGCAGCCAGTTCGCCGGCGGCCGGTAAACGAGGGCCGCCTTCACCGCGCTCTGAAGCTCGTCTATCGTGAACGGCTTCTTCAGGAAGGGCTCGCCGGGCGCGAGCTTGACGCGGTACGCCTCAACCTGGTGGACATTGTACGCTGACATGAAGAGCACCTTGACCCTGGGACGAATCACCCGAAACTCCTGCGCGAGCTGGCTACCACGCATCAGGGGCGTCACCACGTCCGTCAGCAGCAGATCGATCGCACCCGGCATGCGCGCATAACGAAGAGCCACGACCGGATCTCCGGTCCCGATGACCGTGTACCCCATGGTCCGCAGCATGTCCTCAACCACGCTGAGAACCCCCCGGTCATCGTCGACGACGAGAATGGTTTGGATTGCCGCCGCCGGCGACGAGCTGGCCATCGGCTGCTTTCAGGACGACCCGGCGGCTTTGTCGCGCGAGTCAGGAGCTCCAGGCCGCTCCTGCTGCCAGATCGCGCCACAGGCTGCATGAACGCGGACCATCACCGCCCCCCCGCCAGAAGTAGGCGATCTCCAGGCCCGGTTCGTCGCAGATCGTGCATGGCTCCGGTCGGGGATGGTCGAGCCCCCTGCGAGTCTTCCCCTCCTGCGAGGACGTGCCGGCTCTCTCGATGACAGAGGGGCGCTCGGCAAGGCGCCCGAGGCCATCAGATCGCGGATCTTGACGCCAAGTTCAGCTTCAGTCACGCAGGCCGCCCACGTTTCGAGTTTGCCTCGAGAAGATCGATCATGACGCCCTCGAGGTTCTTGCCCTCGCGAATCGCTCGCGCGCTGAGATGTTCGACCAGGGCGCGACGCAGCTCGAGCGAGAGCACGAGTCGGACGTAAACCGGCGGCGCTCCGGGCTTCGCACGGCGGGCGATCGCGATTTTAGCAGCTTGCTCAGGTTCGACGGAGGCCGCGCGACGCTTCGGCGGCGCTAAAGGTAACTCGGGTTGGTCGAGCGTCCGTGCAACGTTCGGTCGACGCCGGCTCATGGGCTGATCAGTACGCGGACCTTGGCGCGGAGCTCGGCGGCCATCACCGGTTCCACCACTTCTCGGACTCGGGCACCGGAGGCGGCACGTCCGACACGGACTTCGGGCCGGGGCGGGGACGTGCTCGTACAGGTTCAGCTGGCGGTGGGGCTGGCACCGCAACGACAGGAGGCCGAGGCACCTGGCGCACCGCCAGCTCCGCGCGAAGGGCGTCTCGCTCGACGATCGCTGCCGCCTGCGCTCGGCTCACCTGTACCCAGTCGTGCACAATGGCCACGTTGGCAAGCAAGTCGAGGACGGCGAGGAGCCAGCCGCCATAAACCAGCGCCCGATTACGGTACTGGCAACCCCGCTCCATGCAGGGCCGGCGCATGGGCGCGATCGCCGGGTCCGCGGTCGGGAGGGGATTGTCAGGGGGTTCGAAGGGCCCTGCGACATGGATCTGCATAGCAGTCTCCCGTGTGGTCGACCATGGATCCCGTGGTTCGGAAGGAAGAAGCTCAAACCTTGAGAAGGCCGGGGCCGCCGACCTTCCCTCTATCCCGTTCCCCCTACTATGCTCGGAATTGTGCCCGCGAGGCGTACAAACGGCCAAAACCTGCCCCATGCCCGGCGAAACGGGCAAACCGTCTTATTTTCACCGCCGCGGCTCGGCGTCGAAAGGATTGATCGGCTCCCGGCCTTCGCCTGGTGGCACGGCAGCCAGCGCGATGAGGGGCCGCCAGGAGCGGGGACATCAAGAGCGAAATGAGCATCCTCGCGAGTCTGGAACCGCCTTTCGTGGAGGCGACAAAGGGCACAAGGGTCACGCTGGCCAGCAGGTAGATGGCTCCCAAGGGGAGAAGCA
>VAYJ01000121.1 GCA_005888465.1 Actinomycetota bacterium
TCGCTGGTGCCAACCGCGATCGAGGAGCTGATGCGCTTCGACACGCCGCTGCAGATGTTCGAACGCTGGGTGCTCGAGGACGCGGACGTCTGCGGCACGCACGTCCCCAAAGGAAGCGAGCTTGGGCTGCTGTTCGGCTCGGCGAACCACGACCCGACGGTGTTCGACCGCCCGGACGAGCTCGATCTCGCGCGCGCGCCGAACCCGCACCTGACGTTCGGAGCGGGCATCCACTTCTGCCTGGGTGCGCCGCTCGCACGCGTCGAGCTCGCGACGTCGTTCGGAACGATCCTTCGCCGATTGCCGAAGATGGATCTCGTCCAGGAGCCCGCCTGGAAGCCCGGCTACATCATCCGCGGGCTGCGCGAGCTTCGGGTCACGACGTAGCTACCGGCGCGAGCGAGCCGGGTCCTTCAGATAGAGCGCGTACTGGGTGCGGACCTCCTCGCGCGAGGCGAGGAGCGCGTCCTCGACGTGGGGTGGAAGCCGGCGGCTCTCGATCAGGTCCGAGAGCTTCTTCGGGTCGACCGTGAGCACCTGCTCCCAGAGTCCGAGCGGCTCGAGGATCTGGCGAACGCGCTCGATGTCCGGGGCGGTGACGTGCTGTGGGCGCCGGTCGATCGCGCTGCCGTCGGTCCCGAACAGGCGCCGGTAGCCGTGCTCCTCGCAGAACGCGTTGATGAGCGCCTTCAGGTCCTCGAGGCGGCGGTAGCGCTCCCAGTCCTCGCGCTTGAGGGCGATCCATTCGTCGACCGTCTCGGACATGCGCGGCGCCGGGTCGCCCTCCTCTTTCTCGAACTTGTGCCGGTACAGCGGGCACTGGCGCTGGAAGTCGCACCAGTCGCAGAGCGGGTTCTGCCGCGGCTCGAACTTCCCCGCCTCGATCCGTTCGGCGACGGTCGCGATCCGCCGGCGCAGGTCGTCGACGTCGGCCGAGGTGCGGAAGGTCGTCATGCGCTCGCCGGGAAGAAGGAAGTACAACGTCAGCCGCTCTGGCTCGATGCCCCAGATCTCCTTCGCCGCCAGGAAGTAGATGGAGAGCTGGAGGTCGCGGTCGACGACGGCCTTCGGCGGGAGCCGGCGGTTCGTCTTGTAGTCGATGATCTCGTAGCCGCCGCCGGGGATCCGGTCCATGCGGTCGATGACGCCGTTCATCGCGACGCCCTCGACCTCGACGGTGAAGCGGAACTCGAGCGCCGCCGGGATGCGGAAGGACTCCGCGTTCACGCGGTGGTATTCGGAAAGCACCTGCCACGCGTGGTCGCGGTAGAGCCGCTCCTCGCCGTCGTCGCGGTAGCCGTCGGTTCGCCATTCGCCCTCGAGCATCTCGTGCATCTCCGGCAGCGTCGGCGCGACGGGCACGGGCCGGTCGTGGAAGCGATGCAGCACGCGGTGCAGCGAGTCGCCGAACGTGAGGGCGGGGGAGCCCCCGGTGGGCAGGCGATCCTCGTACTGGAACTTGTACTTGGCCGGGCAGGTCTCGTACGTCGAGATCGCGGAGTAGGAGAGCCTCATACCCACGTGCCTTCCGCTTGAAGTCGGGTCGGGAGGAGTGTAACGTGAGGCTGGCCGAAATTACAAGAATGTAGTTTTCCCCACAGTTATCCACAGGCCTCGGGGGCGACCTCCCTCCGCTCTCGGGATCCGGATGGCGTCGGGCGTCG
The DNA here is from genome assembly GCA_005888465.1 of Actinomycetota bacterium. GTDB lineage: Bacteria > Actinomycetota > UBA4738 > UBA4738 > UBA4738 > AC-55. The sequence continues at coordinate 1,665 of VAYJ01000121.1, forward strand.
ATCCCACGGGAGTCGAGCGTGCGCGAGGGATTCGTCCATCTCCATACGCACAGCGAGTTCTCGCTGTTGGATGGGGCCTCGCGGATCGAGGAGCTGTTCGCGAAGGCGGCCGGCTACGAGATGCCGGCGCTCGCGCTCACCGACCACGGAGCCATGTTCGGGGCGCTCGATTTCTACGACGCCGGCAAGCGACACGGCGTGAAGCCCATCCTGGGCGTCGAGGCCTACGTCGCGCCGGGGCGCCGGTTCGACCGGACGCCGGGGGAGAGCGAGGAGAAGTACCGGCACCTCACGATCCTCGCGAAGAACGAGGAGGGCTATCGGAACCTCCTGCGTCTGGTGACCGACGCGCACCTCGAGGGCTTCTATCACCGTCCGCGGATCGACAAGGAGCTGCTCTCGGAGCGATCGGCCGGCCTGATCGGGCTCTCCGGCTGTCTCGCGTCGGAGATCGCGCGTCTGCTCCTGGCCGGGCAGGAGCGCAAGGCCGCCGAGGTGGCAGCCACCTACCGGGACATCTTCGGGCAGGGTGCCTTCTACCTCGAGATCCAGGACCACGGCCTGGCCGAGCAGCGACAGGTCAACCGGATGCTGATCGAGCTCTCGCGCGCGTCGGGGATCCCGCTCGTCGCCACCAACGACATCCACTACACCGAGAAGGAGCACGCGCGGCCGCACGACGTGCTGCTCTGCATCCAGCAGCAGAAGGTCCAGACCGACACGAACCGCCTTCGCTTCGACACCGAGGAGTTCTTCCTCAAGTCGGCCGAGGAGATGCGCGCGATCTTCGCGGAGCTGCCGGAGGCGTGCGACGCGACCCTCGATATCGCGGAAGCGTGTGAGCTGGAGCTCACGTTCGGCGAGCTCCACCTGCCCCCGTTCGATGCTCCGGACGGGAAGAGCCGGGACGCATACCTGCGTGAGCTGGTGGATGTGGGGGCGGCCAGCCGCTACGGGACGATCACGCCCGAGATCCAGGAGCGGATCGATTCGGAGCTCACCGTCATCGGGTCGATGGGCTTCGAGGGGTACTTCCTGATCGTCTGGGACCTCATCAGGTTCGCGCGCGAGCGCGGCATCCGGGTGGGGCCGGGGCGCGGCTCCTCGGCGGGCTCGGTCGTCTCCTACTGCCTGCGGATCACCGACCTCGATCCCCTTCGATACGGGCTCATCTTCGAACGCTTCCTCAACCCCGAGCGCAAGCAGATGCCCGACATCGACATGGACTTCGACCCGCGCGGTAGGGATGAGGTGATCCGCTACGTAGCCCAGAAGTACGCGACCGCGGACTCGTCGCCGTCGGTCGCGCAGATCATCACGTTCCAGACGATCAAGGGGAAGCAGGGCATTCGGGACGCGGCCCGTGTGCTGGGGTTCCCCGCGGCGATGGGAGACCGGCTCTGCAAGATGTACCCGCCCGCGGTGCTCGGGCGCGAGTTCTCGATCGAGGACGCGCTCAAGATGTCGCCGGAGCTGAAGGACGCGTTCGAACGCGAGCCCGAGGCGCGCGAGATCGTCGAGACGGCCCAGGCCCTCGAGGGGCTCCGCCGCGAGGACTCGATCCACGCGGCGGGCGTCGTGATCGGGGACGCGCCACTGGTCCACTACCTCCCGCTCAAGCTCGCGAAGGACTCGCGCGACGACTCCCGAAGGATCGTCACGCAGTTCGACATGCACGGCGTCGAGAAGCTGGGTCTGCTGAAGATGGACTTCCTCGGCCTGCGGAACCTGTCCGTCATCGAGGACACGGTGATGCTCCTGCGCCAGGCCGGGCGGCCGCTCGACATCGACGTCGTGCCGACGGACGACCCCGGGGTGTACGAGATGCTTCGGGCGGGTGACACCACGGGGGTGTTCCAGTTCGAGGGCGCCGGCATGCGACAGCTCATCCGGCAGCTCGCGCCCGACCGGTTCGAGGACCTGATGGCCCTGAACGCCCTGTACCGGCCGGGGCCCCTCGGCCAGAACATGCACGTGGAGTACGCCGAGCGCAAGCACGGTCGCAAGCCGGTCAGCTACCCGCACCCGGACCTCGAGGACATCCTCTCCGCGACCTACGGGATCATCGTGTACCAGGAGCAGGTCATGCAGATCGCCGTGCGCATGGCCGGCTACTCGCTCGGTCGCGCCGACCTGCTCCGCAAGGCGATGGGCAAGAAGATCCGGGCCGAGCTCATCCCGCACCGGGAGCAGTTCGTGCAGGGGGCGGTCGAGCGCGGCTACGCCGAGCGCCTGGCGAAGGAGATCTTCGAGCTGATCGTGCCGTTCGCCGACTACGGCTTCAACGCGTCGCACGCCTGTGCCTACGCGCAGGTCGGGTACCAGACGGCATACCTGAAGCGCCACCACCCGGTCGAGTACATGGCGGCGCTCCTCACGAGCGTGAAGGACGACAAGGACAACAAGCCCTTCTATCTGAACGCCGCCCGCCTCATGTCGATCCCGGTGCTCCCGCCGGACGTGAACGAGTCGCAGGTGGACTTCGCGCCCGCCGATGGCGGCATCCGCTACGGGCTGTCGGCGGTCCGAAACGTCGGGGTCGGCGCGGTCCAGGAGATCATCCGGGCGCGGACCGAGAAGGGGCGGTTCGAATCCCTCACCGACTTCTGCCGGAAGGTGGACGCGAGCGTGCTGCACAAGAAGGTGCTCGAGAGCCTGATCCTCTCGGGCGCGTTCGACTCGCTCGGGTACCGCCGCCGGGCCCTGCTGGAGGGCTACGAGAAGGTCACGACCCCGGTGCTCGCCGACCGCCGAGCCGAGGCCGTCGGACAGGAGTCGTTCTTCGGCGGGGAGCGCGCGGAGCTCCTCGCGATCGACGAATCCGTGCTTGCCGGGGAGGAGTTCGACAGGACTGACTTCCTGCGCCAGGAGAAGGAGATGCTCGGGCAGTTCGTGACCGATCACCCGCTCCTCTCGATCCGGGAGCAGCTTTCGGCGATCACCGACCGGGACCTCGTCGACGCGCATTCGCTCGGGGACGGCGACGTCGTGACCGTCGCCGGCATCGTGGGCGCGATCGGCCGCAAGTACACCAAGCGCGGCGAGCCGTACGCCGTCTTCCGGCTCGAAGACCTGACGGGTGGCGTCGGGGTCGTGGCCTTCCCGTCGGTCTTCGACAAGGCCGCTGCGGTCGTTGGGCCGGACGAGGTCGTGGTCGTGAGGGGGCGCGCCGACCTTCGCGGGCGGGAGCTGCAGCTCGTGGCGCTCGAGATCACCAGGCCGGACCTGCGGTCCGCGCCGCCGCCGCCCACCACGTCCGATCCGCTCATCGTGGACGTGCAGGCGGCGTCCTGCACGTCGGGGTTGATCGCCAGGCTCCGCGAGCTCCTGCGACTGCACCCCGGGACGACACCTGTGGTCCTGAGGCTGGTCGACGGCCACGCCGTCACGCGCCTGCGCCTGGACGCCGAACGTTCGGTCGACGCCTCGCCGGCGCTGCTCGAGGAGCTCCGACGGCTCCTCGGCTCTGAGGCGGTGCGCGTCACGATCGACTCCTCTCCCGCGGGCAGCGCGCTCGTTCGGGCGCGGTAGGCGCGGCGTCAGGCTTGAACCGGGACTTCCCCGCGGTCACAATCGGGCCGCCAGGTCCGGACGATGTCCGAGAGGGGGAGGCAATGCAGCAGGCGAAGGCTCGGGTAAACACGACCGCGGTGGTCCTCATGGGGGTGGGCGGCCTCATCGCGTTGATCGGATCGGTCCTCGCGTGGGCCAAGGTCACTTCGACCCGACCGCTGCTCGCGGCGGCCGGCCTCAATCAATCGTTCGCCGGCACTTCGAGCGGGGATGGCAAGGCAGTCCTCGTGATGGGCATCATCGCAATCGCGGCTGCGGTGGTCGTGTTCGTCGCGCCCCGCCGCGGGCTCGTGATTGGCATGGGGATCGTGGTGATCGTCGCGGG
>VAYJ01000141.1 GCA_005888465.1 Actinomycetota bacterium
AACGAATCCGCCCGAGCCGGCCGCGAATTGCACCCCACCCACGCTCGCGAAGCGCGAGTTGAGCTCCTCGATCAGCATTCCGGCGCTCTTCGGCGTCTGAAGATCACTCACAATTCGAGCTGTCTCATCGGGGACAGGTGATATTTCGCCGATCGATCACGGTGAGCGGACCGCGATGCCGCTCGACCTCGCGAACCCACTTCCGACGACCGCGATGTGTAGCAACCCATGGGGGGGGCATCACCGCGCCACCTGGGTCTACTAGGAATGGATGCGACGTGCTAGCCGACATCCCATGGTCGCTTGGACCTCGCGCTTGATGCCGGTGGGCTTGAGCCGTCACAGGCGCTGGACCGCTTGGCGTGTGCGCGGGCGCGGGGTGGGCGTAGCGAAGTGTCATCTCTTAGGACTGATGGCCCATGAGCTCCTGCACGGTGCGCAGGTCGACCGCGAAGGTGTTCGAGTGCGCTCTGTCGTGGGTGAATATGGACGCTCGATCTCAGCGCTCTGTGACGATCTCACGTAGCAAGCGGAGCGTCGCGTGAGCCGCCGGAAATCCCGCCTAGCTAGGCAGCGTCTTTGAAGTCTCCGATCTGCGCATCGAGCGCACGTTTGAAGGCAGGCCCGTGCTCGAACTGGATGTCCTCGGAAGACGACCGGCGACATGCGATGCCCGCGCGAGCTGACCGACACCACGCGGCTCGGCGCGGCGGCGCGCAGCGCCGGCACCAGGAGGCACGTCGCGAGGAAGTGGCCGAGGTGGTTCGAGCCGAACTGGAGCTCGAAGCCGTCGGCCGTCTTCATCGGCGGGCACGCCATGACGCCGGCGTTGTCCACCATGATGTGCAGCGCCGGATGGCGCGCGAGGAAGCGGTCGGCGAAGGCGCGGATCTGCTGAAGCGAGCCGAGCTCCAGCTCCGCCACCTCGACCTTCGGGTTGCCGGTCGACTCGCGGATGCCTGCGGCGACGGCTTCACCCTTCGGCAGGTCGCGGGCGGTGAGGATCACGTGCGCGCCCCGCTCAGCGAGCGCCCGCGCCGTTTCCTGGCCGATCCCGCCCGACCCGCCGGTGACTAGCGCCACCTTGCCTCGCAGGTCGATCCCTTCGCTCACCTCGCTCGCCGTGGTGTCGGCGCCGAACGTCGTCGCGTCGCGCATGGCAGGCTCGTCCTTTCGTCTCCGGGCGCCTACCACGTCGGACGCAAACGGGAAACGGCCTCAACGCGCCGCGAGCTGGGCCTCGCGACCCCGGGTCGTCGCTCCAGCGCTTCCATGAGGTCGTTGCCATCCCTTGTAGAGGTGCGCAGGGATTTCAGCGCCGCTCGCCCTTCCTGCACAGCCCGTTCCAACCACGCGGAGAGCTGTGTGGGCTACGATCCGGTCTAGGGACGGTGACGACTCGAGGCGGGTGCCCGGCTTTCCGTGCTACCGTGTCGAAAGCGCGAACCCGTGAACGTCATCATAGTGAGACGGTCTCGTCTGCTCCGGATCGCCACGCCGTCAGGAGGATCGCGATGAAGTACATCATGCTGATCTATGAGACTCCGCAAAACCTCGAGTCCCGGAAGGACGGGGAGCGCGACCCGTACGTCGCCGCGTGGAGGGCGTACCACAAGGCCCTCATAGCGGCAGGCGCCTACGTCGGCGGTGCGCCGCTCAAGAACGTCGCGACGGCGACGACGGTCCGACTGAGGGAAGGCAGGCGTCACGTTCAGGACGGCCCGTTTGCCGAGGCCAAGGAGCAGCTCGGCGGCTTCGTCATCCTTGACGTCGCATCCCTCGACGCGGCGCTCGAGTGGGCGGTGCGCTGCCCTGCGGTGGCGTCCGGCGCAATCGAAGTACGGCCTGTGGACGTCGACTACCACGCCACGTTCGTGGAACCCTGACCTCGTGGAGGACGCGCGAAGGACGGTCGAGGCCGTGGCGCGGGCGTCTTACGGGCGCCTGCTCGCGTACCTCTCCTCCGAGACGCGCGACGTGGTGGGTGCCGAGGACGCGCTGGGTGACGCGCTGCTCGCGGCGCTCACCTCCTGGCCGAAGGACGGCGTGCCGCGGCAGCCGGAGTCGTGGCTGCTCACTGCGGCGCGGCATCGGCTGATCGACCAGGCGCGGCGCCGGCGGGTGCGAGACGAACACGAGGGCACGCTCCGCCGTCTCGCGGCCGAGTCCACGGCGACGGCGGTTGCCGGCGGCACATTCCCCGATCGGCGCGCCGAGCTGCTCTTCGTCTGCGCGCACCCGGCGATCGAGCCCGCCCTGCACACGCCGCTGATGCTCCAGACCGTGCTGGGTGTCGACGCGGCGCGGATCGCGCAGGCATTCCTCGTCCCGCCGGCGACCATGGGGCAGCGGCTCGTTCGAGCCAAGCAGAAGATCCGCCAGGCGGGCATACCCTTCGAGGTTCCGCAGGACCATGAGCTGCCAGAGCGTCTCGACGCCGTGCTCGAGGCCATCTACGCGGCATACGACCTCGGCCGTGACGACGCTGCCGGCATCGACCCCCGCGCGCAGGACCTGGCCGACGAGGCAGTCTGGCTCGCGCGCGTGGTCCGCGAGCGGTTGCCCGAGGAGCCGGAAATCCGCGGGCTCCTTGCCCTCATGCTCTTTTGCGACGCGCGTCGTGCTGCGAGACGGACACCCGACGGTCGCTATGTCCCTCTGTCGGAACAAGACCCCGGATCGTGGTCCACGTCGGCCATCCGCGAGGCCGAGACCGAGCTCGGCGCGGCGGCGCGAGGCGGGCGGATCGGACGGTTCCAGCTCGAAGCCGCCATCCAGTCAGTCCACGCCGAGCGCGCGCAGACGGGGCGCACCGACTGGGCCGCGATCGTCGTGTTCTACGAACACCTGGTCCAGCTGGCTCCCACACTCGGGGCCCGGGTCGCGCAGGCCGCCGCCGTGGCGGAGGCCCACGGTGCCGCGGCCGGGTTGGCGCTGCTCGACACGATCGACCGCGCCGCCGTGGCCACGTATCAGCCCTTCTGGGCCGTGCGCGCACACCTGTTGCGGCAAGTGGGCGAGGGCGTCGACGCGGTGGAGGCGTACGACCGCGCGATCGGCCTCACCGAGGATCCGGCGATCCGGCGATTCCTGCTGGAACGGCGCGGCTGATTCTCGCGGCGTTCCTGTCGAAACGCCTTCCTCTGGAACGCCATAAGAGTGAGAGCTGGAACCGCGAGACTCCGGCCCGAGGAGGCGAACGATGTGTCCTGGATGTGTGACGACGCTGGCCCTGACCGCAGCGGGCGCCACCTCGACGGGCGGCATCGCCACGCTGATCGTGAGCAGGCTGCGCGGCAAGAACAGACGGAACGAGGAGAGAGACATGGACAAGAACAAGGTGAGAGCGATGGAGCGCCGGCAAGGGCATCTCGCAATGAACACACCCCCGATCGTGTCGCCGCAGGAATGGGAGGCGGCGCGCCAGCAGCTCCTCGTGAAGGAGAAGGCCGTGACCCGTGCCCGTGACGCAATGGCCGCCGAGCGCCGGCGGATGCCGTGGCTGGCCGTGGAGAAGGAGTACGAGTTCGACGGGCCCAAGGGCAAGGCGAGCCTGCTCGACCTGTTCGAGGGCCGCCGTCAGCTGATCGTCTACCGCGCCTTCTTCGAGCCCGGCGTGTCCGGCTGGCCCGAGCATGCCTGCCGCGGCTGCTCCCTGGTGGCCGACCAGGTCGCCCACCTCGCCCATCTGAACGCCCGCGACACCACTCTCGCGTTCGTCTCGCGCGCGCCGCAGGCGGACATCGAGCGTGTGAAGGCACGGATGGGCTGGGAGATCCCGTGGTACACCATCAGGGACAGCTTCGACACCGACTTCGGCGTCGGCGAGTGGCACGGCACGAACGCGTTCATCCGCGACGGCAACAACGTATTCCGCACGTACTTCGTCAACAACCGCGGCGACGAGGCGATGGGGAGCACCTGGAGCTACCTCGACATCACTGCGCTCGGGCGCCAGGAGAAGTGGGAGGACTCGCCGGAGGGCTACCCGCAGACCCCGCCGTACAAGTGGTGGAACTGGCACGACGAATACGGCGACGCCCCGCCGTCCCAGTGGTGGAGTGGCCGCGGCACGGACGACCTCGACCCCGCCGACCCCCGACCGCTGCGCCCCGACTCAAAGGGCGGCGACGCCACGTGATCGCTCACGTCGGAGGTGTCCCAGGTGGAAGAGGCAGGCAACCCAAACTGTTCGGAGTGGGCTCTCGATACTGAGGCCCTCTCTTTTTCGGGGGGTCGACTGGTCAACTAGAAGAAAGGACGGTGGACGATGACAGCACTGAGAATCGAAGGAACGACCGCACTGGTCACAGGCGCCAACCGTGGCATTGGACGCGCGCTAACCGAGGCGCTCCTCGCCCGAGGCGCAGGGAAGGTCTACGCCACCGCGCGTAATCCGCAAGCACTGAGCACTGTGCGCGATGGGCGGCTTGTGCCGTTGCGGCTCGACGTGACCGACGCGGATCAGATCCGCGCGGTGGCCGAAGCGGTTCGGGACGTCCGGCTGGTTATCAGCAATGCCGGGGTGGCGCTCGCCACAGGCTTCGCGGAGTCGGCCGACGTCGACAACGCCCGGCGGGAGATGGAAGTGAATTACTTCGGTCCGCTACAGCTCATCCAGCGGCTGGCGCCGACGCTGGCGAAGAACGGCGGAGGTGCAGTCGTGACCATCGGCTCCGTCGCCGGTCTGACAAACTTGCCCATCATCCCCACCTACAGCGCCTCAAAGGCCGCCCTCCATTCCCTTACTCAAGCCGCACGCGCCCTTCTTGGAGGACAGCGCATCTCGGTTTTCGGCGTCTACGCTGGTCCGGTGGATACCGACATGTCCCGCGCGCTCCCGGTGGCCAAGGCTTCGCCGCGCGACGTAGCGTACGCCATTCTGGACGGCATCGAGGCAGGCCAAGCAGACATCTTTCCGGACCCGTTCGCGGTGGCTTTCGGTCGACAGTTCGAGGCCTCGCCGAAGGCGTCGGAGCGGCAGCTTGCCGCGATGGTGTCAGGCGCTCCCGCCGCGTGAAGGTGCCGGGTGGCGAATTGTTGAAAACGGACCTCGTCGCCCGAGTATTGCGTTATCCCATTTCTGCTACCGCTGCCGAAAAACCCTTGTCCCATAAGGGCCAAGAAAGCTTCCCAAGCTGGACGTCGCCGGTTCGACCCCGGTCGCCCGCTCTCGTGAGAACCTCGCCTTCCACCCAGGCCACACGCCCGAGGACATCGCCCAGGGCTCCGGGCGGAGGACCACGACGTGGACGAGATCGCCAAGCTCTGTGCGGACCTCGCGGCAGTGGGTTCATCGCGGCCGTGACCTGGCACTGAGGTGCCGAGGCGGACACGGAACCCTCCTGCGGTAGCCCGCAAAGGGCTGGAAAAGACCCGTGCGGGGATTTTGGTACGGGACGAAGCCCACGGGGCTGGATCACGGGAGAGAAGGACTAGAAACCGCCCTGAGCGTTTTGCGCAATTCGGGACGGCGACGGATCAGTCGATGATGCCCTTCGACCGCAGATAGGTCGTCGGCCGCGCTCCATCCGGCGGTCGAAGGCGCGCCGGTCCGTGAGGTAGAGGTGCGCCAACCCCGCCTCCCTTGGGCGCGGAAGAGGGCGGCGGTGATTGCGTCGGCCTCGCGGTTGTATTCCGCCATCGCGGCCATCCACTCGTCGCTGTCCTCGACCTCGAAGCGCTCCTCGTATCGCGTCGTCAGGTCCCGGTCCCTCATGAGGTGGTCGCTGGCGAGGTCGAGGAGAGGCTGGGCGAGGAGGTAGAGGATCGCGTCGGGTGGCAGGGCACCCAGGTCGCGGACCACGCGG
>VAYJ01000051.1 GCA_005888465.1 Actinomycetota bacterium
CGTCGTCATCGTTCTTTGGCTCCCGATCGCGCTCATCCTCACCATCGCATTCCATCCGACGTTGCATCCGACGGGGGCGGGGATCGCGGTGTTCGCGGGGGCGATCTGGGGCGCGTACCTGATCCGAACGATGAACCTCTGGCTGCTCGGCATGGTCACGTTCTGGACGACGCGGGTCAGCGCCCTGTTCGAGACCTACATGGTGGTGGAGCTGCTGCTCTCGGGCCGCTTGGTGCCGCTCCGGCTCATGCCGGGCTGGGCGCAGGCGCTCGCAAACTTCCTGCCGTTCAAATGGACATTCGGCTTCCCGATCGAGGCGCTCGTCACCCGCCGCTCGACGGGATCGCTGCTGTTCGGCCTCGCGATGCAGGCGTTCTGGATCCTGGTCGGGCTCGGCCTGGTGCTTGTCGTCTGGCGCCGTGCGATCCGCAGGTACTCGGCGGTGGGGAACTGATGGCGCGGCGGATCGAACCGTTGCGGCCGCTTCGGCTCGGCTGGCTCTTCTTCCGTGTCGGTGCGATGAACGAGCTGCAGTATCGGGTGAACTTCTTCATCGAGGTCTTCCAATCGCTCCTCGCGCTCGGGACCGGGCTGGTCGTGCTGGCGCTTGTGTTCGGTCACACGACGGAGCTGAACGGCTGGTCCCGCCCGCAGCTCCTCGCCGTGCTAGGCGTGCAGATCCTGATGGGTGGGGTCATCCACACGTTGATCCAGCCGAACATGGTTCGTCTGATCACCGACGTCCGGCAGGGGACGCTCGACTACGCGCTCACCAAGCCCGAGGACTCCCAGGTGCTCGCGAGCATCCGGGACATCCGCATCTGGCAGACGGTCGAGGTGATCACCGGGGCGATCGTGCTCGGCGTCGCAATCTCGCAGCTCCGTGGCGGCGTGGGGGTCGTGCGCGGCATCGAGTTCGCGTTCGCGCTGCTGCTGGGCGCCCTCATGATCTACTGCTTCTGGCTGATCATCACGACGGGCGCCTTCTGGGTGGTGCGCATGGACGAGATGGTCGAGCTGTTCGACGGCGTGTTCCAGACCGGACGATGGCCGGTCGGCGTCTACCCCGTGTGGCTGCGGTTCGGGCTCACCTTCCTGGTGCCGATCGCGTTCGCCGTGACGGTCCCCGCGGAGGCGGTCACGTCGCGATTGAACGGGCGAACGCTGCTCCTGGCCGTCGGGTTCGCGACCCTGCTGTTCGCCTTCACCAGGTGGTTCTGGAAGCGAGGCTTGCGGCGCTACTCGGGCGCCTCCGCGTGAGGAGCCCGTGACCTCGCGACGGGCGAGGGTCGCGCTCGCGTTCCTGGTCATCGGCTACTTCGCGGTCGAAGCCGTCGCGGGCGCGCCGCGCTCACCCCTCGTGCCCCCGATGCCGCCGGGCGTGGCGGTTCCTGGGTGGACGGCGCGGCTCGCGAGGCTCGTGGGGGCCGACCGGCTCGGCGTGGGAGCGCTGATCGCCGTCGGCATCGCGCTGATGGCGGGGCTGGTGGCGGCGTTTGCGATCCTGCTGCTGGAGGCCTGGCACGGACGGGTCGGTGTGTGGGCGGTCGTTGGTTCGGCGGCGGCCGCGATCGCCATCACGACGGCCGGGCCGCTCATGCTCTCGCGGGACGTCTTCAGCTACGCGGCGTACGGCCGTATCGTCGCCCTCCACGGCGCGAACCCCTACGTCGTGGCGCCGTCGCGCTTCGCCACCGATCCCTTCACGGTGGCGGCCTCCCCGCAGTACGCGGATGTGTCCTCGGTCTACGGTCCCGCGTTCACGTTGCTGAGCGCCGCGATCGCGCGGGCATGGTCGCGCTCGCCCGCCGCGACGATCGAGGTGTTCAAGATGGTCGCGGGACTCAGCGTGCTGATGGCGGTAGGGGTGCTCGCCGCCATGCCGCTCAAGCGTCGTGCCTTCGCCGCGGCGGCCATCGGATTGAATCCGGTGCTGGTCGTCCACGTGGTGGGCGGCGGCCACAACGACGCGCTGCTCGCGCTGCTGCTCGTCGTCGCGGCAAGCCTTGCGGTGCGACGGCAGGCCGGTGCCACCCTGCTCGTGACGACGCTCTTGACCCTGGCAACGCTCGTCAAGGCGTTCGCGGCCGTGCCGCTCCTCATCTGGATTTGGTCGCTCGTGCGAGCCGCGCCGCCGCGGGAGCGCCTGCGGATCGCCGCTTCGCACCTGGGCGTTGCCGCCCTGCTCGCCGTCGTGGCGAGCGTGCCGTTCATCGCCGGCACGAGGACGCTGCGCTGGATCGTGAACGCGTCGTCGCTCGAGGGGTGGGCCAGTGGGCCCAGGCTCGTCGCTCGCGCGGCGGGCGCCGTCGGACTGGGCTCGGCGGGAGCCCGGGCGGTGGACGCCGCGTTCCTCCTCGCGTTCGCGGTCATCCTGTGGCGGATCCTGTCCCTGGCCGTCCCGCAGGCCGCGACGCGGGACTGGGCGTGGGCGCTGCTCCTCCTTGCCCTGGCGCTTCCCTACCTCGTTCCGTGGTACGTGGCGTGGTTCCTGCCGCTGCTCGTCGTCGCGGTCGACGGCAAGCTGCTCCGGATCGGCCTCTCCGCCGGCTGCCTGCTTGCCCTCACCGGCATCCCGTCGGACCCCACCTTCGCGTCAGGCGCGTGGCACGCGATGGTGTTCGCCGTGCATTACGTCGCTGCGCCTGTGATGCTGGGCCTGCTCGCCCTCGCCGCGCGGACCATCTGGGAGGAGACGAGGGAGCCCGCCGATCACCTCGCGCCCGGCGGCGGTTGAACGGTCACGTCCAGGACGGCGAACGCGCGGGCGAACGCGAGCCGCTGCTCCTGCTGGGGGGTGACCAGCAGCATGAGCGTCGCCTGCGCCGCGGCCGCGACGGTGCCCGCCGGCAGTCCGATCCCGCTGCTTCCTCGGGAACCAGAGGCGGTCGTTGGACCAAGGACCAGGACCACCTCCGCACCTTCGACCACGGTGTCCGCCTGAAGCTGCCCCGCGCCGTAAGTCGCGAGGACGTCCACGTGGTCACCGGGGACGACGGTTCCCGGCGGTAGGGCGGTCGGTACGGCGAAGGCCCGGTACCCCTCGGGGATCAGCGACGCCACCGGACCTGCCCGTACGCGAGCCAGCCGGGTCTCGGTCACCGCCTCGCCGACGGCGAGGTCCACGAGGGCGACCCGGCCGGTCACCTGCTGCGGGCTCGTGAAGGATCCCGGCGGGACGTAGCCCCTCGGGATCGATGCGACCCGGAGCGACCCGGCCGTCAGCTCGGATCCCCGGGCGATCGGCTGCGCCGCCTCGACCACGCGCGTCATCGGACCCACGCGGCCCGCCGCCAGGGCGGCATCGGAGAGGTAGTGGTGCACCGTGAGCGCCGCCACGACCGCGAGGACCCCGGAGGCCGCCAGGTACGCCCGCGAGGAGCGAGTCCATTGCCTGCGCATGCCCGACTTCATCGACCCCCGACGCTACGGCGCGAGACACGTCGCGTCAGTGAAATTGGTCACAAGGCGCCGAACCGACCTCAGACCTCGAATCGCGCCCCGCTGAGCGCGGTCGCGCACGGGCAGTCGCGCCACTCCGGCAGCGCCGGGATGACGTCGAACAGCAGCTCGCGGAGCCGCTCGTTGTTCTTCGTGAACACGGTGACGACGTCCTCGTGCGTCACGGGAGGCGCGCCCTCGACGCCGACGTCGTAGTCCGTGATCAGCGAGATGTTCGCGTAGCACATCTCGAGCTCCCGGGCGAGGACGGCCTCGGGGTAGCCCGTCATGTTGATCGTGTCCCAGCTCATCGCGCCGAACCAGGCCGACTCCGCCCGCGTCGAGAAGCGGGGGCCTTCGATCACGACCATCGTTCCCTCCTCGTGCATCGTGATCCCGAGCGCGCGCCCGCGTTCGAGCGCGACGCCGCGCATCGCCGGGCAGTAGGGGTCGGCGAACGAGATGTGCGTCGTCTGGGGGCCGTCGTAGAACGTGTGCGCGCGCGAGCGCGTCCGGTCGACGAGCTGGTCGCACACCACGAAGTCGCCGAGCGCCACCCCCACGCGGAGCGACCCGGCCGCACACGGGCCGATGATCCGCTCGACGCCGATCTCCTTCATCGCCCAGGCGTTGGCCCGGTACGGGATCGTGTGCGGGGGGAACTGGTGCTTGGTGCCGTGCCGCGGCATGAAGGCCACGCGCGTCTCCCCGATGGTCCCGACCGTGATGGGCGCGGATGGCGGGCCGTAGGGAGTCTCGACGTCGCGCTCCTCGACGTCCTCGAGGAAGGAATAGAAGCCGGACCCGCCGAACACACCGATCCGAACGGGCTCCGCAGGGCTCAGGCCGACTTCTCCTTCGTGCTCGTGCTCGCCGGAGGTGCGGGTTTCTCCGCCTTCTTCGACTCCGATGAACCGCCGTCGGAGGAGCCGGCGGAGCTGGTGGAGCCGGATTCTGTCGACTTCTTGCCGCTCCGGCGCGAGTCCGTCGCGTAGAAGCCCGATCCCTTGAAGAGGATGCCGGCAGGGTGGAAGACCTTGCGGAGCGACCCTCCGCAGACCCCACAGACCGATAGCGGCTCGTCACTGAACCGCTGGACGACCTCGACGTGGTTTCCGCAGGTCGAACACGCGTATTCGTACGTCGGCACGTCCCGATTATAGGAGCCAGGTCGGACGCGCTCGGCGTCAAGTTTCCCGACGCCGGGGTCGATACCACGGGCAAAGGAGCGCCCTCGCCCAGTGGTGTTCTGCTCGTGAGCCTTCGCGCCAGACTGACGCTCTTCTTTTTTGGGATCGCGATCGTTCCCCTGGTCCTGGCCGGCGTCCTCGTGCGCGTCGCCATCCTGCGCGAGGTCGACCGGCGAACCGACATCAAGCTGACTGGGGACGCTCAGGCGCTCAACGCTGCGTGGAACGGCGCGGCGCAGCTGGCCGCCCTCTCGACCCACCAGGCCGCGCAGGACCTCGCCGGCGTCCTCGACGACCCGAGTCAGTCGTCGGCCGCACTCGAGATCGCCATCACCAAGGAGCGGGTCGACCGGGGCCTCGATTACCTCGTCGTGACCCGGGCCGGCGACGGCGTCCTCTCCTCGATCGAGCCGCCGTCGCTCCTGCCCGGCGCGCCGGCGATCGACGCGGCGACGGTGCTCGACCCGGGACCGCTCGCCCCCATCCTGCTCACGGGTCAGAACCCGCTCGACCGAGGCGGGAAGGAGGTGCTCCACGTCTACGGCGGCATCTTCGTCGACCAGAACGAGGCGGTGGCCCTCTCGCAGGCCGCCGGACGCGTCGGGTTCGAGGTACGGATCGGCCAGCGGACGCTGGTGTCGTCGCTCTCGGGCGAAGCGCCGCTCCCTGCGCCGAGCGACGAGAGCTTCCCGCTCGCCGGCCGCCGCCGGGGGCTGTACACCTCGGTCGGCGTCCGGCCCGGGGCGGAGAAGGCCGTCGCCGTGGTGAACGTGCAGCAGGGCGACATCGCGGGCCTGCAGGCAGCGATCCTCATGGTGGTCTTCGGGAGCGTGCTCGTCGCGTCGTTCCTGGGCTTCGGCCTGCACCGGATGATGTCCGAGCCGATCCGGCGGCTCGCCGACCAGGCGAGCGCCGTACTCGCGGGCGCCCCGGCGCTCGCGAGTACGGAGGCGAGCGTGGCTGCCTCGGCCGACGAGGAGCGGGTGGTGGCCACCACGCTCTCGGCGATGAGCGAGCACCTGCAACAGTACGCGACCGAGCTCAGCCAGTCCCGCGAGGAGCTCCGCCACAGCCTGGCCCGGCTCGGCACCACCCTGCGATCGGCCCATGACCAGCACGGCATGCTCGCCGTTGCGGTCGACTCCGCGGCGCTCTCCCTCGGCGCCGAGGCGGGCGTCATCTACCTGCCGCATCCCTCGAACGCCTACCTGTTCGCCGAAGTCACGCGCGGCACGGTCCCGCCCAGCGCCCCCTTGGCGATGGGGGCGGGCCTCGCGGGCGTGGCGGCGGGCGAGGCGAGGACGGTGCTCTGGCCATCCGCCGGAGGGCCCCGCCCCGGGCCCGGCGAACCCCAGACCGCCACGGCGATCGCCGCGCCACTCATCCGAGGCGATCGCTTGATCGGCGTGGTGGGGCTCTACGGTCGCATCTCCGGCGCTCCCTTCTCCGGCGAGGACGTGGAGACGCTCGCCGCGTTCGCTCGCGAGACCGCGGTCGCGGTCGAGAACGTCGAGGCGGCGGAGCGCCTGTCGATGTCGGACCCACTCACGGGGACTGGGAACCGTCGGTTCCTCGAGATGGCGCTCGTTCGCGAGATCGAGCGCGCTCGCCGGTTCGGTCGCGAGTTCGGCCTGCTGATGGTGGACATCGACTACTTCAAGCAGGTGAACGACGAACACGGGCACCTGCGCGGTGACGAGGTGCTGGTCGAGGTCGTGCGCCGGATTGAGAGCGCGGTGCGCTCGGGCGTCGACACGGTGGCCCGCTACGGGGGCGAAGAGTTCGTCGTCCTGCTCCCTGAGACGGACGCGGCGGGGGCCCTGGCCGCGGGAGAGCGCATCCGCGGCGTCGTCGGCCAGCGCCTGCTGCAGGCGATCGGGGGTTCGGAGGTGGCTACGAACGGGGGGTCCCATGAGCCCGTCGAGCGCGCGCTCCGCGTGACGGTCTCGGTCGGGTGCGCCACGTTCCCCGGGGACGGAACGGCCGCGGACGACCTGATCCGAGCGGCCGACCGGGCGATGTACGCGGCCAAGCGCGCGGGTGGCGACCGCGCGGCGCTGTCGCGCGACGAGAGCCGTACGTCCTGATCGGCGGCCCACGCGAGATCGTCCGATAGACTGGCCCGCATCGCCCAAGGAGGGACATGAAGGTCAAGAAAGCCGTCATTCCCGCGGCGGGCCTGGGGACGAGGTTCCTCCCCGCCACGAAATCACAGCCCAAAGAGATGCTCCCGCTGGTCGACAAGCCGGCCATCCAGTACGTCGTCGAACAGGCCGTCGACGCCGGAATCACTGACATCCTCATCATCACCGGGCGCGGCAAGCGCACGCTCGAGGACCACTTCGATCGCTCGTTCGAGCTCGAGTACCACCTGGAGCAGTCGGGCAAGCTCGACGACCTGAAGCTCGTGCGCGAGATCTCCGACATGGCCGCGGTGCACTACATCCGCCAGAAGGAGCCGCTCGGCCTGGGTGCGGCGGTGGCGATGGCCGAGCCACACGTGGCCGGCGAGCCGTTCGCCGTGCTCCTGGGCGACGACATCATCCCCTCGGGGAACCTGCTCGTGAACATGATCGACGTCTACGACCGCTACGGCCGAAGCGTGATCGCCGGGATGGAGGTACCGCGCTCCGAGATCCACCTCTACGGCGCGATCAGCCCGGAGTACGTCGAGGAGAACCTCGCGCGCGTCGTGACGATCGTCGAGAAGCCGCCGACCGAGACGGCGCCGTCGAACCTCGCCGCCATCGGGCGATACGTCCTCACGCCGGAGATCTTCGACGCGCTTCGGGAGACGGTTCCCGATGCCGGCGGCGAGGTGCAGCTCACCGACGCGATCAACCTGCTCGCGCAGCAGCAGCAGGTCTACGCGTACGTGTTCGAGGGCGTGCGCTACGACATCGGGAAGAAGCTCGACTACCTGCGGGCGACCGTCGAGCTCGCCATCGACCGTGAGGACCTGGGACCCGAGTTCCGCGCGATCCTCGCCGACCTCGTCCAGCGAAAGAAGCTGGTGTAGTCGTGGCTGAGCCCGGGGCGGCCGCGCACCACGACCACGGGGGCGGTGAGCTCCGTACCGTCGAGGAGGTGCGCGCGTCGATCCTGGATCGGGTCGGGGTGCTCGCGCCGATCGAGCTGCCGCTGCAGGAGGCCTGGGGGTGCGTCCTCGCCGCCGACATGATCGCGGGCGGGGACATGCCGGCCTTCTCCTCCTCGGCCATGGACGGGTTCGCGGTCCGGGCCGAAGACGTCTCGGAGGCCACCTCGGACAGCCCGGCGTCCCTTCGGATCGCCGGGCACTCGCTGATCGGGCACATGCCCGAGGCCACCGTGGGCGCCGGGGAGGCGGTTCGCATCGCGACGGGCGCCCCCATCCCCGCCGGCGCCGACGCCATCGTGCCCATCGAATACTGCGTGGTCCGGGAGGCCGACGTCCTGGTCATCCGGTCGTTCCCGGAGGGCGCGTCGGTGCGGCCCGTGGGACAGGACGTTCGCTCGGGCGAGGTCCTGGTCCCGGAGGGCCGCCGCCTCGCGGGTCCCGATCTCGGGCTCCTCGCGAGCTCCGGCCGCAACTCCGCGCTCGTGCACCCGCGCGCGCGTGTCGCGGTGCTCTCAACCGGCGACGAGTTGGTCGACCCCGGTCGGCAGACCGCCTTCGGCCAGGTCCGTGACGCGAACGCCTACACGCTCTTCGGAGGCCTCCGCGACGCGGGCGCGACCCCCTACCTGGGCGGCATCATCCCCGACGACCCCGAGGCCCTCAAGGAGGCGGTCCTGGGGCTCGCTGTTCGCGCCGACTGCTTCATCAGCTCGGGGGGCGTGTCGGTTGGGGAGCGCGACGTGGTGAAGAAGGCGTTCTTCAAGCGGGGCGACGTCGACTTCTACAAGGTGGCGATGCAGCCCGGCATGCCGCAGGGGTTCGGGCGCCTGGACGACGTCCCGTACTTCGGACTCCCCGGCAACCCCGTCTCGGTGTTCGTGTCCTTCGAGGTCTTCATCCGTCCTGCCCTCCTCAAGATGATGGGGCGCCGCGACATCTTCCGGCCGCACATCATGACGACGCTCGACGCGAACATCTCGGGACCCCGCGACAAGCTCCAGTTTGCGCGCGTGCGGGTCTGGCGCGAGGGGGGCGAGTGGCACGCCGTGCCCACCGGTCCTTCGGCGTCGAACCTGCTCTCGACCGTCTCCCGGGCGAACGGCCTCGCGCTCATCCCGCTCGGGGTCGACACGGCCCCTGCCGGCTCGCAGGTTCGCGTGATGCTCTTCCGGGCCCTGGAGGAGGGTTCGTGAGCGACGGCCCGGCCCGGATCGTCGAGGTCGGCGCGAAGGAGGTCACCGCGCGGGAGGCCGTCGCGGAGTGCGTGATCTCCATGACGCCCGAGGCCTGCGCGGCGCTCGTGGCCGGGACGCCGAAGGGCAAGCCGCTCGAGGCCGCCAAGATCGCGGGCCTGATGGCCGTCAAGCGAACTCCGGACCTGCTGCCCTACTGCCATCCGATCGCGCTCACCGGCGCGAGCGTCGTGCTCGAAGCCGACCCCGACGCCGGCCGCATCCGCGTCGAGGCGACCGTTCGCGCCAACGACCGAACGGGCGTGGAGATGGAATCCCTGACGGCGGCGGCCGTCGCGGCCCTGTGCCTCTACGACACCGCGAAGGCCTTCGACCGCGCAGCCGAGATCGACGGCCTGCACCTGGTGTCGAAGTCCGGAGGCAAGAGCGGGGGCTATCGGCGGTCCAATCCCGCCAACTGAATCCACCTCAACCCAACGTCCAGACATTGCTTGCGAGAAAAGTCTCGACGTTCGTTGAGCTACCAGATGTTGGATGCTACCCTCCAATCCCAGCCCACATGTTGTGGTCGAACCGGGAACGACCTCAAGGAGGGCCGGGCTTGAGTTGGATTTTGCTGGCGGCATTGGGCATCATCTGGGTCACATTCCTGATCCCATCTCGACGTCATTCACCACGGTCGAGCGTGGAAGAGTTCGAACGAAAGATGACGATCTTGGCTGACGCGAACAGTCGAACCGCAGCGGGGCGGTGGGTCATCATGCCGCAGCGGGGCGAGCGGTTCATGGGGCCGAAGGACCGAACCAGGGCGCGGATCCGCCAGCGGCGTCGCCGGGTCTTCACGGTCCTCGTCGAGGCGATCGGCATCACGTTCCTCATCGGGCTCGTGCCGCGGCTTCGGCCCATGCTGTACGGCACCGCCATCCTGGCCGGCCTGCTGCTCGTCTACGCCCTGGCCCTGCTCAAGATCCACGCCGACGAGATCCAGCTCGCGCGCGAGCGGCGGCTCCAGCCGGAGGTCTCGGCGAGCGGGAACGGCCACCGGGCGCCGCGTGCGAACGGCTTCTCGCCGGAGGACGCGTACGCGCTCGCCTGGGGCGGCGCGCTCACGCCGGGCGGCCTGGCGATCATCGACGAGGACGTGCACGTGGTCGTGCGAACCTCGGAGGAGATCGAGCGCGAGGCGATCCTCGCGGAGGCCTCGAACGCCCGATAGCTCGGTGGATCTCACCGGCATCGCGGAGCTCGTCCGCGGCCGCTTCGACGCGAAGATGGCCGGACGCGAGCTGGCCCTGCCGGCCGCGCGCCGTTCGATCCGAGCCTCTGCGAACGCGATCCGCGCCGTGCACCGCGGCGACCTCGAGGACGCCCACCGGCTCTTGGAGCAGTCCCGCCGCGCGCTCGCCGAGGGGCGCGAGGCCGTGGCCTCTGCGCACCCCGACATCTACCACGCCGGCTTCCACCAGGACGCCCAGAAGGAGTACGTCGAGGCCAGCCTGACCGAGGCGCTGGTCACCGCCAAACCCCTCCCCGGCCCCGACGAGCTCGAGGTCGAGATCGCCCCCTTCCTGAACGGGATGGCCGAGACCATCGGCGAGGGCCGCCGCGCGATCCTCGACCTCCTTCGGCGGGGCGAGTTCGACGAGAGCGAACGCATCCTGGACGCGATGGACGAGCTGTATGCGCTGCTCGTGTCCGTCGACTACCCCGATGCCATCACGGGGAACCTTCGGCGCTCGACCGACGTGGCGCGCGGTCTCCTCGAGCGAACCCGGGGCGACCTCTCGGTGGCGCTCGTGCAGCGCAATCTCCAGAGCGCGCTCGAGCGGCTGGCGCAGGAGATCACCGGGAACCTCGAGTACCAGAGCTAGGCGTCTGGCCGGCGCGGCTCTCCGGAGGGACCCTGCCGGAGCACCGCTCGTCGTTCGAGGAACTCGTCGCGGCCGATCTCGCCCCGCGCATACCGTTCCTCGAGCAGACGGAGGGCCGGCGAGGTCCGGCCGCCATGCCCGGCGTGCCCCACCTCGCGGCGGAGGAGGATGACGGCGCCGATGACGATCACGAGCCAGAAAATGCCGCCCGCGATGCCCGGTCCCCATCCCGAACCCCAGTTCCACCAGAACATCAGGACTCCAGGTCCTGGCGGATCTGCGCCAGATCCGCCGCGGTGATCTCGCCTCGCGCGAAGCGCGACTCCGCGATATGGATCGCCGAAGACGCGTGACGCGGGCCCATCACAGGGATCCCGGGCGTCCCCTTCGGCATGACGATCCAGAGCACGATGTAGAGCAGGATCCCGAACCCGATGAACGCGGCGACGATGAACCCGACGCGGATGAGGATGGGGTCGACGTCGTAGTACTCGGCGATCCCGCCGCAGACTCCAGCGATCCGCCGGTCGGTCTCGGACCGGGTGAGCCGGTGCGGCGAGCTCGTGCTCATCTGCCTATCGTTGCGCGCCCGGCCGCGCAGGTCAAAGCGAGTTACCCTAGGCGGGCTTGGGGGTGTAGCTCAGGGGTAGAGCGCTGCCTTCGCACGGCAGAGGCCAGGGGTTCAAATCCCCTCACCTCCACTTGGGGAATATGGCCACAAGAAGCAAATTGCTACGGATGGACAACGTCCTCATCGTGGTCGACGACATGGAGGCCGCGAAGGCGTTCTTCGCGGCGCTGGGCATGACGCTCGTAGGTGAGACGACAGTCGAGGGCCCGTGGGCAGATCGCGTCGTCGGGCTCAAGAACGTCCGTGCCGACATCGCCATGATGCGGACGCCGGACGGCCATGGTCAGGTCGAGCTCTCCAAGTTCCACACGCCCGCCGCGGTCCGGTTCGGCCCCGAGAATGTGCCTTCGAACATGTTGGGCATGCGCCGCATCATGTTCCTCGTCGACGACCTTGATGAGACGCTCGCTCAGCTCCGCCCCCTCGGCGCGTCCTTGGTAGACGAGGTCGCGCAGTACGAGGACAAGTACCGGCTCTGCTTCGTCCGCGGCCCGGAGGGAATCGTGGTCGGGCTGTCCGAGGAACTCAGTAACAAATCGGTAACGGATGCTTTAGGAAATTCTTGATGAAAGCATTTGCCGCCAAAGAACAACTTGAAATCGTCCTTTCCACGCCCCCTTCTGCCCGCCGAGCCCAGCACGGGATGAACCAGGAACGGCGCATCGGGAAGCACCTCCGTGATGGGGCCGGCGACCGGGGAGTGTAGCCCGGTCATGTGAACGCTGCGTGGCGCTTGCGTGACCGAACGGGAAGGGGAACCGGCGGAGGCCCGCCGGCGTAGGAGGGGCAAGTCTGGAAAAGGAGAATCCGATGAAGACGCGCATGCTCCTGGTGATCGGGATCGCGGCTGCGGTGCTCACCGTCCCAACCACGGCTTTCGCGAAGGGACCGACGATCGCCGTGATCACGGGCTCGGGGCTCAAGGGAGGAGGCGTCACCCTGCGGGGCATGGGCGAGCCCGGGAGCGGCGCGAAGCTCGGTGACCTCGCCGAGCAGAGTGGGCTCTTCTCGGCGACGTTCGGCGCGGCGAGTGACGGCCACATCCTGCCGGTGAAGCCGAGCGTGGCACTGGGCGCCCATTTCGTCGTGGTCTACACGATCCCGAATGGCGACCCAAAGCCGGCCAAGGTCACGATGGACCTCTACCCGTACGCGCCCGGTGGCCCGGTGAGCTACACGCGCCCCGGCCCGCCGGTGTTCTCCGGCCAGGAGCCGCTCGCCGGACAATGGTTCCAAGGACCGACCAGCCTGCGTGATCTGCTGGTCTCGGTGGGGCTGCCGGACGAAGCGGCGCTCCCGGGGTTCATCGTGTCGCCGCAGACAGTCGCGCCCTACGTGCCGCCCGTCGTCGCCGCGCCGCAGCCGGTCACCCAACCACAGCCCGTCAAGACGGCCACCCCGGGCCCGGGTCCGTGGATCGCGCTCGTGGTGGTCGCGATGACGGTGATCGTGGCCGTGACACAGCAGCTTCGCCGGCGCAGGGTGGGAGTCGCGGTCGCCGGCTAGCACTCGGAGCGGTCGGAGGTCGGTCGTCGGGGGTTGCCGGTTCCCCGCGTCCTCAAGGGGCCGATTTCGTGCACGAATCCGGCAAAACGTCTAGGTGAAACCGGGCCGGTCCGCGTATCCTCTCCGGGATCCGGTCACACGAGGAGGGGGCGTGCCCGCGCAACCAAAGGCCCTAGCCAAGCGTTTACCTGCAGGGGACATGATGGATGCCGTCGTGGTGAAGGCCGAAGAGCGCAAGTTCCACGACGTCTACTCCGGCGAGGTTTCGATGAGCTGCGCCGCCCCGCCCGAGGTGATCTACGAGATCCTCGCCGACCTGCGCACCCACGTGGTCTGGGGCGGGCAGACAAACCGGATGCACCAGCGCCTGCTCACGATCGAAGCTCCGGACGAGCCCGCGACGGTCGGGACGACCTTCCAGAGCGTCGGGTACACGTCGCACGGCCTCTGGCACGATCGCTCCGAGGTCACCCAGGCGACGCCCTCGTCGGTCTTCGAGTTCACGACGAACGGCACCATGCAGAGCCGGCCGCCCTTCCACGGCGAGTGGATCCACCGCTACGAGATCGAGCCGGACGGCGCTGGCAGCACGATCAACTACCGCTGCCGCTGGCAGCTCACGAAGTCGGTGGGCGACCGGCCCCGCCTGCGCCGGAGCGTGTTCTGCCAGCTCGTGCTTCCCACGATCTGGGAGACGGGCCTGCGCGGCCTGGCCGACATGGCCGCGGCCCGTTGGAACGGATCCGGCTCGGAGGGCTAGCCGAGCAGCGGCTGCAGGGCCGCCTCGATCTCCTGCTCGACCACCGGTCCCTCGAAGCGTGCTCGGATGATCCCCTTCGCGTCGATCACGAACGTCCAGGGCTCGGTGAGGAGTCCCCACGCCTTGAACGGCGGTGACTGGTTCTCCTCGGTGGGCTCGGGCGGCTTGAGAGACGGTCCGGGCAGGAACTCCTCGACGTGGATGAAGTTCGCCTTCTTCTTCCCTGTGGACTGGAACGCGGCGTAGACCTCGTCGGTCACCGGGCCGCACATCCGGCTCTCGCAGAGGAGCGGCGTCGAGAAGCACACGACCGTCGGCAGGCCGTTCTTCAATGCCTTGTCGAGCGAGAGGTAGTGCATGGTGTCGGGCGGGTCGCGCGTGCAGATCTGCTTCAGCTCCGCGTCGGTCGTCCCCACCGGCGTCGGCGTGGAGAGGGCCTTCGAGCCGATCGGAGCGACCGAGGCCTTGGCCACCACCTTCATGATCCCGACCCCAACCCCGGTCTTCGAGCTGAGCTGCGCCACGGCCGCGAACGTCCAGTTCCCGGCCTTGGGCATGTCGACCTCGGCGACGTAGAAGCCGGTGAGCGGGCTCCGCGGCGCGTTGTCCTTGAAGACATCGTCGGCGGCGAACTTGTACGCGGTCGCGTCCCACGGCCCGAGCGCCCCGGATGCGGCAGAGTTCTGCGACGCGTAGACCTTTGGGCTTCCGCCCAGGAGCAGCTGTCCCTGCTGCGTCGTGAGCCCGAACGAGAAGAGGTTCTTCCCGGTGGTGAGTTCGCTCTGCGCCTCCAGGAGCGAGAGCTCGATGGCGCCGACCTTGAGCCGGTCGATCGAGCCCGGCGATGGGCTCGGTTGAGGCGGCGGGGGAGTCGTCCCCTTCGTGCAGGCGGCGCCCACGATCGCGATCGCGCCCGCGCTCAACAGTTCCCGTCGCGTGAGGGTGAATCGCGTCGTCACGGTCATCAGAGGGTACCCTGCGCGATCGAGTTCGGCTGGCCCTGTGGTTCAGGTCCCGGTTGCGAACCGAACGAACTCGAACAGCATGCCGTCGGGGATCACCCAGTCCCCACCCCACGTGAAGCCCCACTGCTCGAAGATCTTGACGACGCGCGGGTCCAGGTGCGGCGTGCGCCCGAACCGGTTCTGCGAGATGTTGAGGTCGATCGCGGCGCCCCATGTGTGATGCGAGATGCCGATGAGCGGGTCCTCGCTGATGAAATGCGGGGAGTAGCATGCGCCGGCGTCGTTCGGATGGATCAGCGAACCGAGCCCCGCCCGTTCGATGTCCTCGAGCGCGCCGGTGAGCTGCGGGATGAGGGCGCGGTTGCATCGCACCTCGCCGAGGAGCGGGACCTGCACGTCGATGATGTGACTGGCGACCCATGCCGGGTCGATGCGCAGGAGCCCGCGGCCGGCGGGTTTGGCGGCGAACTCGCCGAAGAACTCCTTCATCTCGACGGGGGGAAGCACCGCGTCCCCCTGCCGGAAGACCGGTGTCTCCCCGGGAACCCGGATCTGCGCCACCGTTCCCGGCGGCAGGAGCCCTTCCAGGGCCGAGGTGAGCGTGGCGCGCGAGGCACCTTGGGCGGGTTCGATCAGGGCGTAGCGCTCGACCTTCACGCCGAGCTTGGCCGCCGTCGCCCGCGACACGAACACCTCGTTCGCGCCGATCTCGGCGTCGGGCAGGATCCCCGCGACGGAGAGCTGCGCCGATCCGAACTGCAGCGTCCCCCCCGGCTCGAGACGCCGGATGGCCGCCGAGGTCGTGCCCAGGGCGGCCTCGCCGGCTGCGAGGCTCGGCAGGATCCCGCGGTCGGCCGGCGCGAGGAACGGCTCGTAGCCGGACAGGTTGACGCCGGCGACCTCCAGGGGGATCGCGAGGCCCGCCGGCGGCTGATCGACGACCGTCCCGTCCCCGGCATAGGACCGCGTGAGCCAGGCGATGCCGCTCGTCACCACCGCGATGTGGCTGACCCCGGGGAGCGCTGCAGCCGCGCCCGCGAACCCCTGGGGCAGCCCGCCCGGTGTCCAGAGCAGCAGCGTGGAGGCCTCGGCGGGGGCGACCGACGGCGCGGGGCCCGCGTTCAGCACGCCCGGCGGCGGCGAGGGAGCCGGCAGCCGCTCCCGGGGACGGACCTGCGCCAGCAGGCCGATCACGCCGCCGGCCGCGAGCCCCACGGCGAGGGCGGCCCCGAACGCCAGCGCGCGGCGGAGCCCCGCGCGCGAGCCCCGAACGAACTCCACCCCCCGCGCCATCACACCCCCCGGAGCGACGCCGCGATCGACACCAGGTCGGCGAGGCCGAACCCCGGACCCGCGAGCGAGCAGTACAGGCCGTTCTCGATCCATTCGAGTCGCCCTTCGTCCGGCGACCAACGCGCGAGCGTTCCGCGCAGGCTCACGACCTGCTGATCGGCGCCGCTCGGTGGCGGGAGCGACTGGCCGGTCGACTCCGTCAGCAACAACCCGTCCCCGAGCTCCGCCGCGGGCCGCCGGTACGTGATCGTGATCCCCTTCGAGTCCCCGGACTGCACGAGCAGGGCCGCCGCCGCGCCGTAGCCCGTCGGCAGCACCCGCGGGAGGAGCACGTCGAACCCCGCCTGGAAGATCGCGTCCTCCACCCCGAGCCCAGCCCGCACGCTCCCGCCGTACCAGGTGCGGTTGCTCCAGGTCTCGGGCAGGGCGAGCCCCTTGACGGGGAGCGACGACGCGACCGCCACCAGATCCGACCGGGGGAGGTTCGAGGCCACGAGGAACTCGCCCTGGTCCGTGTGCAGGGCGAGGCGTCGGGGTTCGCTCGCCGATGCGGGCTCGTACAGCGCGACGGCCGAGCCTCCGAGCAGCGGTACGGCCTCGGCCAGGGGACCGACCCCGTACGGCGCCTGCTGTTCCCACGACGTGACCCTGGTGATCGTGAGCCACGACAGACCTCGTGCGTAGGCAAAGGTCACCGCCTGGTACGGCCGGGCAGCGGTGCGGGCGAGGGTGCCGATGCGAACGACCGGCAACCCTTCGGTCTGCTTCGGCTCGATGAGCGTCGCCTGCGCGACGAGCGCGACCGACGAGAGCGGCAGGTCCTTGAAGCCCTCGTCGACCGCCCCCTCGACCGGCGGCAGGGTAAACGTGTCGGTGGGCGGGACCTGGGTCGACACCGAGCGGATCGTGGCGGTGAAGACCGGGGCGGTCGAGAGCTCTCGAGGCAGGCCTTCGGCGGCGGCCCACGCCAGACGCTCGGCCGTCGGTGCGGGGTAGACCTGGTAGCGGAGCGGCAACCACGTCTCCTGGTCGAGGGCGACGAGCACGCGGTCGGTCGGATAGTAGGGCCGCCACGATCCGAGGAACTGCAGGCACCCGAAGAGCGGCGTCGCGTCCTGATAGGTGAGCTCGACCACGATCGCCGCGCGACCGCCGACGGTTACCGGCCCCACGACGTCCACCCGGTCCGACGCGGCGAGCACCGTCATGGGGACGATCACGTCGGTGGGCATGGCGGTGCTCGCGTCGAACGGCATGCGATCGACCACCGTGCGCACGACGGGTTGGCTCTGCGGGCACGCGGGAAGCTCGGCGCGCGGGCACGGGTTCGGACCGCTCGCCTGCCACATGTGGCCGTCGGACACGAGCGACAGGTCGTTCCGCGGCCATGCGGCCGACGGGTATCGCGTGGTGTCGTGTACACGAACGAGGAAGCTCTCCGGTTCGCGGAACGCGAGGTCGGCGACGAACGTTCGCTGCGGGACCGCCCGGGTCCAGTCGAGCTCGGTGATGTCGAACGTGGCGCGGTAGCCCTCGAGCGTCGAGGCGGCCCCGTTCAGGCGCGCCGGGATGACGTCGGCGAGCGCGGCGGTGTCCGTCTGATGCACCGAGACGAGCCCGCCGCCGGTCAAGACGGCGCCGGTGACGAGCCCGGCCGCGAGGCCGACGCCCACGACGCGGCGTGTGCGCGGATCGCCCCTGCGGCGAGGACCGTGGAGCCTGGGCCGCCGCATTGCGCGCTTTCGCAAGCGCCGTCCGCGTCTAGCCTCGGCCTCCGCCTCGACCTTGGCCATGATCGCTGGGGCCAGGTCCGGCACATCGGATGCAACCTCGAACCGCGTGAGCTCGCGGATCCGCCGCACGCCGTGGATGAAGTCGCGGCATTCGGCGCAACCGCTCACGTGGTCGGTGACGCTCGGAGCGACGGCGCGAAGATCGTCCATCGCCTGGCTGATCGCGGTGCGGGCGGTCTCGTGCCCGTCTTGATGTGCAGGATCGCGGAGGCCTCCGCGTAGTTGAACCCGAGGATCTCGATCGCGACGAAGGGCTCGCGGAGCTCCATCGGCAGGCGCCGGATCGCCTCGGCGATGCGAAGCCGGTCGTCCGACGGGGCGGGCGCGGCCGGGTCCTTGCGCTCGATCGAGGCGGCGACCTCGCGTCGCGTCTTGCGATACGCGTCGACGGCGCAGTTGCGGACGATCCGGAGCAGCCAGCTCGAGAACTTGGCCTCGCCGTGGAAGGAGCGAAGGGCCCGGTAGGCCCGGAGGAACGCGTCCTGCGTGACGTCCTCCGCGAGCCCTCGGTCGCCGGTCAGATGGAACGCGAAACGGAAGGCGTCGGCTTGGGCACCGCGGACGAGCGTTTCGAACGCCTCCTGGTCGCCGGCCTGTGCCCGGCGGATGATCTCCGGCTCCGGCTCTCGCACTCCCCTCTCGCATCGACTAGTGGACGGCGTCGGCCGGGGTTCGGTTCTGCTCCGCTCCCCGGCCGTGGTCCATGACTGTAGAGTGCGAGCGCCATGGACGCGAGCGAGGCGGGCAAGCGCCAGGCCGCGGAGGCGGCCGCCTCCCTCGTCGAGGACGGGATGGTGCTCGGCCTCGGCACTGGCTCGACCGTCGCCTACTTCCTGCCCGCGGTCGCGACGCGCGGCCCGAGGGTCCGTTGCGTCGCCACCTCGCTCGGTACCGAGCGCGCGGCGCGCACGCTCGGGTTGGTCGTCGAGCCGTTCGAGTCGCTCGACCGGCTGGACCTCGCGGTCGACTCCGCCGATCAGGTCGCGCCGGATCGTTGGCTGGTGAAGGGAGGGGGTGGCGCGCACACGCGGGAGAAGATCGTTGCGGCCGCCGCCTCCCGGTTCCTAGTGATCGTCTCCTCTGAGAAGGTCGTCCCGGCGCTCCGCCCTCCCGTGCCGCTCGAGCTCATGCGATTCGGCCTGGCCGCGACGCTCCGCCGAATCTGGGAGCGCGGGCCCGTTCGGCTGCGCGAGGCCGAGCCGACCCCGGACGTCAACCTGCAGGCCGACCTGGCTGGCGAGGTGGGCGACCCGGCCGAGCTCGCCGCCGCGCTGGACGCGATCCCGGGCGTCGTCGGCCACGGCCTGTTCGACCCATCCCTGGTGAGCGACGTGCTCGTCGGCGGCGAGCCCGGCGGCGTACGCCGCCTGCCCGATCCCCGCTGAGCCGTCAGATCCAGCCGGGGAACCACATCCGCGCGCGCCATGCCGTGTAGGAGATCGTGCGCCCCGTCAACACGGGGAAGAAGAACGCGAAGAGCCCGATCGCGATCAGCACGAGGAACGCGGCGAGCGGTGCATAGGCGCGACTCCGTTCGACCCCCACCCGGATCTCGGAGACGTCGCGCAGCAGGTAAACCGCAGCGAGCACCATGAAGGGCGTCGCCGGCGCGATATAGAAGAGGAAGTCGGTGCGCGCCGCTAAGAACCACGGGAAGTACTGCACGGCGAAGGCGACGACGAGGAGCCCGGCGCGCCAATCGGGCTTTCGGATCCAGCAAAAGAGGGCATACGGCATGGTGATGAACCCGATCGCGAGGATCGCGGCGGCACGCGTCCCGGCGCCCTGGTAGTAGTACGAGACGGGTCGGCCCATGTAGAGCCACGTCCAGGCGCGCGACGCGTAGGGGTGCGAGGCGCGCAAGTGGATCGAGTAGCTCGCCATGCTGCGTTGCAGCGCCCACCAATCCGACAGGTTCCCCTGATGGTCGGCGAACCACTTCGCGTAGGACGCGACGTAGACGGCGAGCGGTAGGACGATCAGGAACACGAAGATGCCGAAGGACTCCTCCACCAGGACGTCCCGGAACGGCGAGGGGAGCCCGAGCTTCTTCCGCCGCGTGCGCTCCCACGCGATCGTGATGACGATCGCGCCGAGGAGCGCCGGCGCGCCGGACCACTTCGTCGCGGCGGCGGCCCCCAGCGCGAGGCCAGCCGCGATCCGCCACGGCCGGAAGATCGGCGAGGGCGGTCGGTCGGGCGGGAGTTCGAGGCCCAGGTCGGCCTCCGGGTCTGCGTCGGCGGTCGCCGCATCGGGAT
>VAYJ01000052.1:0-3315 GCA_005888465.1 Actinomycetota bacterium
TAGCGGAACCGGCGCCGTCGTGGATCGGTCACGCCGTAGCGCTCGACGCACACGCGGCCCCACAAGCGGCCGAAGGCCCGCATCTTGGCGAGCTCCTCGACGAACCGGATGCCCGCGTTCGCGAAGAACGAGATCCGGCCGACGATCTCGGCGAACGCGTCGCCCGAAAGCTGGCCCTCGCGGACCGCGTCCAGCACACAGATCGCGTTGGCGAGCGTGTAGGCAACCTCGAGCACCGGGTCCGCCCCCGCCTCCTGCAGGTGGTACGAGCACACGTTGATCGGGTTCCAGCGGGGCGTCTCGTGGGCGGCCCAGGTGATGAGATCGGTCGAGAGGCGGATCGACGCCGCCGGCGGGTAGATGTGCGTGCCGCGGGCGAGGAACTCCTTCAGGATGTCGTTCTGCGTGGTCCCGGCGAGAGCCGCCCGCGAGGCCCCCTGCTCATCCGCGACGCTCACGAACAACGACATGAGCCACACGGCCGTCGCGTTGATCGTCATCGAGGTGTTCATCCGGGCGAGCGGGATGTCCCGGAAGACCGTGCGCAGGTCACCGAGGTGCGAGACGGGGACGCCGACGCGGCCGACCTCGCCGCCGGCCATCGCGGCATCGCTGTCGTACCCCGTCTGGGTTGGCAGGTCGAACGCGATCGACAGGCCCGTCTGGCCCTGCTGCAGGTTCGCCCGGAAACGCTCGTTCGACCGGCGAGGCGTCGCGTGGCCGGCGTACGTTCGGTAGATCCAGGGCTCGTCGCGTCGACGCTCGACGCCCACGGCCGTCAGCAGACCGAGTTCAGATACGGGTAGGGGTCGATGGCCGTGCCGACAATACTCACGCCGTAGGGGCTCACCCACGGGTTGGGCGGGATCACGTTCGGATGCCACTCGAAGTGGTCGTGGGGCGGTCCGCCCTGCGCGTCGCCCGACGTGCCCACGTAGCCGATCAGCTCGCCGGAGCTCACGGTCCGGGGGAAGCTTCCCGCATAGGCGCTCAGATGGGCGTTGTACACGTACCCCGCCGCACCCGTGACGGTAACCGCGAGCCCACCGAGGTCGTTCCCGTCGATGTCCGCGGTGCCCGGGAAGGGCGCCACGATGGGCGTCCCGTAGGCCGCGAGCATGTCGTTGCCCGCGTGCAGGTGGAACCCGCCCCCGTAGCGGGGCGCGCCGAAGTCGTCCGCGTAGGCAACGGCACCCGACACCGGGCACTTGAAGAAGACACCGCTGATGAAGCCCTTCGCGGCGCGCCTGGCCGCTTCGGCGGCCGCGAGCTCGGCCTTGTACTGGGCGCCCAGCTTATCGACCAAGGCCTGGGCCGAGGTCTTGTCCTTGTCCATCCCGTCCATCAGCTTCTGCTGCGCGGCGAGCTTCGCGTTCAAGTCGTCCTGATGGGTCTTGAGCTGCGTGTTGGTCGACTGCAGCTGGCTCTCCAGGCTCTGGAGGTCCGACTGTTGCGCCGCGAGCAGGTTCTCGTCGTTGTGGATCTCGAGGATCAGCTCCTCGTCGCTCTGCGCCGCCGTGTTCACGATCTGGAGCCGGTCGGTGAGGTCGGAAAGGGAGGTCGAACCGAGGAGGAACTCGAGGTTGCTCCCCGGCCCGTTCTCGTACGCCACCCAGGCCCGCTGGTCGAGCTGGGCCTGGGCGGCCGACAATCGGTCGCCCGCCGCGCGGATCTGCTGCTCCTTGTCGGCGATGTGGCCCTGGGTGGTCGCAATCCTGCTGTTGACGTGGTCGATCTGTGTGGCGAGGGCGCTCGCCTGCGACGTGAGGGCGTCGATCGAGTTCTGCTCGGCGGAAATCTTTGCGATGAGCGCCGTCAGGGACGCCTTGGCAGCGTCCAGCTCGCTCTTGGTGTCTGCCCGGACTGGTGCCGTGACGAGAGTACCGACGACCACGGCAGCCGTGAGTACGGCCGCCCATCGGGCTCCCCGGAAGCCTTTCGAGCTCGTCACTGGGCCCTATCCCTACCTGACGGGACCGCGAAATGTCAAGACAGGACAAGCCTGCCCGCTCGGAGGTGCAGCTGCAATCATTTCCTGGGATTTCGACATTCGATGGCAATGCCTTGAGGGCGGACGGGGGCGGTTCAACTCTCGGATTCCGGCAACCCCAGGTCGCGGGCGATGATCCAGCGCATGATCTCGTTCGTCCCCTCGCCGATCTCCAGAACCTTGGCATCCCGGTAGAACCGGGCCACCGGAAACTCCTCCATATAGCCGTAGGCCCCGTGGACCTGCACGGCCTGGCGGGCCGCCGTCACGGCCACCTCGCTCGCGTGGAGCTTCGCGACCGCGGCCTCGGCCTTGTAGGGCCGGCCCTGGTCGCGGAGCCACGCCGCGCGGTACGTAACGAGCCGGGCCGTCTCCACGGCGACGCGGATGTCGGCGATCATGAACTGGATCGACTGGAACGCCCCGATCGGCCGGCCGAACGCGCGGCGCTCGCTCGCGTAGGCGACCGCGGCCTCCAGGCATCCCTGGGCGAGGCCGGTCCCGAGCGCCGCCACCGCGATGCGGCCATCGTCCAAGGTCTGCAGGAACTGGGCATAGCCCTTGCCGCGTTCGCCGAGGAGGTTCTCCTCGGGGACCCGGCAGTCGGAGAACGAGAGTCCGTGAGTGTCGCTCGCGTGCCACCCCACCTTGCGGTACGAGGGCCCCACCTCGAGGCCAGGCGTGTCGACCGGCACGATGATCGCCGAGATCTCCTTGCGGCCGTCGGCAGCCGTCCCCGTCACCGCGGTCACGATCACCATGCCCGTGATCCCCGTGCCGGAGTTCGTGATGAACGCCTTGGAGCCGTCGATGACCCACTGGCCGCCCTCGAGGCGGGCCGTCGTCTTCGTCGATCCCGCGTCGCTCCCGCCGCCGGGCTCGGTGAGGCCGAAGGCGCCCAGCATCTCGCCCCGGCAGAGCGGCCCGAGCCAGCGGCGCTTCTGCTCCTCGGTACCGAAGGCGTGGATCGGGTTCGCCCCCAGGCCCACCGCCGCCTCCAGCGTGATCGCCATCGAGGAGTCGACGCGGGCGAGCTCCTCGACGGCCAGGCAGAACGTGAGGAAGTCCGATCCCTGCCCGCCGTACTCCTCGGGGAACGGCAGGCCGAAGAGCCCGAGCTCCCCCATCTGTTTGACGATGTCGAGCGGGAGCTCTCCCCGCTCGTCCATCTCCTCGGCGCGAGGGGCGATGACCTCCTCGGCGAACCGGCGCACGGCGGAGCGGAACTCGCGCTGCTCGGGGGTGAGGTCGAAATCCATCGCGATCCAGCGTAGCGGAATCGCCCTGGCTGTCGATCGAAGGGGTCGCCCTTCGTCGAGTGGCGG
>VAYJ01000052.1:3352-21175 GCA_005888465.1 Actinomycetota bacterium
TGCTGGCGGGGCTCAGCCCCGAGGAATCGGCGAAGCTCTACCAGGAGTACTTCGAGTACACCACGTGGCTGCAGGAGAAGGGCTGGTTCCTGGGGGGCAACGCCCTGCAGCCGACCCCTTCGGCCACCTCGGTGCGTCTGCGCGAAGGGGATCGCCTGGTCACCGACGGGCCCTTCGCCGAGACGAAGGAGCAGCTCGGGGGATACTACCTCGTCGAATGCGAGAGCCTGGACGACGCGATCGAGGCGGCGGCGAGGATCCCGAGCTCGAGGCTCGGGACGATCGAGGTGCGCCCCGTGATGGACGTCCCGGACCCGGGCGCGCCGTAGGGGGCGCCGACGCCGCGGCGATCGCGGACCGCCTGTTCCGTCAGGAGTCGGGGCGGGCGGTCGCGACCCTCATCAGGGTGTTGGGCGACTTCGACGTGGCCGAGGAGGCCGTGCAGGAGGCCTTCGCCGTCGCGTTGGAGCGCTGGCCGAGGACGGGCCTGCCGGACAACCCGGGCGCGTGGATCACCACCACCGCGCGGAACAAGGCGATCGATCGGCTCCGGCGTGAGCGACGCATGGACGACAAGCGGCGGGAGCTGGAACGCATGGCGCGTCTGGACGAGGGCCCCGATGGGTCGGCCGGAACCGCGGCGGTGAGCTCGATCCAGGACGACCGGCTGCAGCTCATGTTCACCTGCTGCCACCCGGCGCTCGCTCCCGAGTCGCAGGTGGCCCTCACGCTTCGCACGCTGGGGGGGCTCACCACCGAGGAGATCGCGAGAGCCTTCGTCGTGCCGCTCCCGACGATGGCGCAACGCCTCGTTCGCGCGAAGCGAAAGATCCGCGACGCGGCGATCCCCTTTCGGGTGCCGCCCGACCACCTGCTCCCCGAGCGGGTGCACGTGGTGCTCGCGGTGATCTACCTCATCTTCAACGAGGGCTACAGCGCGACCACGTCGGAATCGGTGGTGCGTTCGGACCTCGCGGCCGAGGCGATCCGTCTCGGGCGGGTCCTGGCCGACCTGATGCCCGACGAGCCCGAGGCCCTGGGGCTCCTGGCGCTCATGCTCCTGCACGACTCGCGCCAAGCGACCCGGGTCGGCCCCGACGGCGGGCTTGTCCTGCTCGAGCACCAGGACAGGTCGCGATGGGATCGCACCGCGATCGAGGAGGGCACCGCGCTCCTCGAGCGAGCTCGCGGGCGCCGCCAGCCCGGCCCGTACCAGCTTCAGGCCGCCATCGCGGCGGAGCACGCCCTCGCCGCGCGCGCCGAGGACACGGACTGGCGCGCGATCGCCGTGCTCTACGCGGCGCTCTCGCGCATGACCCCCTCCCCGGTGGTCGACCTCAACCACGCCGTGGCAGTGGCGATGGCCGGCGATGTCGCGGCCGGGCTCGCGATGATGGATCGAACCCTCGCCTCGGGGGCCCTCGATGGCTACCACCTCATGCATTCCGCGCGGGCCGACCTGCTTCGCCGCGTCGGCCGGAACGAGGAAGCGGCGCGCTCTTACGTCAGGGCGCTCGAGCTCGCGACGAATCCGGTCGAGCGGGCATTCCTGGAGCGGCGACGGCGCGAGGCTCACGCGAGCGCGGCCGCTCCCTGAGCACCCTCTCGCCGGGCGAACTCCGGCTCCTTGATCGCGTGGATCCAGTGCGCGGCCTCGAGCGTCGCGCGCGCCTCCTCGACGGCAGCCTCGCCACCCGCCGCGTCCGAGCCGAAGAGGGACCCGATCATCCACACTCTGGCGGCGACGGCGTTTCGCCAACCCGTCCTCCTCGAGGCCTCAAGCAGCCGCGTGTACCGCTCCAGGGCCCGGTCGCGATCGCCCTTGGCGAAGGCGACCGTCGCCTCCGCGAGGATGAGGTCCGTCGGCTCGGCGCTCTCGACCCACACCGATGGGTCATCGAGGATCCGTTCGGCGGCGGCGGGCTCGCCCATCGCGAGGATGACGCGGATCAGCTGGGCGGCCGTCCAGGCGATGAGGCTCCGCTCGCCGAGCTTCCGGCAGAGGTCGAGCGCCTCGCGCAGGTTGCGCTCGGCTTCGGGCAGCTCCTGACGGAGCCGGTGCACCTCGCCCACCTCGCCGAGCGCGCTTGCGAGCTCCCAGCGAGCGTCCAGGTCGCGGAAGATCCTCGTCGCCTCGCGCAGGTTCGGGAGCGCGAGGTCGAGCTGCCACGTCCTGCGCTGCGAGTTGCCGAGGCTCTCGCGGGCGACGCCGGTCGTGAACGCGTCGCCCATCGCTTCGCCGAGCTCGAGGGCCTGTTCCGCGAGCCGCAGGCACTCCTCCTCGTCCCCGACGGGCGAGATGCACGACGTGAGCGCGATCAGCGCCCGGGCCTCCGCCCAGCGATCCTCGTGTGGGTTGGCACGAGCGGTCGCGAGCGCCTCCTCGAACATCGCGCGCGCGCTCACGAGGTCCGTTCGCCAGTAGGGCGCCCAGCCAGCCATGAGGAGCGTCCGTGCGAGCGTCCACGGGTCGTCCCGGCTGCGGGCCGCGGCGAGGGCCTTGTCGAAGAACTGGGTCGCCCGGTCGGGATCGGCCTCGAAGTTGAGCGCGAGGTCGCCCAGGAACCGGCACGCATGCGCCTGGACCCACGTGTCGTCGCCCCCCACGGCGAGCGCCTTCGTGAGCGTCGTCACGGCGCTGCGGTAGTCGCCAAGCCAATATCGGGCTTCGCCCATGAACGTGAGGATCTTCGCCTCGCGCTCTCCCCAGGTGTCCTCGGGCCCGGCGAGGGACAGCGCTCGTTCGTACAGGTCGAGGGCCTTGCGCGATTCCGTGCGCCGGCGCGCGACGTCGCCCGCCCGCGCGAGCGCCTCGACGGCGCGGTTGGGGAGCGTGCGGTCCTCCGGGTCGAGGTCGAGCGACATGCGCGCGGCCTGCTCGAGATGCCAGGCGACGACCCCTGGCCAGCGACCCGGCTCCTTGCGCTCGAGCCCGTCGGCCACCTGCAGGTGCAGCCGCAGGCGGTCGCGCTTGGCGAGGCTCTCGTAGGCGACGTCGCGGAGCATCTCGTGACGGAACCGCCACACGCCGGGCCGGAGCTCGTCGCGAACGAGCAGCTCCTCGTCCTCGAGGACGCGCAGCGTCTCGACGTTCGGCTCGGTGACGAGCGCCAGGTCCGAGAGGTCGAACGAGCTCCGCGAGAAGACCGACGCCTTGCGGACCATGTCGCGGGCCTCATCGGGGAGGTGGTCGATCCGGGATGCCACCACCGCCTGGACGGTGGGCGGCAGCAGATGGCTGTGCCGCGCGCCGCTCACGTGCTCGGGGTGCTCCTGCATGAGCATCCCGGTGGTCTCCACGATGAAGAACGGGTTCCCCCCGGTCTGCACGACGATCCGGTCGGCGGTCTCCTCGTCGATCTGCTCCCCCGCCGCCAGGGCGAGCTCCCTCGCCTCCTTCGATCCGAGAGGCTCCAGGCGAAGCGTGATCGCGTCCGAGAGACCGCCGCCCCACCCCGAGCGGTGGTCGAGCAGGTCGTCCCGCCCGACGCACACGACGAGCAACGGCAACCGCCGTCCCCGCCCGATCATCCCCTCGATCAGGTCGAGGAGCGCGGGCTGGGCCTCATGGACGTTCTCGAACACCATCACGACCGGACCGCGCGCGCTCAAGCCCTGGAGGTAGGCGAGGAGTCCCGCGCGGATCTCCGCGACCCGGTAGGGGCGCCCACCGCCCTCGGATCCGAGGTGGGCCTGCAGGCGCCCGAGGACCATCGACCATTCGTCCTCGGCGATGCCGTCGCCCGCGTCCGGCTCGATGCCGACCGTGAGGCCGACCCGTGAGAGCGTCTGGTCGACCTCGCCTGGGTCGACGACCGCCTCGACGCTTCGGCGGAGCGCCTCGAGCGTCTCCTTGGGCGAGGCGCCGTCACTCACGCCGATCTCACATCGGATCATCTCGCCGATGGGGGCGAACGTGACCTCCTCGCCGAAGGGGCTCGCCCGTCCGGTGAGGACCTTCACCTCGTCGGGGAGGCCCGCCAGGAGCTCGTCCACCAGGCGTGACTTGCCGATGCCCGCCTCGCCCAGGACGGTGAAGAGATGCGGGCGCGACGTCTCCTTCACCCGTTCGAACGCATCCGCGAGGAGGCTCAGCTCCCGCCGGCGGTTCACGAGCGGGATCGTTCGCCGCGTCGACCGGGGGGAGAGCGACACGACCGGCCAGGCCACGATGTCGTCGTAGAAGCCCTCCGCGGGGATGCTTCGCTCCTCGCCGTACTCGACGGCCTCGCGGGTGAGCCGCCACGTGGTCTCCCCGACCAGGATCTGGTCCGGCTGCGCCGCCTCCTGCAGCCGCGCGGCCAGGTTCACCGCGGGCCCGGTCACGAGGAGCTGGTCGATCGGCCCCGATCCCGTCGCGACCGGGCCGGTGTTGATGCCCACGTGCACGCGCAGGGGCGTCGGCAGGCCGAGCGAGGAGGCGAGCCGGCTCACGCGGTCCCTGATCGAGAGCCCGGCCCGGACGGCTCGGAGCGCATCGTCCTCGTGCGCGTGCGGCACGCCCCAGACCGCCATGACCGCGTCGCCGACGAACTTCTCCGCGCGACCGCGGAGCGACTCGAGCTCCTCCGAGACGGCACCGAAGAACGTCGCCGTCACCTGCCGGAACCGTTCCGGGTCCAGGCGCGTCGAGAGCTTCGTCGACCCGACGAGGTCGGCGAACATGACGGTGACCACCTTGCGCTCCTCGGTGGAGAGCGCAGCGACCGGGGCGCCGCAGTTCGGGCAGAAGCGCGCGTCCGCCGGCAGGGGCTCACCGCACCGGGCGCATGTCCCGAGCGACTCCTGCATGCGTCCAAGCATAGTGACCGCCGGTGACGAGTCCGACGGCGCTCAGGTGGCGTATTCGATGAGCTGGAACTCGTTCCCGTCGGGATCGAGGAACGAGGAGAAGCGCGCGTAGCCCTCGACGTCGCCGTCGTGCGCCGACGCCATGCCGTTCGCCGCGAGCGCGACCTTCGCCCGGTCCAGGTCGCGCACCGAGAACACCGCGGTCGCCCCGCCTCGGGGCAGGGCCTGACCCTCGCCGACGGTGTGCAGCGCGAATCGGCGCCCACCAGCGTCGAACTCCGCCCAGCTGTCGGCGTCCTGCCGGATCAGGTCGAGGCCCAGGACGTCCCGGTAGAAGTCGACGGCGCGAGCCAGGTCGGCCACCCAATAGAAGACGAGGTCCAGTCGTTCGATGAAGCCGGGCGGTTGCTCGTTCATGGGCGCTCCCCCTCCTCGCCGGCCGCACCGATCGTCGCGACGACCTCGCCGGCCTCCACGACCGAGCCGGGCACGACGCGAACCTCCCGCACCGTCCCCGCGGCCGACGCCGAGACGTGGGTCTCCATCTTCATGGCCTCCAGGATGGCGACGGCGTCTCCCGGCGCGACGCGGTCGCCCTCCCGGACCAGCAAGCGAAGGATCGTCCCGTGCATCGGGGCAAGCACGGCGCGCCCGGATGCACCGCCGCCGGTATCGCCTCCCCCTGCCCGGATCGAGCCGGCCATCGCCGGGTTCCACAGGCGCGCGGACCGGCCCTCGACGATGAGGGTCGGGCCCTCGGGGCCTGTCGCCGCCGGGGCGAGCCCGTCGAGCGCGCCCCCCTG
Source organism: Actinomycetota bacterium (assembly GCA_005888465.1). Lineage (GTDB taxonomy): Bacteria > Actinomycetota > UBA4738 > UBA4738 > UBA4738 > AC-55. The sequence continues at coordinate 8,947 of VAYJ01000052.1, forward strand.
CACGGTCCGGGTGGTGTACGAGCCGTCGACCACCTCCGGGTGCGCGAGCAGCCGAAGGTGGGCGGGGATCGTCGTCGCCACGCCTTCGATCTCGTACTCCTCGAGCGCCCGGATCGCCCGCCGCCGGGCCTCCTCGCGCGTGGCGCCCCACACGACGAGCTTCGCGATCAGGCTGTCGTACGCGTCGGGGATGCGATCGCCCTCAGCGAACCCCGCGTCCACGCGCACCCCGGGCCCGCCGGGCTCGCGATACCGCTCGATCAGCCCTGGCGTGGGCGCGAACCCGCGCGATGGGTCTTCGGCATTGATCCGGCATTCGATCGCATGTCCGCGCGGGGCGAGCCGGCCGCCCGGCCGCACGTCGTCTTGGCCGAACCCGAGGGGCTCGCCCGCGGCGATCCGCAGCTGCGCCGCCACGAGGTCGAGCCCGAGCACCGCCTCGGTCACGCAGTGCTCGACCTGAAGGCGCGCGTTCACCTCGAGGAAGTAGAAGGCCCCGGAGTCGGCGTCGACGAGGAACTCGACCGTGCCGGCGTTCACGTAGCCGCACGCGTTCGCGACGACGACCGCGGCGTCGCCGATCCCCGCGGCGAAGTCCTGTGAGCATGCGGGCGGGGTTTCCTCGATGAGCTTCTGGTGCCGGCGTTGCAGCGAGCACTCGCGGGCACCGAGCCACATCGCCGCGCCCGGGGCCTCGGAGAGGATTTGCACCTCCACGTGCTTGGGACGCGCCAGGTACCGCTCGAGGTAGACCTCGCCAACGCCGAACGCGGCGAGCGCCTCCCGCGACGCCGCCTCGAACGCCGCGGGCGCGTCGTCGGCGCCGGCGGCCACACGGAGCCCCCGGCCGCCGCCGCCGGCCACGGCCTTGATGGCCACGGGATAACCGAACCTGCCGCCGAACGCATCGACGTCGGCGGGACTGACCGCCGGCTCGAGCGTTCCCGGGACGGGCGGGACGCCCGCATCCGTCGCCAGTCGCCGGGCTTGCAGCTTGTCGCCCGCCGCGCGAAGGACCTCTGGGGACGGTCCGACCCACACGAGCGACGCGGCACGGATGGCCTCCGCGGCGTCCGCGCGCTCCGAGAGGAACCCGTAGCCCGGATGGACCGCCTCGCAGCCGCGTTGCCGGGCTGCATCGACGATGGCCTCGACGTCCAGATAGGTCTCGCCGGGAGCGACGCCCGGCAGGCGAACGACCTCGTCGGCCAGCCGGACATGCAGGGCGGCGGCGTCCGCGTCCGAGTGGACCGCCACCGTTCGGATGCCGAGCTCCCGGCAGGTGCGGATCACGCGCACGGCGATCTCGCCCCGATTCGCGACCATCACGCGGTTGAACATCTAGGCCTCGCCCTCGGCCGGGGCCCTGCCGAGGTGCCCGGGGAGCTCGCGCCCGACCAGCTCTCCGGCCAGGCGCGCGGCCGCCGCTAGCTTCCCGAGGTCCACGCCGACCTCGATCCCCATGCCGAGCAGCATGGCCGCCAGATCCTCGGTGGCCACGTTGCCGTTCACGCCCGGCGCGAACGGCGACCCGCCCATCCCCCCGATGCTCGCGTCGAACTCCCCGACACCCGCCTGCAACGCGGCGAGCACGTTCGCCATCGCCGTGCCCCGGGTGTCGTGGAAGTGTAGGTTCAGCCGCACGCCCGTGACGCGCTCGGCGAGCGCGGCCAACAGATCCCAGACGCGCGTGGGCGTCGCCATCCCCGTCGTGTCCCCGAGCGACACGCCGGCGGCTCCGAGCTCGGCCAGCCGCTCGACGGCGCGGACCACCTCCGCGGTGCTCGCGGGGTCCCCGTACGGATCGCCGAACGCCGCGGAGAGCGAGACCTCCACCGGGATGCCCGCCGCGCTCCCCACCGCGATCACGTCCGCGACGTCGCCCATGGACTCCTCGACGCCCTTGCCCACGTTCTTCCGGTTGTAGCCGTCCGACGCCGAGACGAACGCCTGCAGCGCGCCGAACCCGCCGGCGGCAACCGCCGCCTCGGCGCCACGACGGTTGGGGACGAGCGCCGAGTAGCGGACGCCGTCCCTCGTTCGGACCCGCGACCACACGTCGCCGGCGCCCGCCATCGCTGGCACGCGGGTCTCCGAGACGAACGAGACCACCTCGATCTTGCGCAAGCCCGCGTCCGCGAGCGTGTCGATCAGCGTGGCGCGCGATGCCGGCGGGAGCGGCGCTTCCGCCTGGAGGCCGTCGCGAGGGCCGACCTCCCGGATGACGACGGAGGCCGGGAGCGCCGGCCGGATCACCTGCCCTTCCACTCCGGCTCGCGCTTGTCCCCGAACGCGGCGATGCCTTCACGCCGATCCTGCGTCGCCACAGCGCGGCGCCACGCGAGATCCTCGATCTCGATCCCCTGTTCGAGCGGCAGCCCCAGGCCGAGCCCGACGGCTCGCTTGGCCTCGCGGGCGGCGACCGGCGACGCCCGGCAGAGCTCCACCGCGAGCTCGGCCGTCGCCGCGACGAGCGCCTCCCTGCCGACGACGCGCGCCACGATCCCCATCTCGAGCGCCTCGGCCGCGGTGAGGCGCCGGCCCGTGAGGATCAGGTCCTTCGCGCGCGCCTCGCCGACCCGCCGCGCGAGGAGCTGCGTCGCCCCGCCGCCCGGCACGATGCCGACCCGGACCTCGGGAAGCCCGAAGACGGCGTCGTCGGCCGCCACGATCAGATCGCAGCCGAGCGCGAGCTCGAAGCCGCCGCCGAGCGCGTGGCCGAACACGGAGGCGATCGTCGGCTGGGGGATGGCACGGAGGGAATCGAACATCGCGCGCATCAGGATCCGGTTCTGGAGCCACCCGGCATCGTCCAGGCGGTTGCGCTCCTTCAGGTCGGCGCCAACACAGAAGGCGCGATCCCCCGCCGCCGACAGGATCACGACCCACGCGTCGGGGTGCGCCGCGGCCTGCAACAGCGCCCCGGCCACAGCGTCGGCCACCTCGCCGGAGATCGCGTTGAGCGCCTCGGGACGGTTCAGCGTGACCGTCGCGACGCGACCCTCGAGGCGAACCTCGACCGAGCTCATCGGGCCGGCGCCCTCACACCGGCGGGACGCCGTGGCGCCGTCCGCTGAACGCGCGGTCCTTGCCGCGGCTCTGGGTCAGGCGCAGGATCAGCTCCGCGCGAAGGTCGTCGGGTTGGACCACCGCATCGACCACGTTCTCCGACGCGAGGTGCAAGAGGTCGATGTCCTCTTCGTACTCGCGCCGGCGCTCCGCGACGAACGCCTCGCGCTCGTTCGCGTCCTGGATCTCCTGGATCCGGTTGAAGTACACGGCGTTCACCGCCGGCTCGGGCCCCATCACCGCGATGCGAGCGGTCGGGAGCGCGAGGGTCGCGTCGGGCTCGAACCCGGGCCCCGCCATCGCGTAGAGCCCCGCTCCGTAGGCCTTGCGCACGATCACGCAGAACTTCGGCACCGTCGCCTCGGAGATCGCGGTGATGAGCTTTGCGCCGTGGCGGATGATGCCCTGGCGCTCCACGGCCGAGCCGATCATGAACCCCGGGACGTCGGCCAGGAACACGAGCGGGATGTTGAACGCGTCGCAGAGCCACACGAACCTCGCGACCTTGTCCGAGGAGTCGACGAAGAGCACCCCGCCCAGGTGCGAGGGCTGGTTCGCCACGATGCCAATGACCGAGCCGCCCAGACGAGCGAGGCCGCAGATCACCTCTTTGGCGAAGTCCGGCTTGATCTCGAAGAAGGAGTCCTCATCGACCACGCCCGCGACCAAGGCGTACATGTCGAAGGCCTTCGATTCATCCTGGGGGACGATCCCGGCGAGCGACCCGCGATACGCGGGCGGCCGTCCCTCGGCTCCCGGCGGCTCGCCCGCGTAGTGCGACGGGAAGTACGAGAGGTAGGCGCGCGCCGCGAGGATCGCCGCCTTGTCGTCGGGCACGCAGAGGTCGCCGCAGCCCGAGACCTCGCAGTGCATGCGAGCCCCGCCCATCTCCTCGAGCGTCACCCGCTGGCCGATCACCTCCTCGGCCATGCGCGGCGAGCCGAGGTACATGGAGGCATTCTTCTCGACCATGAACACCACGTCGCAGAACGCGGGGATGTACGCGCCGCCCGCGGCACTCGGGCCGAAGAGACAGCAGACCTGCGGGATCCGGCCGGACGCCTGGACCTGGTTGTAGAAGATCTTGCCCGCGCCTCGCCTGCCGGGGAACAGGTCGACCTGGTCGGTGATGCGCGCGCCGGCGGAGTCGACGAAGTAGACGATCGGGATCGCCCGCTTCCGGGCGAGCTCGATGATGCGGATGATCTTCTCGACGGTGGCCGCGCCCCATGAGCCCGCCTTCACCGTGGGATCGTTCGCCATCACGGCGACGGGTCGGCCGCCCACGGAGCCCACGCCCGTGACCACGCCGTCGGCAGGAAGGTCACCGGCCATCGCGCGGACGAGCAGGCCCTCCTCCGCGAACGGAGCGCCGTCGTCCAGGAACAGGCGCAGGCGATCCCGAACGAAGAGTTTCCCCTGCTCCGCGAGCTTCTGGTGGTACTTCGGCGCGCCGCCTTCGCGCGCCCGGATACTCGCCTCTGCGATCGCGTCGCTCTCACCCGTCACGGTCGAAAGTGTAGCCCGGTGGGTGGTAGGGTTCGCGTCTTGCCAGCGTTGGGGGAGCTCGCTCGCGAATGATCCAGACGGGCCAGCAGGACCTGCTCCGGGCGGCCGACGACCTCGCCGCCAGGCTCCCCGCCCGCCTCGCCGTCTTCGCGCGCCTGGCCTACAACTACCGGTGGTCCTGGATGCCCGGCGGCCCGGACGTCTTCAGGGAGGTCGATCCCTACCGCTGGTCGATGCGGCGGGAGAACCCGATCCGGCTCCTCCTGGACTCGCCCGACGACGCGCTCATCGAAGCCGCCAAGGATCGCTCGCTCGTCGCGCGGGCGGAGGCCATGGAGCAGACCCTCAAGGCCGAGCTCGCCGATCCCGTCGCGACCGGCTCGAATGCGCGGCCGATCGTGTTCCTCTGCGCCGAGTACGGGATCCATCGCTCGCTCCCGACCTACGCCGGGGGTCTCGGCGTCCTCGCCGGCGACGTCCTGAAGGAGGCGTCGGACCGCCGGCTGCCCCTGGTCGGCGTCGGCATCCTGTACCGGCAGGGGTACTTCCACCAGCGCGTGGACACCTCGGGCTGGCAGCACGAGTACTGGATCGAATCCGACCCGGACCGGCTCCCGGCGGCGCTCGTCACCGGCCCCGACGGCCAACCCCTCACCGTCATGGTCAACCTGTGGGGGCGCGGGGTTCGCCTGCAGATCTGGCGCGTCGACGTCGGCCGCGTCCCGCTCTTCCTCCTGGACGCGCAGAGGTCCGACAACGATCGGATGGACCGCTGGATCACCGCGCGCCTCTACATCGGCGATCGAAAGATCCGCTTGGCGCAGTACGCGCTCCTCGGGATCGGCGGCATCCGAGCGCTCCGGGCGATGGGGATCGACCCCGCCGTCGTGCACCTGAACGAGGGGCACGCGGCCCTCGCTCCCGTCGAGCTCGCCCGCGAGGCGATGGTGGACGGCCGGAGCCTGGAGGATGCCCTGCAGGACGCGCGGGGACGAACGGTCTTCACGACCCACACGCCGATCCCCGCCGGGAACGAGTCCTACGTGCCCGAGGAGGTCTCGAGCGTCCTCGGCGGCTATCCGATGGAACTGGGCTTGAGCGAAGGCGAGTTCTTCGACCTCGGCCGCCCGCGCCCCGAGCCCGACGAGCAGTTCGGCGTCACGGTCCTCGGTATCCGGATGAGCCGGCAGGTGAACGGGGTGAGCCGCCGGCACGGCGAGGTCACACGGGCGCTCTGGCACGGCCTGTTCCCCGAACAGCCGGTGGAGGCGGTGCCGATCGGGCATGTGACGAACGGCGTGCACGTGCCCACGTGGATGGCACCCCCGATGCGGGCGCTCCTGGACCAACACCTCGCCCCCGGCTGGATCGAACGAGCCTCGGACCCGGCGACGTGGGAACCGGTCGAGGACATCCCCGACGAGGAGCTGTGGGGCGTGCGGAGCGCCCTTCGCGCCGAGCTCGTGGACTACGTCCGGGACAGAAGCGTCGGCGACCGGCTCGCGCGCGAGGAGCCGGCCGACTACGCCGAGGCCGCGGCCCGCGCCTTCGACCCCAGCATCCTGACCGTCGGGTTCGCCCGGCGCGTCGCCGCCTACAAGCGGCTCCCGCTCCTTATCCACGACCCCGGCCGGATGCTCCAACTGGTCGGCGGCGATCACCCGATGCAGGTGGTGCTCGCGGGCAAGGCGCACCCGCAGGACGAGGAGGCCAAGCGCGTGCTGCAGGCGGTCTTCTCGCTGAAGCTCGACCCCCACGTCGCCGAGCGGATCGCGTTCCTCGAGGACTACGACATGGGGATGGCCGCGCGCCTGGTGTGGGGCTGCGACGTCTGGGTCAACGTGCCTCGGCCGCCGCTCGAGGCGAGCGGGACGAGCGGCATGAAGTCCGCGCTGAACGGCGGCCTCAACCTCTCGGTCATGGACGGGTGGTGGGAGGAGGCGTTCGATGGCCAGAACGGCTGGGCGATCCCGGGCGACCCGTCGCTGGACGTCGCCACCCAGGACCTGCAGGACGCCGCGGCGCTCTACGACCTGCTCGAGGACGAGGTCTGCCACGACTTCTATCGAAGGGACGAGCGCGGCATCCCGAGGGCATGGGTCCGTCGGATGAAGGCGTCGCTTCGAACGATCGGCCCGCGGTACAGCGCTACGCGGATGCTGGACGAGTACCTCGGCCGCGTCTACGAGCTCACGTGAGCCGGCCCTTCTTCGCCTCCGTCATCTCGTAGATCACCTTCTGTACGCGCTCGGGACGTCGCACGTCGCCGAACGTGCTCTGCCCGAAGGTCCCGGCCGACTCGAGCGTCAGGTCGCCGCCCCCGATCATCCGCTCGAAGACGCTCTGGTGGAACTTCACGTCATTGATGTTGTCCAGCGGTATCTCCATGGATTGCTTGGCGAACCAACCCGACCGGTGGATCACCCGGTCGGACGTGACGACGAAATGGGACGTCGCCCACGAGACGATGCGGGGGATGCAGAGCCACAGGAGCAGGATGATCGCGGCGATCACGACGGCCCAGCGCAGGAACGTGGGCCACGAGCCCGGCATCACGGCGAGCGCGACGCCCATGGCGGTCAGGATCAGGACGCCGGCACCGACCGGGAGCGCGAGCGCGATCCAGTGCGGCCGCAGGTCCAGCACGAGCTCCTCGCCGCTCGTGAGGAGCCGCCTCGGGAAGGCCATGGCCGGACGCTACCGGCCGGCCGTCGCGCGAGCAAGCCGCCCTCAGTAGCGCGAGGGGGTGCGCTCGGCCGCCCGGAGCCGCTCGGACATCACCAGGAGGATCTTTCGTCCGATCGACCCCTCGCGATCGAGCAAGCGGAGGAACGCCGGCCGATCGAGCCGGAGCGCCGTCACGCGGGTGATCGCGCGCACCGTCGCGGACCGGGGGCCGCCGTCGAGCACCGACATCTCGCCGAAGTAGTCGCCGGCCCCGAGCACGCGACGCCGTCGTTCATGGATCAGGACCTCGGCTTGCCCGTCCAGCACCAGGTAGAAGTCGCTCGCGAGCAGGCCTTCGGCCACGATCGTCGCGCCCTCGCGAAACTCCACGTCCTCCGCCGCCCGCCGGATCTCCCGGAGCTCGCGCGTCGACAGGCCTTGGAACAGCGGGACCGAACGAAGGAGCCGGGTCGTCATCACGTTCACGCTGTCCCTCCGATCACTCGAGGTGGCGGATCTCGCCGAACTGTACGCGCTCGGGGCCACGCGACGTCTCCACGACGAGCTCGCCGGCCGGCCCGACCTCGCGCGCGACGCCGTCGACGATCGCCCCGACCGCCGTGATCGCGCGAACACGGTGGCCGATCGTCACGCAGGCCGCCCGGTAGGGCTCGAGGACGCGCGCGCTCAGATCGCGTCCCCGATCGCCGTACAGCTCGCGGAGGCGGCGCAGGTACCGCTCGAGGAGCGGCCCGGGGTCGGGGTCGCCCCCCTCTCGCGCCACGCTCGTGGCCTGCAAGCGAAGCTCCCCCGGGAAGTCCTCCTCGGCCTGCGAGCAGTTCACCCCGGTCCCCAACACGACGAAGGAAAGCGCCTGGCCCTGGACACTCGCCTCGGGCAGGACCCCGCCAAGCTTCCGTCCTGCCGCGACGACGTCGTTCGGCCACTTGCAGTCGGCGTGGACCCCAGCGCCGCGGCAGGCCTCCGTCATGGCGACGGCCGCCGCGAGCGACACGAGCGGCGCGTCCGACGGCTCGACCACGGGCCGCAGGAGCACCGACACGAAGAGCGACTCGCCGGGGAGCGACGTCCAGATCCTCCCGAGGCGGCCGCGCCCCGCCTCCTGCGTCCCCGCGGCGAACACCGTCCACTCAGGGGCGCCGTCCTCGGCCAGGCCCCAGAGGTCGGTGTTCGTCGAACCCGTGACCTCCGCGAAGTGGACCGGACCCTCGATGCCCGCGGCCAGGGCAGCCGCCGCGACGGTATGCTCCGAGAGCATCGACCCACCTCCGGAGGTGCTCCGATCGACGCAAGCCTACCCGGTCGCACTATGCCCCCGAGCCTTGCGCCCCGCGTCCTCATCGCGAACCGCGGGGAGATCGCGGTCCGGGTGATTCGGACCTGCCGCGAGCTCGGCATTGCGACCGTGGCGGTCTACTCCGAGGTCGATCGGGACGCGCTCCACGTGGAGATGGCGGACGACGCGTACCTCCTGGGCCCCGCCTCGCCGACCGAGTCCTACCTGAACGTCGGCCGGCTCCTGGAGGCGGCCACGAGAAGCGGCGCGACGATGATCCACCCCGGGTACGGCTTCCTCGCGGAGAACGCCGGCTTCGCGCGAGAGGTCGCCCGCGCTGGGCTCACGTTCATCGGCCCGCCGCCGGACGCCATGGCGATGCTGGGCGACAAGGCCGCGGCGCGCCAGGCCGCGACGCGAGCAGGAGCCCCCATCGTGCCCGGGACGCTCGACCCCGTGCGGCCCGAGGACGCGAAGGCCGAGGCGGAGCAGATCGGCTTCCCCCTGGTCGTGAAAGCCGCGTTCGGAGGCGGCGGAAAGGGCATGCGCCTGGTCGAACGGCCCGAGGACCTCGCCGACGCCGTGGAGCGCTCCGCGCGCGAGGCGCTGTCGTACTTCGGACGCCCGGAGATCTACCTCGAGCGCTACCTCGCCCACGCCCGCCACGTGGAGGCCCAGATCCTGGCCGACGCGCACGGTCACATCTCGTTCCTCGGCGAACGCGATTGTTCGATGCAGCGCCGCTACCAGAAGCTCATCGAGGAGTCGCCGTCGCCGGGCGTCGACGAAGCCCTGCGCGCCCGTATCGGCGAGGCGGCGATGGGGATCGCGCGCGAGGCCCGGTACGTGAACGCGGGGACGGTCGAGTTCCTGGTCGAGCCCGACGGCTCGTTCTACTTCATGGAGGTCAACGCGCGGCTGCAGGTCGAGCACCCCGTAACCGAGATGGTGACCGGCCTCGACCTGGTTCGCTACCAGATCCTGGCCGCGATGGGCGAGGCGGTGGAGCTCGAGCCGTCGTTCCGCGGCCACGCGATCGAGTGCCGGCTGAACGCCGAGGATCCGGCGAAGGAGTTCCTCCCCGGGCCCGGGCTCGTGACGAAGTTCCGCCGGCCCGGCGGGTCGTTCGTCCGTGTCGACACGGGCATCGCCGAAGGCCGGCCGGTCGTCGGCAACTACGACTCGCTCTTCGCGAAGCTCATCGTCTGGGCGGAGGATCGCGAGCTCGCACGGCGCCGTACAGTCCAGGCGCTCGGCGAGATCGAGGTCGAAGGCATCCCCACCACGATCCCCTTCCACTTGTGGGCGCTCGACACGCCCGAGTTCCGCGAAGGTCGCGTCCACACGAAGTTCGTCGAAGAGGCGATCGCCGCCGGCGCGATGACGCTCACCGAGCCGGCCGGGTCCGCGGCCGCGGAGACGGACACCGCCCGGCCCGTGCACATCGTCGTGGAGGTGGGCGGGCGTCGCGTCCCAGTCCGCGTGTGGGGCGAGCCCTTCCGCCAGGCACCATCGGTCCCCCTCGCCGCGGGCCAGAGCGGTTCCGCCTCGGCCGACGGCGAAGTCGTCACGGCGCCGATGCAGGGGACGATCCTGCAGGTGCTCGTGGAACTCGGACAGGAGGTCACGGCAGGACAGACCGTGTGCATCCTGGAGGCCATGAAGATGGAGAACCACATCGCCGCGCATCGCGACGGCACCGTGGCCGAGGTCTCGATCACGAAGGGCGATGTCGTGGACACAGGTCAACCGATGGTGGCGATCCGGTGACGCGATCCGTCGCATCGATCGTCGGGGCTGAGCTCCGTTCGGACGGCACCGGCGTGCGCCTCGTGTCGCCGAACCCCGCCCGCGTGGACGAGATCGTCACCGAGGCGCTCCTGGGCGACGCCGAGACGTTCGCCGACGCCTGTCGCGTCGCGAAGGCCGCGCAGCCCGGTTGGGCCGCCACGCCCGCACCCGTTCGCGGCCGCGCGGTGCAGCAGATCGGCCGGCTCGTGGAGGACAACAAGGAGGCGCTCGCCCGCCTCATAACCCGCGAGATCGGCAAGCCCTACCGCGAGTCGCTCGGCGAGGTGCAGGAGGTCATCGACACCTGCAACTTCTTCCTCTCCGAGGGACGCCGCCTGTACGGCCAGACCGTCCCGAGCGAGATGCCCGACAAGCAGCTCTTCACCTTCCGCGCGCCCATCGGCGTCGCGGCCATCATCACCGCCGGCAACTTCCCCGTCGCCGTCCCCTCTTGGTACCTCATTCCGGCCCTGGTGTGCGGGGACGCCGTCGTGTGGAAGCCCGCGGAATACGCATCCGCCAGCGCCGAGGCCTTCGCGCAGCTGATCCTGAACGGCGGGCTGCCTCCCGGCGTCTTCAACATGGTGCTGGCGGACGGCAACGAGACCTTCGCCGGGCTCACGCAGGCGCTCGACGAGGGGACGGTGGACAAGGTCGGGTTCACCGGCTCGAGCGACGTCGGCCGGCGCATCGGTGAGCTGTGCGGCCGACACCTCCAGTCGCCGTGCCTGGAGCTCGGCGGGAAGAATCCGCTCGTCGTGATGCCGGACGCCGACCTCGATCTCGCCGTCGAGGGCGCGCTCTTCAGCGGGTTCGGCACCGCCGGACAGCGTTGCACGTCGCTCGGCACGGTGATCGTGCATGAGTCTATCCACGACGACTTCCTGGCTCGCTTCGCGAACGCAACCGAGATCGCCCCGATCGGCGACCCGACGCAGGACGTGCTGTACGGCCCGATGATGAGCGAGCGATTCTGTCATCGATTCGACGGCTGGCTCAACCTCGTCCAGCCGCACCACAAGACGTACGGATCGACGGCGACCGGAAGGATCACACAGGAACACCCGCGGAAGGGGTTCGTCGGCGATCCAACGGCCGGCCTCTACTACCACCCGACGATCGTCGACGGCGTGACGATCGACGACGAGATCGCCAGAACGGAGACGTTCGGGCCCATCGTCGGCGTGGCGTCGTTCAGCACGTTCGACGAAGCGATGGCGCTCGCGAACAGCCACGGCTACGGGCTCTCGTCCTCGATCTACACGACGAACCCGCTCAACGTGTTCCGGTTCCGCGAGCGCATCTCCGCGGGGATGGTGTCGGTGAACAACTCGACGTCGGGCGCCGAGGCGCATCTCCCGTTCGGCGGCAACGGGAAGTCGGGGAACGGCGGCCGGCAGGCAGGCATCTGGGTGCTGGACCAGTTCACCCGCTGGCAGTCGATGAACTGGGACTACTCCGGGAAGCTCCAGAAGGCCCAGATGGACACCGCCGACGTCCCCGCCGACCTGAGCTACCGCCTACCCGAGGACGATCGTTAGCGGTACTTCGCCAGGAACCGACCCACGGCGTCCAGATAGGCGTCGGTCTCCTCGACGAAGGTCATGTGCCCGCTCCGCTCGAAGACCACGAGCTCGGCGTTCGGGATCCCTTTCGCCATCGCCTCGGCGGCCTCCACGGAGCAAGTGCGATCGTCTCGGCCGGCAAGGACCAGGACGGGCTGCGGGATCTCGCCCAGGCGGTTCTCGACCTCGATGCCCCCGTACTCCTCGGCGGCGAGGTGCCGGAGGACCTCGGGGGTGAGGAGCGCACCGGCCGAGCGGCGGTTGTAATCGTCGATCCGAGGGTCGAGCGGGTCCCTGAAGTGGAACGGTGCCTGGTCCAGCCAGAGCTCGC
>VAYJ01000123.1 GCA_005888465.1 Actinomycetota bacterium
GGGGTCGTTCCACGTCTTGATGTTCCCGAGAAAGATGTTGGCGGCCGCGGCGCCGTCGAGCTTCAACCCCGTCGGCAGGCCCTGCACGTTGTACGCGATCGCGACGCCGCCGAGAACCGTCGGGATCTCGAGCGCCCCGTCGGCGCCACCGGGAAGGGCGGCCTGCTCGCCGGCCTTGAGCGGCGCGTCGGACGCGCCGAAGTCGACCGTCCCCTGCGTGAACTGCGTGACGCCACCGCCGGAGCCGATCGCCTGGTAGTTGACCTTGGCGCCGGATTCGACCTTCCGGAAGTCCGTGAACCACTGGCTGTAGATGGGGGCGGGGAACGTGGCGCCGGCGCCCGTGAGGGCGACGCCGTTGAAGCTCCCGGAGCCGCTCCCGCCGCTCTTGCTGCACGCGGCGCCGACGGCGATCACGACGCCGGCGGCCACGAGTCGGAGTATGCCTCTGGTCCTGGTCACGATCCCTCCTTCGTTGGTCGAGGCGACGCTATGGGCCGGAGATGTCCCAGGAGGGTCTCGAAGGTGGACGAAACATGAACAATCAAACGGGATGCGACGGGCCGTCGGCGGCTGAACGCGAACTGAATTCCGGGGCGGCTGGCTATGCTCCGCACAAGGAGCGCGCGATGGATCACCTCGAGATCGAGTGGCAGTTCGACGCAGTGCACCTGCAGCCGGTCGAACGCTGGCTCCGGACCGTCCACCCGGCCGATCTCATCCTGACCCCGGTCGTCGCGGCCGGCATCATCGACCTGTACCTGGACACCGAGGACTGGCGCATCTTCCGCGCCGGCTATGCCCTGCGGATCCGAAGCGCGGGCGGGCGCGTCCAGGCCACGATGAAGGCACTCTCCCCGTCCAAGGGCGCCATGCGACGGCGGCGCGAGCTGAGCGTGGATCTCCCGGCTGCCGCCCCCGAGGCGCTCCAGCGCTCACGTGGTCCGCTCACCGACCGCATCCGCGACATCGCCGGACGGTCGCCCCTGCATCGGCTCTTCGAGGTGCGCACGCTCCGGCAGACCTTCGCCCTCGCGCGGGACGGCCAGCCGGTAGGCGAGATCGCCCTGGACGAGACGACGATCCCGGTCGGGGAGGACTCGCCCGCCGAGCTCCGCAGGGTCGAGGTCGAGGTTCCGGAGGAGGCGGTCGAAGCCGTGCGGCCGTTCGTCGAGACGCTCCGCATCGCCTGCGGGCTCCAGCCGGCCTCGGTCTCGAAGTTCGAGGCGGGCCTCATCGCGAGCGGCCTTCGACCGGACATGACGTTGGACGTCGGTCCCGTTGGGGTCGGCGCCGACCTGTCTGCCGGCGAGGTGGCCTTCGCGGTCCTTCGCCGGCAGTTCCGCGCGCTGCTGGCGAAGGAGCCCGGCACGAGGCTCGGGGACGACCCCGAAGACCTCCACGACATGCGGGTGGCGACCAGGCGACTGCGCGCGGCGATCGCGCTCTTCGAGGCGGCGCTTCCCGTTCGCCTGGGGAGGCTGCGTGAGGAGATCGGGTGGCTCGGCCGAGTCCTCGGGTCGGTCCGCGACCTCGACGTGCAGCTCGAGCAGCTCGGCACGTGGACGGCCGAGCTGCCGGAACATGAGCGAGACGCGCTGGATCCGCTTCGCGACGTGATCGAACGGTCCCGCTCGCGCGCCAGGGCCGAGCTCCTGCGCGCCCTCGACTCGGGCCGCTGCGCCCGGTTCGTCATCACGTTCCGCCGGCTCCTTCGAGCGGGACCGCTCCGGCGCGGCGCTGCGTCCCGTACGCCGATCACGGTCGCCGCACCCGACCTCGTTCGCCGGCGCTACCGCGCCGTGCGACGAGCCGGCGCGCACCTCGACCAGGATTCGCCGCCCGCCGACTTCCATCGCTTGCGGATCCGGTGCAAGCGGCTCCGGTACGCCCTGGAGTTCGTCCAGGACGTCTACCCCGGCGACGCGGACGATCTCATCGCGGCGCTCGTGGACGTACAGGACATCCTCGGGGCACATCAGGATGCGATCGTCGCGACGGAGCACCTTCGCTCGCTCCTGGCGGAGCACGCGCCCGAGCTGCCACCCGCCACGATCTTCGTGATGGGCGAGATCGCCCAGCGCTACGCGACGGACGCCGCAGCGCTTCGCGAGCGGCTCCCCAAGACGTACGCGAACATCAAAGGCAAGGCGTGGAAGGGCTTCCGCCGCGACATGGCCCGCGCCGTGGCGGAGCACGCCCATCCGTCGCGTCCGAGCTTCGCTTCAGCTCCCGACCATGGGGGTAACAACGAGCCGGCGGCGGAAAGCCCGGCGGAACCTGGCGTCGAGACGGGCCCGGCGGGCCGGGTCGAAGATGGGGGCGGCGAGGTGGACCTCCCGGCCCCGGACCTCGCAGGAAACGCCTAACCCGCGCCCCGGCGCCACCCGCTGCTCGATCTCGTCGGCGAGGTCCAGGATCGCCCCCGCCCGCGCGACGGGCTCGGCGTCGTCGGGACCCAGGAGCGGCCGGTAGAGGCGCACGCTCATCTCCTCGTCGCCCGCCTGACGAACGATCGCCGCGAGCCACGCGAGCTTCCGGTGCGTGAACCCGGCGAGGTCGGACGCGACCAGGATGTCGGCGGTGTGCTCGTGCCGGCGGTAGAAGTCGATGCTCCGGCCCACGTCGAGCACCGTGGCGGCCTGGTCGAGGCGCTCCTCCTGGCTTGGCCCGGCCGCCGGCTCGAGCGCAAGAAGCAGACGGGCGGCGATCGCCGCCCGGCGTTCGGCGCGGCCGCGGTCCCATGAGGCGAACCGTGAGGCGAGCGCGGCGATCGAGGTCCGGCGCACGCTCTGAGGACTGGGGAGGTGCGCGCCGATCGAGTCGAACGCGAGCCCCTCGCGAAGGCCACGGCCCGAGACGACGACCTCGTCCGCGCCGAGCGTCTCCATCGTCGTGACCGCGACGACTGCGCCCCCGACGATCGAGTCGGCGCGGTCGGCATTCAGGCCCGCCATGACCTGGCGGCGCGACAGACGCCGGCCCGACAGGACGGAGACGAGATCCTGCACGCGCTTGCGCCCGAGGACGTAGCCGTCCAGCCGCGGGATCGGGTAGGCGCGGGCGCTCCGGTCGATCTTGGCGAGGTTCCGGATGGTCCCGCCGGTGCCGATGAGCCGCTCGTCGGCCTTGAGCGGAGGCACATCCTGCTCCTGCAGCGTGCGCCGCACCGAAGCGGCGAGCGCCTCCAGCTCGCCGGCCGCAGGCGGATCTGACGCGAGGTACCGGTCACTCATCCGGAGCGCCCCGACCGCGAGCGTGAACGAACCGACGAGCCGGCGATCGCGAAAGCGCGAGAGCTCCATGCTGCCGCCGCCGATGTCGGTCACCGTCCCGTGCTGGACGGGCAGGCTGTAGACGGCGCCCAGGAACCCCAGTCGCGCCTCCTCGGCGCCGTCGATGACCCGGATCTCGATGCCGGTCTCGGCGCGGATGCGCGTCAGCAGGTCGTCCCCGTTCGCCGCCTCGCGGATCGCCGCGGTCGCGACCGCGACGGTCCGCACCGCCCGGTTGCCGGACGCGATGGCCTCGAAGTCCCGAAGGGCCCCGAGCACCCGGTCGATCGCGTCGTTCGACAGGCGGCCCGTCGGCGCGACGTCGCGCGCCAGACGAAGCGGCGAGCGGCCGTCCGCGAGGATCTCGATGGAGCCGTGGTCGTCGACGTCCAGCACCACGACCCGGCCCGAGTTCGAGCCGAGGTCGATCACCGCCATGGATTGGTGGGCCACGCGGCCCCGATGCTAGCCGAGGATACGGATCGGCTGGATGCCTAGATCGTCCCCGGCCGCGTGCCCGAGATGATCACGCCGAACACGAGCAGCGCAAGCGCGATCCGATAGATCGCGAACGCCAGGAAGTCGTGGCGGCGCAGGTACGTGAGCAGACCCCAGATCACGAGGAACCCGCTCACGGCCGAGGCGACGATCCCCCAGGCGAACGCCCCGCCGAAGCCCGCCGGGATGTGCTCCGAGCCGGTCACGAGCTTCGCTCCCTTGTACAGGCCGGCGCCCCCGATGATCGGCAGGGAGAGGAGGAAGGAAAACCTCGCCGCGGTCTCGCGATCGACCTTCAGGAGGCGGCCAGCCGTCATGGTGACCCCCGAGCGCGACACGCCGGGCTGCAGCGCGAGCGCCTGCGCCACGCCCACGAGCACGCCGTCCTTGATCCGGAGGTCCCGGATGCCTCGGCGGCTCTCCATCACCCGATCGACGACGTAGAGCACCACGCCGAAGACCGCGAGCATCACCGCGATCAGCCATGGCTGGCCGAGCTTCTTGTCGATCGTGTCCTCGAAGAGGGCCCCGCCCAGGGCGCCCGGGATGGTACCGATCACCAGGGCCCAGGCGAGGCGCTCGTTCGTGCGCGTGATCGCGCGCTTGCGGATCGAATGGCCCCACGCGCGCAGGTACTTCACGATGTCGCGCCAGAAGTAGATGACCGCGCCCGCGAACGTCCCCATGTGCAGCGCGACGTCGAAGGTCTTGTTCAGCACCTCGTTGTTGAGGATGCTCCAGTGGAAGAGCCAGGGCACCAGGATCAGATGCCCCGAGCTCGATACCGGGGCGAACTCGGTCAAGCCCTGAACGATGCCGAGCACGATCGCCTGCAGGATGCTCGTGGCTCACTCCTCCCGATCGGAATCGCGGGCCATGGTACCGGGAGGCATCGAATCCGTCCGATGCGCGGATGTTGCGATC
>VAYJ01000124.1 GCA_005888465.1 Actinomycetota bacterium
CGGGATGGCTGCTCGGAGGCCCCGCCGACCGTGCGCCGCGGCTCGCCCCCAAGAGCCTGCGCGAGCTGGTGGACTCGGCACGTGGCCACGCGGAACCGCGGGAGGCCGAGGTGGCCGGTCCGCAGGGGCGTTCGCTCCGGGTGACGGCGGCGTCGGCCGGCGGCGACCGTGTGTTGCTGATGCTCCAGGACGTCACGCAGGCCCGCATGATCGAAGCCGTGCGCCGGGACTTCGTCGCCAACG
>VAYJ01000131.1 GCA_005888465.1 Actinomycetota bacterium
AACTCCGCGTTCGCCATCTCCACGATGTTCATCGCGGTCCCGACCGGGGTGAAGATCTTCAACTGGATCGCGACGCTCTGGGGCGGCCAGATCAGCTTCAAGGCGCCGCTCCTGTTCGCGGTCGGGTTCATCGCCATGTTCATCATCGGAGGGCTGTCCGGCGTCACCCACGCGGTGGTGCCGTCGGACTACCAGCAGACCGACACGTACTACATCGTGGCCCACTTCCACTACGTGCTCTTCGGCGGCGCGATCTTCGGGCTTTTCTCCGGGGTCTACTTCTGGTTCCCGAAGATCTCCGGCCGGATGCTGTCGGATGCCCTCGGCAAGGCGCACTTCTGGCTGATGATCATCGGTTTCAACGTCACGTTCGGGCCGTTCCACATCCTCGGCCTCCAGGGGATGCCCCGGCGCATCTACACCTACCCCGGCTATGCCGGCTGGAACTTCTGGAACATGGTCTCCACCATCGGGTCGTTCATGATCGCGGCCTCAATCGGCATCTTCATCGTGAACGTCGTGCGGACGCTTCGCGGCCCGCGCACCGAGGAGGTCGATCCGTGGGACGCGCGGACCCTCGAGTGGGCCACGTCCTCGCCCCCGCCGCCCTACAACTTCGAGGAGATCCCCATCGTCCACGACGTCGACGAGTTCTGGCACCGCAAGTACACGGAGGGCAAGGACGGCCGGCTGGTCCCGGTGGTTGCGGGTGGGAGCGGCGAGGACGAGGCGCGTGGGCACGCGGGCGGCCACGGCATCCACATGCCGTCGCCGTCGTACTTCGCGGTGCTCGCTGCGCTCGCGCTTCCGATCCTCGGCTACGGCGTGATCTTCCGCCAAGTGGTGCTCGACATCGACGGCGGCTTGCTCTTGCTCGCCGCGCTTTACGGCTGGGCGATGGAGCCTCCCGCGGCCGAGGAGGCGCACGCATGAGCGTCGCCCAGGCCCATGCCGCGCCGGCGCACGACACGAGCACGGGGCTTTCCCATGCGAAGGTGGCGGTCTGGACGTTCCTCGCCTCGGAGTGCCTCCTCTTCGGGGCGCTGATCTCGACGTTCCTGCTGTACCGGAGCCGAAGCCTCTCGGGTCCCACGCCAAGCCGCCATACCTACGACATCGTCTACACGTCGGTGAGCTCGTTCATCCTGCTCATGAGCAGCCTCACCATGGTCCTCGCGCTCGCCGCGATCCAGCGGGGCGACCACCAGAAGCTCCGCGTCTGGCTCATGGCGACCGCCCTGCTCGGCATGTGCTTCATCTCCGGGCAGGTCTACGAGTTCACGCGGTTCGTGCAGGACGGCCTGACGATCAAGACGAACGTGTTCGGCTCGAGCTTCTTCCTGCTCACGGGGTTCCACGGCCTGCACGTCACCGTCGGCATCCTGATGCTGCTCTCGCTCTACCTGATGTCGCTCGACGGGCGCCTGCCGAGCAATCGTGCCGAGACCGTCGAGCTCGTGGGGCTCTACTGGCACTTCGTGGACATCGTTTGGATCGTCATCTTCACGGTTGTCTACCTGATCCCGGCGGGGAAATAAGGGCGATGCAGGCCGAAGCCGAGTCCGAGCTCGCCCACCATCCGAGCCCGCGCGAGTACGTCAAGGTCGCGATCATCCTCGCCGTCGCGACCGGCGCGGAGGTTGGCCTCTTCTACATGAACCTCCCGCACGCGCTCTTCGTCCTGCTGCTCCTGTTCTTCGCAGCGATCAAGTTCAGCTTGGTGGTCCTGTGGTTCATGCATCTGCGCTTCGACAGCCAGATCTTCCGGCGGCTGTTCCTGCTTGGGCTCTCCCTCGCCACCGCGGTGTATCTCATCGTGCTCTCGATCTTCGGGATCTTTCGGGGATGAGGCTTCCGCCCTGGCACGCGCACCCCGACGTGTGGCTGCTGATCGCGGCCATCGAAGGTGGCTACCTATGGGCGATCCGTCGCGGCGGCGGGCCGGTCACCCGGCGCCAGGTGGTCACGTTCTCGACCGGCGTCGCGATCATGTGGATCGCGTCGGACTGGCCGGTGCACGACCTGGCCGAGCGCTACCTCCTGTCGGTGCACATGACCCAGCACCTCCTCCTGTCGCTCGTCGCGCCGCCGCTTCTGCTGCTCGGCATGCCGGCGTGGCTCCTGCGGCGCGTCGTGTCGCCCCGTCCGATCAATTGGTTGGTGCGCACCTTCGCCCGGCCGATTCTGGCGATCGTCCTGTTCAACCTGGTGATCGCCGTGTCGCACACCCCGGCCGTGATGAACGCCATGCTCGAGCACCATCCGTGGCACTTCGTGGGGCACGCCGCGCTCTTCGGCTCCGCGACGATCATGTGGTGGCCGGTGGTGAGCCCGCTCCCCGAGATGCCGACCCTCTCCTACCCGGCGAAGATGGTCTACCTGTTCGTCCAGTCGCTGCTGCCGACGATTCCCGCGTCGTTCCTGACGTTCGGGAGCACCCCCGTGTACGCGTTCTACACGCACGTGCCTCGTATCTGGGGCATCTCGGTCATGACCGACCAGCTGATCGCGGGTCTGACCATGAAGCTCGTCGGCGGCGCGATCCTCTGGGGCGTCATGTCGGTCGTCTTCTTCCGTTGGGCGGCGCTCGAGGACAAGGGTTGGGACGCGCTCGCGTGGCATGCGGTGGAGCGCGACGTCCGAACCGGGCTGCGACGCCGCGATCGTGAGGAGCTGGCGCCGAGGTGAGCGTGACCGAACAGGAACCGGCGCCGCCCGAGACCGACGGGCCGCCCGAGGGCGCGCGCTCGACAGGTCTGCCGCCCGTCCTGTACGGGTCCTCCTCGCGGTCTCGAGCCAGAAAGTCTCCCTGTTCGGGACCCATCTGGACGGCAAGGGTGTTGCGGCCGTGATCGCGCTCCTCGTCCCCGTCAACGTCCTCATCGGGGCGGCCCTCGTGGCCTACGGCGCACGGGTGCGGCGCCGGCCCGTTTCGTTCCCGCTCCTGATCTCCGCGGGGCTCGTCGTGATCGGCGCGGGCGTCGTGGCGCTGAACCTGACCTCGACGGCATCGCCGGCGGGCCCAACCGGGGTCACCGTGTCGCTCGTGGCGCAGAACACCGCGTTCCAACCCACCACTCTCACCTTCCCGGCCGGGGCGCACGTGACCGTGAACTTCGACAACAAGGACGCACAGACGACGCACAATTTCGTGCTCTTCGGCGGGCCGGATGCGTCTTCTGCGGCCCTGTTCACCGGCACGATCATCACCGGACCTGCCACGACGCAGTACACGTTTACTGCGCCGGGGCCCGGCACGTACTTCTTCCACTGCGAGGTACACCCGCAGCAGATGACCGGGACGGTCACGGTCACGGCGGCCGGTTCGCCGGGCGGGCTCGCGCTGACCGCGAAGAACCTGGTCTTCAGCCAGACGTCGCTCACGGCCGCCGCGGGGGGCCAGGTCACGATCCACTTCGTGAACGACGATCCCCAGACGCCGCACAACTTCGTGCTCTTCGCCGGCGCCGACGCCTCTGGCCCGCCGCTCTTCACCGGTGAAACGGTGACCGGCCCGGGCAGCACGAACTACACGTTCGCCGCGCCGCCGTCCGGGACGCACTTCTTCTATTGCCAGTTCCATCCGAGCACGATGCACGGGACGCTGACCGTCCCCTAGGATCGCCGTACCCAGTCCCGCCCGTCGAACACGAAGTCGGCGAACCCCACGATCGATTCGAGTCCGCCCTCCTGGCCGAGGACGTCCGAGGGCATGAGCGTGCGGCGCGTACCTGCCCCCACGAGCCCCCAGCCCGCGAGCGGCCACCGGGGAGGACGTAGTGCCACGCAGTCGATCCAGGCAATCGCGAACGGCGCGCGCGCCGCATAGCCGACGACCAGCCCGTCAGGGCCGACGGTGAGGCCCGTTACGCGGGAGCGGATTCCACTCACTGCGATCGCCGTACCCGCGAGAGCGACGGGTGCTCCGGTGGGCCGGCTGGCCAGGATGAGGAGCAGCCCCCAAGCCACCATGCTCGCGCCCGCGAGCCCGGCGATGCGCGTGGTTGGGGAGGAGGTCGTGCACACGGGGGCCCGTCGAGGCGGCAACAGGCCGAGTCGCAGTGGCGTCGTCCGGTGCCACGATCGGAGGTCCACCGCCAGGAGCGAGCCGACGAGCCCGAGCCAAGCGGCGAACAAGCCCACCAGACCGACACGTATCCACGGGGACATCGCCCGAGGGTAGCGGCGCCCTACGACACCGCTATCGGTGCGCGGACCCCTCCATCGCGCGCACGGCGAGGCGGTCCTCGGCGTCCAGCCAGTCGAACAGGACCTTGCCGAGCGCCGGAAGCATCACCACCATGGCCGAGACCCACATGATCGCCCCGCCAAGGTGCTGATCGGCGAGCGCCGAGACGCCGATGCGCCCGCTCGCCCAGAGGTAGTGCGGGTACAGGACCCGGTCCGACCCATAGATGGCCAAGCCGAGGAAGGTCGTCACCGGCATTGCGGCGAAGAGGTACAGGATGCGTCCTGGGTGTAGGAGCCGCGTCGGCGACGGATCGACCGCAAGCACGGGCCACCAGAACAGCAGCGCGGCCGCCAGGTAGACGAGGTGCTCGAGCGCATGGACGCTCTGGCGCTCGAGCGCGAGCTCGTACAGACCGGTGAAGTGAGTGCCCCACATCACGATGGCGAAGCCCGTCCAGGTGACGACGGGGTTGCCCAGGGCTCGGGCGACGCCGCTTCGGAGCGCTGGCCGGAGGAACCGCCTGCGCCTCAGAGGGTTCGTCGCGCGAAGGATGAGGGTGATCGGTCCGCCGAGGAGCAGCAAGGGTGCCGCGACCATCGTGATGAGGATGTGCTGGACCATGTGCACCGACAGGAGCTGCTCAGCGTAGGTGTCGATCGGGGAGAGCAGGGACAGCGCCAGCACGCCCACGCCGGCGAGAAAGCAGGCCGTCCGCCGACCGGGGTTCGACTGGCCCCCGCCTCGCGAGACGAGGCGAACGCCCTGGAGGTAGCTACCCGCGAGGATCACGAGCCCGACGACGGAGGCCGGCGGGAACGTCCAGGCGAGCAGGACGTGTCGCGTCGAGGTCACGGCGACGCCGGCTCGCGCACCGCGATCGCGGCGGCGCCGGCTCGCGGCCGGGGGCTCGGCGACTCCACGCCGGCGTCTCCCGCAGGCAGGACGAGCTCGAACGTGCTCCCTTCGCCCGGACGGCTTCGCACCGCGACCGATCCCCCGTGCGCCTCCGCAATGGCCTTCACGATCGAGAGGCCGAGCCCCACGCCACCCGACTCGCGGCTGCGGCCGGCATCCGCCCGTCCGAACCGGTCGAAGATCCGGTCCAGGTGCTCGGGCGCGATGCCCGGTCCCGAGTCGGAGACGGCGATCACGACGTTCCTGCCCGACCTGCGGGCCGACAGCTCGATCCTGTCCCCGGGCTCAGTGTGCTTCACCGCGTTCTCGATGAGCGAGTCGAGCGCGAGCGCGATGCGCTCCGAGTCGATCCGCACGCGCACCGGCGCGAGCTCGCCCACCTCCCAGCGCCTCGGCGTGGGCGTCCATCGCCGCAACACCTCGAGGACCAGAGCGTCGGCCTCGGTCGGCGTCATACGCAGGAAGTCGGGGTCCTCGACGGAGGCCAGGAGGAGCAGGCGCTCGGCCAGCCCGCGCAGCCGCATCAGCTCCTCGATCGCGATCGCCGCGTCATCGCGGATCACCGGATCGGTGACGGTTCGATGGATGAGCTCGATCTGGCCGAGGGCGACCGTGATCGGGGTGCGGAGCTCGTGGGACGCGTCCTGCACGAACCTGCGTTCGCGCTCGAGGAGCCGCAGGTTCGTCTCGGAGACCTGTTCGATCTCACGCGTGGTGGCCAGTCGGCGACGCGCATGCCACATCATCGCGACGAACATCGCCGCCATGAGCGGCACCTCCGTGACTTCGTCGATCGGCTGGAAGCCGCGCGCGACGTCGATCCCGATGGCCGCTGCCGTCGTCACCATCACCGCCCCCAGGGTCCACATCGTGGGCCGGACCTGCCACACCCGGAACCCGTACAGGAGGGTCAGGCTCACCCAGATGAAGTGGAACGGCACCGTCTCCCAATCTGGGAGCAGGAGCATGGCGACGAGGTTGAGGGCGGAAAAGGCGATCCATGCGGCGTCGACCCAATGTCGGCCGAAGCGCGCCTCGGCTGCCTCAGGCTGCATCGACGCGGTACCCCTCTCCGCGGACCGTGATGACGGAATCGGCGCCGAGCTTGGCCCGGAGCCGGCGGACGTAGACGTCCACGACGTTTGACTCGGGCTCGAAGTGATAGCCCCAGACCGCGGACAGGAGGCGCTCCTTCGACACCGTTCGGCCGGCGTTTCGCATGAGCTCGCGCAGGAGGAGGAACTCCCGCTCGGCGAGCGCCACGGGACCAGAGCCCGCGTCTGCCTCACGCCGGATCACGTCGAGCGACATCTTGCCGGTGGCCAGGCGGGTCGGCGTCACCCTCGCGGCGCTCCGCAGACGCGCGTGGACGCGGGCGAGGAGCTCATCGAACGCGAAGGGCTTGGCCAGGTAGTCCTCGGCGCCCAGCTCGAGCGCCTTCACCTTCGATCCTGTTCCCGTGAGCGCCGAGAGCACCATGACGGCCTGTGCCGGCTTCCGCGCGAGGATGCCGCGCAAGACCGCCGTGCCGTCGAGCCCTGGCATCAACAGGTCGAGGATCACCAGGTCGAAGGGCTCGCCGACCGCGCGGCGAAGCCCCTGCGTCCCGTCGTCCGCGACCTCGACGCGGAATCCTTCGCCACGAAGTCCGCGCTGAACGAAGTTCAGGATTCGCGGTTCGTCGTCGATCACGAGGATCCGCGGTGCGGTCGGTGCCGGCGTCTGCGTCTGCGTGGAGGACTCCATGGGGTCGCTCGAAGCGTGGTTGAGTCGCAGCGTAAGTCGGCGGTCTGTCACAGCGCAACCGCCCGATGACAGATCTGTAAGGTTCGACGGGCGCCCGCCACCCCGTTCATGACAGATCCGTCATCTTCTTGAATTGCCTGCCGCCGGTTCCTAGGGTTCGGCCCGTGGCCGGCCGCCGTCCATCGACGCTGCCGGGGCAGGTGCCCTCGTAAGGGAGGTTGCCATGGGGAACCGAGCGGCAAGTCGAAGGAGGGCCGCGGGCGCCGTGGCTCTGGCTGCGGTGCTCATGCTCGTCGGCTCCGCGTGCAGCAAGGGGCGCGGAGGAAGCGTCACCTCCTACGGCGTCTTCGCGCAGAAGTTTCGGTACAACGGGATGCCGGCGTCGATCAAGACCGGGAACATCCAGATCAACTTCTCCAACCGTGAGTCGTTCTCGATCGTGCACGAGATGATCGTCGCCCAGGTCCCCTCCGGGAAGACCGCCCAGGACCTCATCGAGAGCGCGAAGGTGGCGGGCTGCGAGGGCGGCGGGGACTGCGAGTCGCAGTACCTGCACTTCGGCGAGGTCGACGACGTGAGCACTGGCGCGACGATCTCGGGGGTATTCGACCTCCCGCCCGGACAGTATTTCCTCGCGTGCTGGCAGCAGGGCACGCCGGAGGGGACCGACAACGGACCGACGCACCTGTCGATCGGCATGGTCCACGTCTTCACCGTGACGCCCTAGCGGATGCGGCCGGGCCAGGCGCCCCGAGGTCTCCTGCGCCGGCTCCGCTTCCTCGCGGGTGCCGGCCCGCTCTTTGCGTTGACGAGCTGCGCCCAGTCGGGCGCGACCGAGCAGGGGCAGAAGATCCACAGCCTCTACGTCGTGATCCTCCTCCTGGCGGTGCCGGTGTTCGTGATCGTCGAGGCGCTGCTCCTGTGGTTCGTCGTGCGCGGGAGACAGCACGGCGAGGGGGCACCCCGGCAGTCGTTCGGGACCCGGCGAGCACTCGTCATCTTCTTCCTCATCCCCACGCTCATCGTGGCGGTCGACTACGTCTTTGGGGAGCGCACCCTGGCGGACGTGCAGCGGCAGGACCCGGCGCCAGCAGTGGTCATCCGGGCGGAGGGGTTCCAGTGGCAGTGGACCTTCTACTACCTCAACGAAGGCTTCTTCGTCACGGGCAAGACGCTCGTCAAACCGGCGAGCCGATCCATATCGAGCTTGAGTCCCGCGACGTGATCCATTCGTTCTTCGTTCCCGCCTTCCTGTTCAAGCGCGACGTCATACCGGGGCGCCACAACAACTTCACCTTCACGGCCACGCAGCTGGGCACGTTCCAGGCCCAGTGCGCCGAGTTCTGCGGCCTATACCACTCCAAGATGACGTTCTCGGTTCGTGTGGTGAACCCCGCCGACTACCTCGCGTGGGTGAAGTCGACGAAGGAGGCCGCTCTCAACGTCTCATGTCCGTCGCAAGGCAACTCGATCAAAGTGACCGCGAAGGACACGAACTGGGACACCGCCTGCATCTCGGTCAACCAGG
>VAYJ01000132.1 GCA_005888465.1 Actinomycetota bacterium
CGGTCGCTGATTCGAAAAAGCGCTCGTTGACGCCGCCGCCAGCGCGGGCTATCGTCGCGGTGCCTTAAGCCCGGCCCGGTCCGTGGAGGCTCGGCAATGAAGTGTTCCCGGTGCGCCCAGGAGAACCCGCCCCAGGACAAGTTCTGTCCTGAGTGCGGGACACGCCTGAGGCGTGACCTTGCCAGTAACGGCGGTTCCGATCGCCAGGCCCAGATCCAGAATGACGACCTGAGACGCGCGCTGGCCGAAGCTACGGAACAGCAGGCGGCTACTGCCGAGACCTTGAAGGTCATCTCGGCATCGCCGAACACCGCGTGTTCCGTCAACTGGGCCTTTTGTGGTGTCTACGCTCCGTAGGCCGCACGCGCGGGAGGCGATATGAGACGGCGCGATGTGATCGGTGTCCTGGCGACCTGCCTGCTCGTCGCGCCGCGTCGAGCGCTCGCCCAGCAATCCGGAAAAATGCCGCACATCGGCGTGCTGGTGTCGGCATCGCCTCCGCATCCGTTCGCCGATGCATTCCGCCGCGGTCTCCAAAGTTTCGGCTACACCGAAGGTCAGAACATCCGGATCGAGTTTCTCTACACGGAGGAACGGGCCGATCGCGCCGCGCAGCTCGCGGCGGAGCTGGTCCGCACGGGCGTCGATATCATCGTCGCCCACTTCACGCCGGCGATCCGAGCCGCGATCGGGGCCACCCGCACGATTCCGATCGTGATGGCGCCGGCCGGCGCTCCGGTGCAGATGGGCTTCATCGCAAGCCTCGCTCATCCCGGCGGGAACGTGACGGGCTTGTCGGGCATCGATGCGGAGATCGGCGGCAAGCGCCTCCAGCTCCTCAAGCAGCTGATCCCGAACCTCAACTGCGTGGCCGTTCTCTCGGCGACCCCGGCGACCAATCCGTACGGCCGTCCGTTCGTGGAGGATCTGCAGGCGGCGGCGGCGCGAGCGGGCATTCGACTCGTCCCTGCCATCGTCGGCGGCGTCAACGACTTCGAGACCGCGTTCGCGACCATGGCGAAAGAGCGCGCGCAGGCGGTAATCGTCCTGGGATCCTTCGATCCGCACCGGAAGGTGCTCCTCGACCTCGCGGCGAAGCGCCGACTCGCGTACATGTCCAGTAATCGCGAGACCGTTGTCGCGGGCGCACTCGTGTCGCTGTCCGCCAACTACGCGGTCCTGTACGAGCGGTCGGCGTACTACGTCGACAAGATCATCAAGGGGGCCAGGCCGGCGGATCTGCCCGTCGAGCAGCCGACCAAGCTCCAGGCAGTGATGAATCTGAAAACCGCGCACGCGCTGGGGTTGACGATCTCGCCGGTGTTGCTCTCGCAGATCGACGAGATCATCGAATAGTCGCGGTACGGAATCAGATGCGTGGCGCTTGCCTTGAAGACTGCCGTGACGTTGACACCGGGTACCGGAGCAAGCTCTCGCACCGAGCACGGAGTGAGCGCGGCGACGAGCGGAAACCCACAATCGACGACTACGCGGACGTGCGGCGTCGACGGCGTGACCGCGGCGACGACACCCTCGAGATGAATGTCTGGAAGTCGCCTCGGCCAGCGCGAGGGGCAGGTCGTTCAGGGCGCCTGGGGTGGCCCGGTGCTGCTCGCGCGCTTCCAGACCGGCCAGCAATTCGCGCAGAGCTACGTCGCGCAGCGCGTCTGTCAAACCGCGGAGTTCACGGGTGGTGGACCGCTCCAGCGGGAATCGAATGACATGAATGCGCAGATCGCTCCCTACGCGCAGGCATCGGGCTCCCGGGCCCAGGCGGCCGTGGGCGAGGTTACTTCCGGTGTGGCGACGCCA
This sequence comes from Actinomycetota bacterium, assembly GCA_005888465.1. Taxonomy (GTDB): domain Bacteria; phylum Actinomycetota; class UBA4738; order UBA4738; family UBA4738; genus AC-55. The sequence goes on from VAYJ01000132.1 coordinate 1,813, forward strand.
CGGCTATGCGACGGCGACCACCCTCATTACCGCCCCGGCCCAGGGACCCGGCGTGGTCATGTGGTTCGTCTACGCCGTCAATGGGTTCACGGTCAAGAAGGCCGTGGACGCCACGTTTGCCATGTATGTCCTCCACACCATGACGTCGAGCTTTCGCATCGATCCTCAATTGCAGACGCGTAGTGAGGGACAGGCACGGGCACTGACGGCCTCGGTCACGCGCATGCAAAATACGATGGCGGCTAACCTCCGACAGCAGGCGGCCGCGCGTGCCGAGCAGGAGCGCTCCCGGGTCGTTCACGGCAACCCCGTGGACGTGATGTCAGGTTGGGAGGCGCGGAACAAGACACGCGACGCGGCGATGCGCCGCGGCGACGAAGCGCGACGGGGCGTCACCGTCACCGAAGACCCGGTATGGGGCAGTCGCACGGTCAGCAACAACTACAGCTACTACTGGACGCGGCCCGACGGCTCGATCGCCGGCACCACGACGACGACACCGCCCAGCTACAGCGACGGGTGGCGCTTGATGTCGACGCACTGAGCTCGCCACCGCGCGCAGCCGGGCGCTTCCATTTTTTGATGTTGTCCTCTAAACTGTTGCAAACCGCTTGAGGGGAGGACCCGACGATGGAAGAGACGAAGAAGGGGAGGTTCAGCGCCGGTCTGTTGACCTTCGCCGTCCGCCACGAATTGTGGGACGGCAACATCCAGGATCATCCGGATCAGGGTGTCGTGATCCTGGTGAAGGCGGACGTTGCCGGCAAGGAGACGACGCTGCTGCGGTTCAACTGTTTCGACTTCGAAAGAAGCTACATCTACGGGCCGGAAAATCCGGACTTGCGTGTTGACGGGCCGGCGATGCTCGGCGGCGCGGCCACCACGAACCTCTACCGGATGGACTCGACCGTCGACGGTAACCCGATCGGCTGGACCATCCGCACCTTGGACACGAAGCTGCCGAAGATGCTGGGGCGTGCGGGCTATCCGCAGATCGCCGAGATCGTCGATATGACGGCGGTGACGAACGTCCTGCCGGACGTCGAAGCCTGTGCTCGCGAATTGCGCGCGACGAAGCGCAACACCGTCAAGCACAACCGCGGCACCCATATCTTCGAGGCTGGCAACATTCGGTTCGGGCTCGAAATGCGGCGGCTGCCGATGGGCGATGGTGGTCTGGCGATCCATGTGCTGGCCGATATCGGCGGTACACCAGGCAAGAAGTACACGGAAGAAACCGAGCTCCTGGCCTTTGATCACTTCTGGAACGGTGCCCATTACCACTACGGCCCGCGCAACAAGAACCACCGCATCTACTGGGATCGGACCCTGGTCGACGATCCGCTCGCCTGGACGCTGGAGCAGTTCGAGAAGGGCAAGCTGCCGGCGATGATCGAGCGCGCCGGGTATCCGGGCGTGGCCGCGGATCTCGATGTCGAGAAGATCGCCTCGGTGTTCCCGGCGATGAAGAAGCAGGCGCTCGATATGTGGGAGGAAGGGCAGCGGCTGACCGGGCATCCCGGGCTGCCCCTGGAGCCGACTCCGAACCTCGCGGCCGCCGATTGACACCTTAAGGACGAGAGGTTAGCGGACGGCGGCGCCGCTGACTCCTCGTCGCTTACCTAGACTTCACCGAAGGTGCGACAGGGCTGGCGGATCAGCCAGTCTATCCCGTTTCCACGATCCTGAAGGAGACTGGCGTGCCATTCTATATCAGACGTCCGTGGAGACATCGCCGCGCTCGCGCCGAAGGCGCAATCGACGGAATTCCCCTGGCGAGAGCCGAAGGACTTGCTCGAGAAGACGATCGACCAAGTGCGGGCCTTCCTGCGGACGCACCAGCCGGCGACGCCAGGTCGGTGAGGCCTCGCAGCAACCGCTAACCCCATTCGTTTGCCCGGACCTCATCGGGACCCGGTGACGAGGAGATCGACACATGGCTCAGAAGAAACCGACGGTTTACGAGTTCATTCCCAAGCTGGGGAAGCTTCGCGACGAAGTGCTGTTCGGCGATGTCTGGGAGCATCCCGACCTGAGCAAGCGTGACCGGAGCCTGATTACGGTGGCAATGCTGGCGGCGCTCTACCGGACCGACGAGATGCGGGGCCATATGCAGAGGGCACTCGACAACGGGGTGACGCAAACCGAGTTGAAGGGGCTGATCACCCACGTGGCGTTTTATGCCGGCTGGCCCTGCGCAGTGAACGCGGGCCGTATCGCCATCGAGGTGTTCGGACCGAAATAGCGCTGCTCGTCCAACGCCGCGGAAGCGGTGTTCGAGGAATTCCGCCAGGTGGGGACGGCGGACAAGAAGGCCGAAGGCACCGGCCCCGGGCTGGCCCTCTCCCGGAAGTTCATCGAGCTCCACGGGGGCCGGATCTGGGTAGAGAGCGAGGTGGGAAAGGGCTCGACCTTCCTGTTCACGTTGCCGGTCAGGTTATGAAAACCGCGCCGGCGAGGTACCGCGACATGGGTATCGGGTTCTGGCCGGAGCACACGTCGTCGATGAGGTCCCGGCGCCGGCGGACCAGAGCGAGTTGCGCTAGGGATTCCGATCATTGCGAGGGCGGTACCTTAGAGTCTTGGCCGTGTTTTGGACGTGAATGAGTCCCAATTGGGTCCAAGAGGTCCCAACACTGGGGTGGGAGGGCGGGGGCGAAGTGTCTGGACTGCTTGGTTTCTACAGCGCCCCGTCATGCTACTGCGTGGGCTCATAACCCAAAGGTCGTCGGTTCAAATCCGACCCCCGCAACCAGAAAAGCCAAGGTGTTAGCGGTTACGTCGCTAACCCCTTCGTGCTGTCTGCTACCGTTTTGCTACCGTTGTCCGCCGCCTCGGCCCCGCGCCCGTCGCCCTCCGAGCCAAACACGAGCCGATCGAGCTTGCTGGCTTCCGCTCGGTGCAAAGCCGGCATGAGATGCCCATACCGATCGAGCGTCGTCTGAATTGAGGCAGATCATGCAGCCGCACATGCCGCGCAATGCCGGCCTGCCGCAGGGCCCGCGGGAAACGGCGGTGCGATAGGTTGTCAGGATCGAGTGGCTGTCCGTCGCGGCCACCGAAGAC
>VAYJ01000133.1 GCA_005888465.1 Actinomycetota bacterium
GTTCTGCCCCTTCGGCACGACCGAGGCCGATTGTCCGGTGCCGGCCAGCGCCGTTCGCTCGTTGATAGTGAGGTCGATGGGGAGGGTCGCCGTGGTGGAGACGACCTGCGCGTTCTTCCCGTTCACGTTCTCGAACCGCGAAAGCGTGCCCGTCGCGTCGAATTCGGTCGAGCCCTTGCCGTAGGGATTGGTCTGCTCGAACGTCGTCTTCCACGCGTGCCCGACCGGGACGGGCGCGCCGGGGAGCAGCGGGAGGACCTGGTCCACGCCAGGCAAAGCGGGCCCGTCGTTGCCCTTCGCCCCGGTCGTCCCGAACCCCGGGTCCGTCAGCAGGTGCCCGTCGGGGCCGATCAGGACGTGGAACGTCTTGTCGGGTTCGCGAAGCACGCGGCCGTTGGTCGTGTCGGCGACCTGTGTCGCGGTGATCGTGACGTGCGCCACGCCTTGATCGTCGACGGCGAGCACGTGCCAGAGCATGATCCCCTCGAACTTGTCGTTCAGCTTCACCGACGCGTTCCGGACGGATCCCGTCACGGCGGCGTCGATGTCGAACTGATAGCGGTAGGTCTTCCCCACCTCCCAGGCCAGCCGCAGCGCGGTCGTCTGCACCTGCGCGACCGGCGCGTGCCTCTTGGGACGCGTCACGACGTAGATTCCGGCCGCGACGAGGACCACGGCCAGGCCCGCGGCCACGAGCTTCCAGCGTCCTCCTACGTGCGGCACCTGAGGCGCTCGCGGACGGCTCCCGCCAGCCCCGGAGGACCAGCTATCGCCGAGGGTCGCTCCCGGCGATGGCAGCGTCGCGACGGGCGGCGGGGGGACCGGCGGCGGAGGCTGGTCAGGCGCAGGGTAAGGCGGCAGGGGCTGCATCGACACCCAAGCTTCGACCCGAAGGAACGGGCTCTTGAGTTGGGGGCTACCCTACCGACCGTGGAGAAGGCGACGGGCGTTGGGGGCGTGTTCCTGCGGTCGGATCGTCCTGAGGCGCTTCGAGCCTGGTACGCCGAACATCTGGGGATCGACGTATTGCCATACGGCGGCGCCACGTTCCGCGCCGAGCCCGGCGACGTGACGGTCTGGTTCGTCGCGCCTCGGGACGACCCGTACTTCGGGGAACCGCAGCAACCCGTCATGGTGAACTACCGCGTTCGTGACCTGGAGGCCATGCTTGCGCAGCTGCGGGCGGCCGGGGCGCCGGTTGAGGAGCGCGTCGGGGACTCCGAGCACGGCCGCTTCGGGTGGGTCACCGACCCGGACGGAAACCGGATCGAGCTTTGGCAGCCGCCGCCGGGCCGCTATCCGGACGGCTGAGCTGCTCGGAGCGATCAGCCACTCACGCCGATCGACGGGTGGTCGAGCCGGAACTCGAGCACGACCGTGGACCCGGTGACCGTCACCTTTGTGTAGTGGAGCCCGGCGACGAACGCCGGCAGCGGGACCGTCACCGTGAGCGGCAGCTTCGGATCCGTCGAGCGCGCCACGAGCGTCATGCCGGACGAGGACAGCGACAGGTCGGCCGTGATGTCCTTTTTCAGCGCGGACGAATGGACGCGGACGACACCCTTCTGCAGGGTCACCGTGATGTCGACCCCACGCGCCTGCAGGGCCGCCGCCAATTCATCGGCGTTGAGCGTGGCCGTTGCCGAACCCGACGCGGCCCGGATGGTCGACGACTTCCCGGAGAGGAGCGCCCCGGAGGAGAACGACAGGTCGGAGAGCGTCAGGGTGACGGATTCGAAGCTGATCGCGTCCGTCTGGGGTCCCGACCCGGTCACGGTAGCGGTCGAGAAGCGGCCCTCGGCCAGGTGGAGCAGGAAGGGGAAGCCCGAGAGCGACACCGACGGCGGCTCCGTGAGGGAGAACTGCTGCTTCAGACGTTGCCCGACCCACCGCTCGGCGACAAACCGGAGCACGAGATCGGTGCCCACGAGCAGCAGCACGACGACCGCGATCGCGATGAGCAGCCAGCGCTTCATCAGGGTGGAGTATCCCGAAACCTAGAGTGCAAACGCGGCGTCGAGCAGCGCGCGCTGTTCGAGCTGGTGGATCGTCGCGCTCCCTGGCGCCGGTCGACGAACCGCAGCGCTCCCATGTTCTCCGGCTCCTCCTGGACCCATCGAACCTGCGCGCCCGGGTAGCGATCCATCTCGGCCAGGACCTGGGCCTGCGGGAACGGGGAGAGCTGTTCGACGCGAACGATCGCGACGTCGGTTCGGCCCGATTCCTGACGCCGGGCCTCGAGCTCGAAGGACACCTTCCCCGAGCAGAGGAGCACGGCTCGCACGTTCGCGGGCTCGGCGGTCGCGTCGGGCAGGACCTCGAGGAACCGGCCATGCACGAGGTCCTCGGCGTGGCTCCTCGCCGCTGGGAGCCGAAGGAGGGACTTCGGCGTGAACACGATGAGCGGCGTCCGGCGGTCCCGGTGCATCTGGCGCCGGAGCAGGTGGAAGTATTGGGCCGGCGTGCTCGGGACCACCACCTGGAGGTTGTCGCCGGCCGCGAGCNNNCGAACCCGTGCGGGAGCAGCAGGACGAGCCCGCTCGTCTGGCCCCACTTGTCCTCGGCCGACGCGATGAACTGATCGACGATCACCTCGGCCTCGTTGACGAAGTCGCCGAACTGCGCCTCCCAGCAGACAAGCGCTTCCTTCGCCACGACCGACACGCCGTATTCGAACCCGAGGGTCGCGAACTCGTTGAGCGGGCTGTCGTAGATGAGGAAGGGCGCCTGCCCCTCGGAGAGGTGCTGCAACGGGAAGTAGCGCTCCTCCGTTCGATTGTCGATCAGCACCGCGTGGCGCTGGCTGAACGTGCCGCGCCGCGTGTCCTGCCCACTGACGCGAACCGGCGAGCCCTCCATGACGAGCGAGCCGAAGGCGAAGGCCTCCCCCAGCGCCCAGTCGATACGGTCGTCGGCCAGCGCGTCGCGTCGCCGCTGCATCTGCGCGGCGAGCTTTGGGTGCGGCGTGAACGTCTCGGGCCAGGTCGTGACCGCCTGGAGGATCCGCTCGAGGGTCTCGCGCGGGACGCCGGTCTCCGGCGAGGGCGGCAGCCTGGGCTCGGGGGCGCGCCGGCGGCCGACGGTCGGCTCCGGCGGCGCGCTCTCCTTCGTCTCGTCGAACGCCTGCTCCAGGCGCGCGTGATAGTCGTGCAGGGCGGCCTCGGCCTCCTCGAGCGTGATGTCGCCGCGGTTGACGAGGTGCTCCACGTAGACCTTGCGCACCGAACGGTGCTGGTCGATGCGCGCGTACATGTCCGGCTGCGTGTAGCTCGGGTCGTCGGCCTCGTTGTGGCCGTAGCGCCGGTAGCAGATGAGGTCGATGACCACGTCCTTCTTGAAGGCCTGGCGGAAGGCGAACGCGAGGCGCGTCACCCAGACGCAGGCCTCCGGGTCGTCGCCGTTCACGTGGACGATCGGCGCCTGGACCATCTTCGCGATGTCGGTGGCATAAAGGCTCGAGCGCCCGCGAAAGGCCGGCGTCGTGAAGCCCAGCTGGTTGTTGATCACGAGGTGCACGGTGCCTCCGGTGGTGAACCCGGGGAGCTGGCTCATGCCGAACGTCTCGGCGACGACGCCCTCGCCGGCGAAGGCTGCGTCGCCGTGGAGCAAGACGGGGAGCACGCGCGCTCGTTCCTCGTCCTGGATCTCGTCCTGGGCCGCCCGAGCCATGCCCTCGACCACCGGGTCAACCGCCTCTAGGTGGCTGGGGTTCGACGCGAGCTCGATCGTGATCGTGGACCCGGCCCGGCTCGTGAACTTGCCCGTCGTCCCGAGGTGGTACTTCACGTCGCCCGTGCCCTGCGCGCTCTGGGGGTCGAGGTCGCCCTCGAACTCTCTGAAGATCCGGCCGTAGCTCTTGCCGACGACGTTGGCGAGGACGTTCAGGCGTCCCCGGTGCGCCATCCCCATGAAGGCTCGTTCCATCCCGGCGCCGGCGGCCTCCTCGAGCAGCACGTCGAGCATCGGGATGACGCTCTCCGCCCCCTCCAGGCTGAAGCGCTTGTGCCCGACGTAGCGCGAGTGCAGGAACCGCTCGAACGCCTCAGCCGCGTTCAGCCGCTCCAGGACGTGGCGCTGGTCCTCCGATGACGTCTCGCGCCCGATGCCCTCGACGCGCTCCTGGATCCACTTTTTCTGCTCGGGCTCCTGGATGTGCATGTATTCGATCCCGACCGTCTGGCAATACGCATCGCGTAAGAGATCGAGGATTTGGCGGAGCGAGCGCTGGGGCGGCCCCGGCAGGTCGTCTGCAAAGAACTCGCGGTCGAGATCCCACACGGTCAATCCGTGATCGTCGGGGTCGAGTTCAGGATGGGACAGGACTTCACTCCCCAGGGGGTTCAGGTTCGCGAGCAGGTGGCCACGTACCCGGTACATGTTGATCAGGCGCAGCACGTGCGCCTGCTTCTCCATCTCGCTCGCGCCGTCTGACCCGCTCGCGCGATCCGGCCGCCAGCGGACGGGCTCGTACGGGATGGCGAGGCTCGCGAACACGCCTTCGTAGAAGGCGTCCTCGCCCATGAGCAGCGCCTCGAGCTTCGCCAGGAACTCCCCGCTCTCAGCTCCCTGGATGACGCGGTGGTCGTAGGTGCTGGTAACCCCGATCACCTTGCCGACCCCGAGCCGCGCCAGCGTGCCCGGGTCGGTACCCTGGTACTCCGACGGGAAGTCGACCCGCCCGGTCGCGACGATCAGCCCCTGGCCGGGCATGAGCCGGGGCACCGAGAGCTGGGTCCCGATCGTCCCCGGATTCGACAGGGTCACCGTGGTGCCGGTGAAGTCGTCAGGGAAGAGCTTGTTCGCGCGAACGCGGCGGATGACGTCCTCGTAGGCACTCCAGAACCCGGAGAAGTCGAGGTCGTCGGCGCCCTTGATGTTCGGCACGAGCAGCGTCCGGCTCCCGTCGTCCTTCTGCACATCGACGGCGAGGCCCAGGTTCACCTGGTCGTGTCGAACCACGTACGGCACGCCGTCGGCCTCGACGAAGCTCTGCCGCATCCCCGGTACCGCCTCGAGCGCGCGCACGATCGCCCACCCGATGAGGTGCGTGAAGCTCACCTTCCCGCCCCGGCCGCCCTCGAGGAAGCGGTTGATGATCCGCCGGTTCTCCTCGAGGAGCTTCGCGGGGATGATCCGGAACGAGGTCGCGGTGGGGAGCTCGAGGCTCGCCTCCATGTTGCGGACGATGCGCTCGCGGCCGAAGCGGAGCTGTTCCGCGCCGGCCGGCACCGGCGGCGCCGGCTTCGTGGGCCTGGGCGCGGGAGCGAGCGGGGCCGGCGCGGGCTCGGCCGCGCCGAGCGCGGGGGTGAAGTCCGCGAAGAAGTCGCGCCAGGCCTCGCCGACCTCCTCGGGATCCTCGCGGAATCGGCGGTACATCTCATCGATGAGCCACATGTTCGGCCCGAGGGCGGCGGGGTCGAGGCTGTCGTACGCGCTCATGTCAGCCCGTTCGGAACGAGTCGACGGTGACCTTCAGTCCTTCTTCGAGCGAGGTCCACGGCTCCCAGCCGAGCTCCTTCGCCGCCAGCTCCACGTCCAGGTAGTGCCGAACGAGGTCGCCTGCCCGAGGCGGCCCGTAGATCGGCTCGCCCTTGAAGCCGGTGAACTTCGCGAGCAGCTTGAAGACCGTGCTCACGTCGTTCTGGATCCCCGTGCCGATGTTGAGGAACGCCCCGGGGGCGCGCGAGGCCGCGACCGCGAACGCGTGCACGGCGTCGTCGACGAACACGAAGTCCCGCGTCTGCTCGCCCGTACCGTAGATGGTGGGCGACTCGCCGGCAAGCATCTTCGAGATGAACGCCGCGATGACCCCAGCCTCGCCAATCGTGTCCTGACGCGGGCCGTACACGTTGGCGAGCGCGAGGGCCGCGTAGTCGAGCTTGCGGGCGCGCCGATAGAAGTGCAGGTAGTCCTCTGCCACCTTCTTCGAGATGCCGTAGGGCGAGGCCGGGTGCGAGCCCTTGCGCGAGGTCTCCTTCACGGGAAACGTGCGCGGCTCGCCGTAGAGCGCTGCCGACGCGGCGAACACGACCTTCCGGGTCCCGACCGCGACGGCCGCGTCCAGGACGTTCAGGAGCCCAAGGACGTTGACGCTCGCGTCGAACTGCGGCTCCGCGACCGAGCGCGGCACGGAGATCTGCGCGGCGAGGTGCATGACCACCTCGGGCTGGTGCCGTTCGAAGATCGTGCGGATGCCCTCGGCCCGCACGTCCATCGTGTAGAAGGTGAACTGCTGGCCGTAGCCCCGCGCCTCGGCCAGGTTCGCGATCCGGCCCACACTGAGGGAGTCCACCGCGACCACCTGCTTGCCCTCCGCGAGGAGCCGGTCGCAGAGGTGCGACCCGATGAAGCCGGCCCCTCCGGTCACCAGGTACGTGCTCACGAGCTTGAGGATATACGGTGGGTCGTTCCCTACCGCCGGGCAAGCGGGATCACGAACCGGAAGGCGGTGTGCGTGTCCGAGAACCGGATGACCTTGTTGTCGACGAGGCCCGCGGCGACGCCAGCCCGGATGACGTCGACATCGCGGAGCTCTTTCCGGCCCTTCGGGAACACTGCCCAGACGGCGCCGTTGCGCTCGATGAAGGACTCGAGGCGCGCGAGTCGGTCGAGCCCGGCATCATCGTGGACCGCCACGACGAGCATGGCCGAGCCCCGCCGAGCGCGCGCGGAGACGTCCGCGCCCGCCGCGACGAGCTCCTCTCGGAAGTCCGCGTCGGGCACCCCGAGGACCGACACGCGCATGCCCGGCCGGACGCCGAGCTTCTCGATCCGACTCTTCGTGTACACGAGTAGAGTCAACGGTATGGGAACCGAGCTCGGCGGCGCGGAAGCACGCCTGGAAACGTCGTCCGGCCCGCTTCGGATGCACCGGCTGTCCTGGCTGGCCGAGCAGGGCATCGCGAGCCCCGAGCGCCTGCCTCACACGCTCAAGATCCTGCTGGAGAACCTGCTGCGGCGGGCCGGCACCCGCGACGTCGGCGACGACGATGTCCTCGGGCTCGCTCGGTGGCCGGCCCCGGGGGCGGGAGACCTCGCGTTCATGCCGGGGCGTGTCCTCATGCAGGACTTCACCGGCGTGCCGGCCGTCGTCGACCTCGCGGCGATGCGCGCGGCGGTCGGGCGCGCCGGGGGCTCCCCCGCCTCGACGAACCCGCTCGTCCCGGTCGACCTCATCATCGACCACTCCGTCCAGGTCGACCGCTTCCGGAGCGAGACAGCGTACGCCGCCAACATCGAATGGGAATATCGTCGCAACGGCGAACGCTACGCGCTGCTCCGCTGGGCTCAGCAGGCCTTCGACGGCTTCCGCGTCGTGCCGCCGGGGATGGGAATCTGCCATCAAGTGAACCTCGAGCACCTCGCGACGGTCGTCGCGGACCGGGACGGCGTAGCCTTCCCCGACACGCTCGTGGGGACCGACTCCCACACCACCATGGTCAACGGGCTGGGCGTGCTCGGCTGGGGCGTCGGCGGGATCGAGGCGGAGGCGGCCATGCTGGGCCAACCGATGGCGCTTCCCGCGCCGGTGGTGGTGGGCGTGCGGATGTCGGGCGCGCTTCGCGCCGGCACCACGGCGACGGATCTCGTGCTCACCCTTACGGAGATGCTCCGGGCTCACGGCGTGGTGGGGAAGTTCGTCGAGTTCTTCGGCGCCGGGCTCTCCTCGCTCGAGCTCGCGGACCGGGCGACGCTCTCGAACATGTCCCCTGAGTACGGCGCGACCTCTGCGCTCTTTCCCGTCGACGCCGAGACCGTGCGGTACCTCGTCGCGACCGGCCGGGGGAGCCGGGTCGACCTCGTCGAGCGCTACACGAAGGAACAGGGCCTGTTCCGCACCGACGACGACCCGGAGCCGACGTTCTCCGAGACGGTGGACCTGGATCTCTCGAGCGTCGAGC
>VAYJ01000134.1:0-1858 GCA_005888465.1 Actinomycetota bacterium
ATGGAACCCGCGGGTCGACACCCCTCAGGGCTGGAGCCACCCTCGCGGGGCCGGCGACGTCGCGGCCGGTGGGTCGTCTTCGCCGTGGTGCTCGTGGCCGTGACGCTCGCCGCATCGCTCTTCGCGTTCGGCCTCGGCAGGGACCCGTTGGTGGTGCGTTCCGCCCTCATCGGCCGCGAGGCGCCGTCGTTCGACCTGCCGATGCTCTCGGGCCCCGGGACGGTCCGCCTCTCGGAGCTCCGAGGGAAGGTCGTCGTCCTGAACTTCTGGGCGTCGTGGTGCACCGACTGCCGGATCGAGCACAGCGCGCTCGCCGCTGCGTGGGACCGCTACCGCGACCAGGGGGTCGTGCTCGTCGGCGTGGCCTTCGAGGACACCGCCTCCTCGTCGCGGGCCTTCGCGCAGTCGCTCGGGATGGACTGGCCGATCGTGTCGGACGCCGCATCCCGGACCGCGCTCGCTTACGGCGTCTACGGTGTCCCCGAGACGTTCTTCATCGGGCCGGACGGCGTGGTCGCCTCGCGATGGGTCGGGCCGGTTCCCTACGCCCACCTCACCGACGAGATCACGCGCCTGCAGGCGGGACCGAGCGCATGAGGGCCAGAGCCGGAGCGCTCGTGATCGCAGTGGCGCTCATCGGCGCCGCTGCGGCGATCGCGGTGGCGGCGGCTCGCGGGCCGTCCCCACCCGGCACGCTCGAAGGTCGTGTGCGCGGGATCGCGAGCACGCTCCGGTGCCCGGTGTGCCAGGACCTCTCCGTCGCGGACTCGCCGTCTGCGCTCGCCACCCAGATGCGCGCGAGCATCGCGCAGCAGCTGCAGGCCGGACGAACCCCAGACGAGATCCGCACAGGGTTCGTGGCCGCCTACGGCGGCCTCACGCTGGTCGCCTGGCTCATCCCGTTCGGCCTGGCCCTCGCCGGACTGCTCCTCGCGGTCGGGGCGATCCGGCGATGGAACCGGGGAAGCGCGACGTCGAGCGCCAAGCCGGTGTCGCTCGCGCCCGAGGACCGCCGGCTGCTCGATCGCGCGCTGCTCGCCGCCCAGGAGGACGTCGAATGACGGTCGTCGTGGTCCTGGTCTCGGCCCTGCTCGCGGGCATCGCCGCGGCTGGGGTCCTGCGGCCCTTCGGGGCCCGGCGTGCCGTGCTTCGGCTCGACCCGCAGGCCGACCCCATGGACGACGAACGGGCGGGCCTCCTTCGTGCGCTCCGCGATCTCGACGAGGAGCGGGCGCGGGGGGCACTCTCGGACGAGGACCACCGCGCGCTTCGCACCGACACGGAGCGACGGGCCGTGTCCGTCCTGCCGGCGCCGACCTGCGGGAGCTCCGACCGGCGACGGACGAGCCGCGGGCTCCTCACAGCGCGCGAGCCCGCGCGGTGGCCGTGGGCATGGGCATCGCCCTCGCCGTGGTGGCGGCGGTCGCCCTGACGAGCGCCGTGCGATCGCGCGACGCGCGTTCCGGCATCACGGGCAGCAGCCAGGACCCGCTCGCGTTCTTCGAGCAGCGCGTCCGCGATCACCCCAACGATGTCGCCGCGCGCCTGGACCTCGCCAGCCGGTACCTCGACGCCGGCAACGTGCCGGGCGCGGTGGCCCAGGACCTGGAAGCGCTTCGGCTCGACCCGACCAACGCGGAGGCCCACGCGGACCTCGGCTGGGTGCTCTTCCAGGCGGGCAAGCCCGACGACGCGCTTCGCGCCGAGGAGCAGGCGCTCCAGGCCGATCCGCAGTACGCCGAGGCCATGTACTTCCAGGGCGTGGTTCTGCTCCGCGGCCTCGATCGCCCCGCCGACGCGGCGATGGCGTTTCGCGCCTACCTCGCCGCAGCGCCTTTCGGCTCGCATCGCGACGACG
>VAYJ01000134.1:1935-6750 GCA_005888465.1 Actinomycetota bacterium
CCACTTGGCTGACGTGGGCTTCGATCGCTCGCAGTTTCAGCTCCAGGATGTCCGGTGGCAGGGCGTAGTCGATCGCGAGCTGCTCGCGGGGGGTGACGGGCGGCGTCCCCGGCTCCATGAAGACGTTGAACCGGTTCATGACCGGGACGAACGTCTCGGCCCACTCGGGCGTCTGCGTCGCATGGAAGAGGCGAGCCTTCGGCGGTGCCGCTGCCGCGAACGCCTCGCCGGTCCATGCGCTCACGGACTTGTGATCGGCGTGGCCCGTCATGCCGTCGGGCCCGAACGTGAAGACCGAATTCGGTTCGACCTCCCGCATGATCGCGAGCACCTTGCCGACGGCCTCGGCGCGGTCCGCGCCCGCGCACGTCCCGTCGTAGTAGTCCAGCCAGTGATGCTCCGTGACCCCAAGGACCTCGAGCGACGCCATGAGCTCGGCCTCGCGCACGCGGCCCATCTCGGAGGTCGGCCAGCGCTCCTCGTCCCACGAGCCTTCTTCGCCGCGTGTGGCTGTGACGCACACCACCCGGTGACCGTCACGAACGGCCTGGGCCATCAGGCCGGCCACGAGGTACGTCTCGTCGTCCGGATGGGCCCACACGCCGAGCAGGGTCCCGAGCTCCGAGACCGGGATCGTCATGGCTCGAGCGCGGCCTGCATGGCGGCGGGAAGCTTACCCCAGCCCTCCCGCGTGACGACCTGGTGCACCGCCCACGCGTCGACGGTTCGGGGGAAGTCCACGCGAAAGTGGCCGCCGCGGCTCTCCTCGCGCCGACGCGCTGCGGCGGCAAGGAGCCACGCGACGAGCGCCGGCGCGTTCGTGCCGTCCGCGGGTCCGCCCACGATCAGCACCGAACGCGCGGCGTCCAGTCCCTCGGCCGAGCGCCGCACACCGAGGTACCGATCGGCCGCGCCGCGAACACGCTCGAGCGGCGCGCGTCCCGGACGCGGCGGGCCTCCGAGCGGCTCCGTCGGGGTCACGGACGGCCCACGACCGTCCGGCGCCAGGCCCGCGCGCCGTCCGAAGACCAGCGCCTCAAGGAGCGAGTTCGAGGCGAGCCGATTCGCGCCGTGGACGCCGATGCACGCCACCTCACCGCATGCGAGGAGACCCGGGACGGTGGAGCGCCCCTCGAGGTCGGTGAGGATCCCGCCGGTGAAGTAGTGGGCGGCGGGCGCGACGGGGATGGGGTCGTGCGCGAGATCGAGCCCGGCCGCGGCGCACGACGCCGCCACGGTCGGGAAGCGCGCCGCTACGTTCGGGATCGAGATGGCGTCGAGGTACACCTTCCCGGTCTCGTCCCTCACGAGTGCGATGGCTCGCGCCACGACGTCGCGCGGCGCGAGCTCGCCACGCGGATCGAACCTCGCCATGAACCGCTCGCCCCCGGCGTCGAGGAGCACTGCGCCCTCGCCGCGAAGGGCCTCGGTGAGCAGCCGCGCGGGCTGTCCGGAGACGTCCAGCGCGGTCGGATGGAACTGGACGAACTCGAGGTCGGCGAGCGCGGCGCCGACGTCCCAAGCGAGCGCCATGCCCTCCCCGGTTGCGCGGTCCGGTCCCGTGCGCCGTCCGAAGATGCCGGTGGCGCCGCCCGTCGCCAGGATCACCCGCCAGGACTCGAGCTCCGAGCGTTCGAGCCGCACGCCACGGACGCGGCCGCGATCGACCAGAAGCGCGACGGCGCGCTCCGGCCGCCAGTGGATGCGCCGCTCCTCGCGCGCGGACGCGACGAGCGCGCGAAGGATCGCCCGGCCCGTCGCGTCGCCGCCCGCATGCAGGACCCGTCGCGCGCGGTGCCCGCCTTCGAGCGTCGGCGCGCCGCCCTCGTCGAACACCATGCCGCGGCGCCGGAGCTCCTCGATGGCGAGCGGGGCCTCCGTCGTGAGGGCGTCCACGGCGCGCGGATCGCAGAGCCCTGCGCCCGCGGCCATCGTGTCTTCGGCGTGCGCCGACGGCGCGTCGCCTTCGGCCACCGCCGCGGCGATCCCGCCCTGCGCGAGCGCGGTCGAGCTCCCCGCCGCAGGGTCTGGCGCCACGAGCGTCACCGGACCGATGGACGCCGCGTGCAGGGCCGCCCAGAGCCCGGCCGCGCCGGCACCGACGACGACCGTCTGCACGCGCGAGGGGGGTGCGGTCAGGGAACGGGAATCGGCGCCGGCCCAAGCGCGATCATCCGCTCGACCGCGGCCGCGGCGCGAACGCGGATCTCCTCGGGCACCGTCACCTCGAACACGCCCTCCTCGAGCGAACGCAGGAGCTTCGCCGGCGTGATCGTCTTCATGTACTGACACACGGCGTACTCGTTGATGGGCTCGAAGGTCTTGTCCGGGTTGGCCTTGCGCAGCTGGTGCAGGATGCCCGTCTCGGTCGCGACGAGGAACTTCGAGGCCGGTGAGGACGCCGCCTCGCGCACCATCCCACCCGTCGAGAGCACCTTCGTCCGTTCGGCTGGCAGCACGCCTTCGCCGAGCAGGTAGATGGCGGCGGAGGAGCAGCCGCACTCGGGGTGGATGAGGAGCTCCGCGTCGGGCTCGGCCTCGGCCCGCGCGCGCATCTCCTGAGCCCCAATGCCGGCGTGGACGTGGCACTCGCCCATCCACACCTGCAGCTTCCGGCCCGTCTGTCGTTCCACGTGGGCACCCAGGAACATGTCGGGCAGGAACAGGATCTCGCGATCCTCAGGGATCGAGCGCACCACCTCGACCGCATTCGAAGAGGTGCAGCAGATGTCGGACTCGGCCTTCACCTCGGCCGTCGTGTTGACGTAGGCGACGACGGCCGCGCCGGGATGCTCGGCTTTCCACGCGCGCACGTCCTCGGCGGTGATCGTGGCGGCGAGCGAGCAACCGGCGCCCAGGTCGGGCAGCAGGACGGTCTTGTCCGGCGACAGGATCTTCGCCGTCTCGGCCATGAAGTGCACGCCGCAAAACACGATCGTCTCGGCGTCGGTCTGGGCGGCGTGGCGCGAAAGCGAGAGCGAGTCTCCCACGAAGTCCGCCACGTCCTGGATCCACGGGACCTGGTAGTTGTGGGCGAGGATCACTGCACGGCGTTCGCCCGCCAAGCGTCGAACCCGCCGTGCCCAATCGTCAAAGCTGTCCGGCACGTGTCACCTCGAGTGAGAGGTCCAGCGACGGCGCGGAGTGGGTGATTCGACCCACGGAGATGACCCGCGCACCCGCCGCTACCAACGATGGTACCGAATCCAGCGTGATCCCTCCGGAGACCTCGAGGCGCTCGGGATCTCCGATGACGTCGATGGCCTGTCGAACGAGCTCCGGGGTCGGGTTGTCCAGCAGCACCTGGTCCGAGCCTGCCGCGAGGGCTTCGCGCAGCTCCGCGATCGACTCGACCTCGACCTCGACCGGGACGCCGCCGACCTTCGCGCGCCGCACGGCCTCGGCCACGCCCCCCGCGACCCGAAGGTGGTTGTCCTTGACGAGGACGGCGTCCGAGAGCGACGCCCGATGCAACGAACCGCCGCCGGCCGACACGGCCGCGCGCTCGAGCGCCCGGAGACCAGGCGTCGTCTTGCGGGTGCAGAGCACGCGCGCGGGCGCGGCGGCCCGGACGAACGCGCTCGTCAGCGTGGCCACGCCCGACAGATGCGCGAGCAGGTTCACGGCGACGCGCTCCGCCCGGAGGATGGACCGCGCGGGGCCGGACAGGACCGCGACGACGTCCCCGGGACCGACGGGATCGCCGTCCCGGGCGCGCCACTCGACCTGGATGGGCCCCCGGCCATCCTGCGACGCGACGACGTCGAACACCGCCTGGGCGGCGGCGACCCCCGCGAGCACCCCGCGGACCTTCGCTCGAAGCTCGGCGGTGCAGTCAGCGTCCTGGGGGATGGTGAGGTCCGTGGTCAGGTCGCCCGACGGCGCGTCCTCAGCGAGGGCGCGTTCGATGAGCCCCCGCAGCTCCCCCGATGGCCCGGTCACGCGCGTCAGTCTCTCAGGGCGGAAAGGGCCTATGGAAGGTCTCGACCTGGGCCCATGTCCCGAAGCCCAGCCGCTCGTACAGCCGAGCCGGCGGTGCGCCCTGTTCGGCCAGCAGGAAGACGAGCTCGTTGCCCTCGGCCAGGGCGGTCCGAACGGCGGCCATGACGGTTGCCGAGGCGACGCCCCGGCGGCGGAATGCGGGCATCGTCACCACGTTGTCGAGGTAGGCCACGCCCTCCAGGGAAAGCACGCTCGTGTAGCCAGCGCGGTCCTCGTCGATCGTGCCGACGCACCAGCGCAGGCCCGCCGGGTGGAAGATCGTCCGGGCGCGGTCGGTGAGCTGGTCGAGCTCGGGCTCCGTCAGCCCGTCGTCGAACTCTCGGAACGCGCCCCGGTACCAGGGCCAGAACGACGGATCCGGGTCTCGAACGTCCTGGACCGTGACGCCGGGTGGGGTCCCTCGCTCGCGCCGAGCTCCCTCGAACACCATCACCAGGTCGGCTGGATGAGCGGTACCGCCGAGCCGAAGCTCCCGCAGCGCCGGGATCCGGTCCGACGCCGCCCAGAACTCCAGGTGCTCGAAGGCGACGCGCGCGTCCTCGAGCAGCGGGTGGAGCGCAGCCCGGATCGCCTCGGGGGTGAGGGTGGGGTCCGCCTCCAGGACGCACGCGTTGTTCGCGTCGTGGATGAGCGGGTGGTCCGCGTCGGCGGTGACCACCCCCCACGGCATCCGGCGCGCGGCCGCCTCCAGCCCCCACGCCGCGTAGCAGAAGCGCCGGACCGGCTCCGGGAGCGTCACTCGGGACGGCGGTAGATCGCGGTGGCCGTCGCCTGGTCGCGGGGGCGGACCACGATCTCGTCGACGTTCACGTG
>VAYJ01000134.1:6756-16027 GCA_005888465.1 Actinomycetota bacterium
TGACGACCCACACGACGCAGTCGGCGATGTCCCCGGCGGCGAGCGGCGTCAGTCCCTCGTAAACCTTCTGGGCGCGGTCTTCGTCGCCGGCGAAGCGCACCAGGCTGAACTCGGTCTGCACCAGTCCCGGGTTGATCTCGGTGATCCGGACCGGATGGCCGAGGAGCTCCAGGCGGAGGGTCTTCGTGAACGCCCGTTCGGCGTGCTTGGCCGAGGTGTAGCCCGCGCCCTGCGAGTACACCTCGAACCCGGCGATGCTGCCGATCACGACGACGTGCCCGTCGCCCGAGGCCTCGATCGCGGGAAGGAGCGCTCGGGTGACCCTGACGGTCCCGAGGAAGTTGAGCTCGTACATGCGCCGCCATGCCTCGACGTCCGCCGCCGCGATCGTGTCTCGGCCGAAGGCACCGCCCGCGTTGTTCACGAGCACGCGCGCCTCCGGGACCTGCTCGACGAAGGCATCGACGGAATCCGAGTTGGTGACGTCGAGAGGGAGCGCCCGGGCC
This sequence comes from Actinomycetota bacterium, assembly GCA_005888465.1. Lineage (GTDB taxonomy): Bacteria > Actinomycetota > UBA4738 > UBA4738 > UBA4738 > AC-55. The sequence continues at coordinate 7,263 of VAYJ01000134.1, forward strand.
GCGGGACCGCACTGCGCGGCGACGGCCTCCAACCGGTCCAGGCGCCTCGCGCCCAGCACCACCGAGAACCCTTCTCGGGCGAGCGCCACGGCGGCCGCGGCGCCGATGCCGGACGAGGCTCCGGTCACGACGGCGACACCCCGATCAGCCACGGCCCGAGCTTATCGAACGCCTGCGCAGGCTCGCGGTGCCGCGTAAGCTCGAACGGCGATGCGCGATGCCGAGGAGCTGTCGCTCCGAGATCACCTCGAGCAGGTGATGCCCGAGGGCGGCAGGGCCCGCCGGCTGCTGGGGCTGGGGGTGGTCGCCTGGTCCGCGATCGGCGGCGCGGTCCTCCTTTGGGTGCTCGGCAGGGTGCTGGAGCGGCTTGCCGGCATCTTCCCCTACCTCGTCGTCGCGGGCTTGGTGGTGCTGCTGTTGAACCCACCCCTTCGCCGGCTCACGCGTCTGGGCGTTCCGCGGCGCCTCGGAGCGACGCTGCTCTTCGGCCTCGCCGTCGTCCTGTTCGCCCTGCTGATCGCGCTCGCCGTCCCCGCGCTCATCTCCCAGGCCTCCCATCTGCAGGTGTCATCCCCCGAGCTGCTCCGCAAGGGCGGGGGGGCGTTCGAGCGCCTGTCGCGATCGAGCAATCCGATGCTTCGCAAGGTCGGCTCCTCGATCGCGAGCTGGATCCAGGCGCACGCGGGGAGCGCGCCCCAGGCGCTGCACACCCTGGCGTCGGCCGGGCTCCGGTTCGCCCATGCGGGGCTGATCCTGCTGATCGGGGCGTTCCTTGGCTTCCTGCTCCTGGTGTCGCTTCCCGAGACGGCCAAGGGGCTGGTGGCCATGGTGCCGCCGGGCCGCCGGGAGCGCTTGGGACCGACGATCGAGGAGATCCGCCGGATCGTCGCGGGCTACGTCCGGGCGAGGCTGATCGTGTCCTTCGTGGTGGGGGTCCTCGCCACGTTCGGCCTGTGGCTGATCCACATGCCGTTTTGGCTCGTCCTCGGCCTCATCATCGGCGTGGCGAACATCGTGCCGATGCTCGGATCGTGGATCGGCGCGGCGCCGGCGGCCCTCGTGGCGCTCGTCACCAAGCCGCCGTCGTTCCTGATCCTCCTGGGTATCGTGATCGTGCTCTCGCACTCGATCGACGCGTACGTCCTGTCGCCAATCGTGCTGAAGGAGACGACGAAGCTGCATCCCGTCATCGTGCTGCTTGCCGTGCTCGTCGGCGCGGAGCTGTTCGGCTTCTGGGGCATCATCGCGGCCCTCCCCGTCGCTGGGATCATCCAGCTCTGGCTCCGCGAGTGGGCGCTCCCGCGGCTGACCGAGGTCTGAGGCGAGCCCGGTGTGCCGTTCGCTGAAGGTGCTGTGCGCGGCGCCGGGCCCGGATCGGATGGGGGCATTGAAGCGGGCGACGGCCTCGGCGAGTTGGGAGCTGGTGGGGGGGGTCGCGGACGGGGCGGACCTGCGCGCTCAGCTCACGTCCTGGCGCCCCGACGTGGTCGTCCTGCAGGACATGGGTGAGGACGCTGTCGCCCTGGTCCGCTCGACGCTGCCGCTCGCCCGGATCGTCAGCGTCGGCGTCGTAGTCCCGGGGGCCGATGCCTGGGCGGGCACCGAGGACGTCGTTCGGGACGCCGTCCTGGGGCTACCGCGCCCCGGCGGGCCCGTGCGCGGCTAGCCCGAAGCCCAGCGGAAACAGACGGGCCAGGCTCCGGGGCCCTCGACGGCAAGAACCCGCTCGGCGACCGCGATCTGCTGCTCCCGCGAGTAGGGGAACCAGCCGGTGCTGTCGAACGGCCCGCCGCCGAAGGCGAACCAGGTGGTGTGGGCGAACTGTAGCCCGCCCCAGTAGGTCCCCGCGTTGATGTTCCACTGGCCGTGGCTCTCGCAGTAGGCGGTCGCGTCCCAGTCCGGGCGTCCGCTTGTCACGGTCGCGGGTGTGGCGAGCGTCGCCAGTTGCTGCCGGCTGTGGGGGCCGCCGCGGTGGGCGGTGCGGATGAGCGCTCCAACGGCCAGGCGACTCGCATCGGCCGAGACGGTCACCAGGGGAACCTCGAAGCTCGAGCTCGCGGGCGAGGCGAGGCTCGAGGGCCGAGCAGCGCTTGCGGCGAAGGCCAACGCGGGCATGGTCCGCATCCGGGGAGCGGAGACGATCGTTGCAGCGGCGATCAGCGCGAGGGACAGGGCGGCCGCGTGGCGGACATGGTGTTGTGGGTTCGAGTGCATATGAGGAGCTGGTCACCCCCGATGTGTAGACAGGGTTATCTGCCCCGTCGTTGGCACGGCAGGTCGCGGGTGCTGGCATTCACCTCCTTGTCCAATCAGGCGTTCCACTACTGGGCGCGCGCAATGGAAAGGGCAGGGGGTAGGGGCGGGCGCGACCAAATGGATACGCGGGTTCTGTGGCCGAGCAGAGTACCCCAATGCTCGCCGAATGGTCAATAGTGAACTTTCACACAGTCTGTGGAGGGTTCGTGGAGCCTTCGGGACCCCCGGGCGGCCCGGCTACGATGGGAGCATGCCGAAGAGGATCATCTTGGCCTGGCCCCGGGGGTACTGCGCCGGCGTGGAGCGCGCGGTCGACACGGTAGAGCGGGCGCTTCGCATGTTCGGCTCGCCCGTCTACGTGCGCAAGCAGATCGTCCACAACATCCACGTCGTGAGGGACCTGGAGCGCAAGGGGGCCGTGTTCGTCGAGGACGTCGCGGAGGTACCCAAGGGCGCTCCCGTGGTCCTGTCCGCTCACGGGGTCGCTCCCGAGGTCTACGCAGATTCAGCCGAGCGCGGCCTGTCGGTCATCGATGCGACCTGCCCCCTGGTGACCAAGGTCCACCTGGAGGCCAGACGGTTCGCTCGCGAGGGCTTCACGATCCTGCTCATCGGCCACGAGGGCCACGAGGAGGTCGTGGGAACGAGCGGCGAGGCGCCGGAGCACGTGATCCTGGTGGGTACCCCCGCGGAGGCGCGCGAGGTTCATGTCCCCGACGGCAGTCGGGTCGCCTACCTCTCCCAGACCACCCTGTCGGTCGACGAGACGAACGAGGTCATCGACGTGCTCCGGGGCCGCTTCCCGGACATCGAAGGACCACCTCGAGACGACATCTGTTACGCGACCCAGAACCGCCAGGAGGCCGTGAAGGACCTCGCCTCGCAGGCGGACGTGATCCTGGTGATCGGCTCGGACAACTCGTCCAACTCACGCCGGCTGGTGGAGGTCGCGGTCGCGATGGGCACGCCCGCTCATCTCATCGACGACGAGTCGGAGATCGATGCCACATGGCTGGCCGGTCGCGACGTCGTGGGGGTCACCTCGGGCGCGTCCGCGCCGGAATGGCTCGTCGAGCGGGTCGTGGAGCACCTGAAGGAGCTTGGCGCGACCGAGGTCGAGCAACTGCACACCGTGGACGAGCGAATGCGGTTCTCGCTGCCGCTGCAGGTTCGCTCGCTCAGCTCTCGATCGCGTGGGCCGGCGCCCGCGTGAGCGCCTCGAGCTCCGCGAACCCCTCCTCGGGTCCCACCGAGATCACGCGGTCTCCCGCCTCCAGCTCGAACCGCGGCCGGGGGCGGTAGATCCAGCGCCGGCCGCGCTGCACGGCCAGGACGAACATTCCCGTCTCGGTCTCGAGCTGAAGCTGCTTCAGTGAGTGGCCGACCGCGCGCGACCCGCGCTCGACGACCGATTCGGTAGCGACCTCCTCGGTCTCCTCGAGCGCCATCTGGATCACCGGGTGGAGCTCCTCGCCTTGCTCGATCAGCCACGTCATGTCGCGGGCGGCATCGAAGACGAGCTCGCTCGCGTAGCCCAGGCGCAGGAGCCCACGTAGCTCGTCCGTGTTCGCTGCCTCGGGCGCCGCCTTCAGCACCCAGGACTCGAGCTCGTCGTGAAGGATGTCGGAGCGTGACTCGAGGGTCGCCACTTCGGCGGCCAGCGCGCGGTCGTTGAACAGCAGTGCCGAGTACGCGAGGCCCACAGCGACCTCCGCGGAGTTCTTCATCTCGACGAGGATGTCGACCGCCCGGTCCAGCTCGGTGAGCGGCTGGCCCTCCGTGACCGGCGCGTCCGGGAGCGAGGGCGCGCCGGCCACCTCGCGGATGAGGTTGACCCCCTCCTCGGGGCCCTGGAAGAGCAGCACGTCGCCCTCCGAGAGCACCGTGTCCGGCCCCGGGTCGAACTCCCATTCGCTCCCGCGCCGGACGGCGAGGAGCCACATGCCGGTCTCGCTCGGGAGCAGCAGCTCGCCGAGCGAGCGCCCGACCGAGGGGGCGTCAGGGCGAACCCGCACCCGTCCCACGATCTCATCCGCATGCCGAAGGTCCGGCCGCAGGACGTCAGGGATGCCGAGCTTCGCCTGCACCACCCGGGCGATGTCCGATGCCGATTCGCCGATCTTCTCGATCGCGCCGGCCACGTGGAGCACGCCGCTCATCCCCTCGGCGTCCTCGGGGGAGCGCGCCGCGAGCATGGAGATCTCCCGCAGGCGCCAGAGGTAGCCGGCCAGCCGCTTGTTGAGGTCCTCGACCTCCTCAGCCAGGCTCTCGTCGTTGAAGAAGACCGCCGCGTAGGCGAGGTCGACCATCAGCTCGGAGGCGTCCTTCGCCTCGACGAGCAGCTGCTTGACGTTCCTCGGTTCGCCGTCCTCAGCCATGCACGGCTCCCACGAACAGTACGGTACCCAGGATCAGGCAGAGTGTCCCGGCGAGATCCATCATGCTCGTGACGAGCGGGATGCCGAAATTGTCCGGGTCCCACCCGAACCGGTAGCTCGCGACCGCCCCGTAGTAGGCGATGGCCGAGGAGATGATGGTCGCGAGGAACCCGGCGAACAGGCTCACGAGCAGCATGTCCAGCACGCCGGGGCTCCGCTGCCCGGTCGCGACGCTGATCACCTGCGCCGAGAGGGCGACGAGCGTGAACACCGAGATCGCGAACAGAAAGTTCAGCGACGCGTCCAGGAAGGCGAGCGGTTGCGGCAGCCGCCGCGGCTCGATCACGCCCATATGGAGCTTGGAGCTGAGCCGCGAGGAGAGGATGCCGCCGAGGGCGCCGGTGTCCTCGAGGAACGCCGGCAACAGCACGAGGAGCGCGGGGAACCTGAGGAAGAAGTCTTGGGCACGCGATTCAATGGCGGTCCCAGCGAGTATATCGATGGAGCCGGCGACGAAGAGCACGACCATCGACTCGCGGATGATCCGCCGGGCGAGCGGGAGGTCGGTGAGGAGCCCGCGCGTGATCGCGACCAGGCACGCGCCGCCGGCGAGGATCCCCACCACGAGCGTGACGACGTGCGACCCCGAGCCCGCCCCGGGCCGGATCACCAGGAACGACGCCGCCCAGAGCGCGGGGAGCGTGCACGTGTCACCGATCGCGGTGACGAGCGGCGCGGAGACGGAGTCGAGGTCCCACCCTCGCCGATAGGAGAGGATCGAGACCGCGACCGTGGCGCTCCCCACGACGAGCGATCCCAGCACGCCGCCGAGGATCGAGATCACGACAAAGTCCCACACGGAGATCGACCGGTAGCCGAACGCGGCGGAGGCGATCCGTGCGATCACGCCCAGGAAGAGCGACGTTGCGAGCGTCAGCACGAACGATGCGTAGACGTTCTGCGGCACGAAGTCCCGCCTGCCGCGTGACACGTCGAAGAGCCCGGCGTGGATGCCGGTTCCGAGGCGCGAGCCGAGCGCGCCGAAGATGTTGCCGCGCATGCCGATGGCTGCCGGGATGAGGACCAGGAGTCCGGGCAGGAGCGCGAGGCGGTTCGACATCGACGCGAGCGCTAGGCCCGCGAGGAGGTCTCCTCCCGAGGAGATGAGCAGCGCGACGAAGCCCTGGCGGAGGGTTCGCTGCTCCGATCGCCAGTAGGCGAACAGTCGCCTGGCGCGACGCCGGTAGATCCCGGCCATAACGGCACGCCCATCGCTCGCTCGCTTCCTCTCGTGATCATGCGGGGGAGACACGGCCGAGGCAACGATCCTCCCCCGGGCCGGCCGGGTGCGAGTATGCGCCTCGGATGGCGGATCGGCAAAGCCCGGGGTGGAAGGTTTGGACCTTTTGTTCCCTTGCACGGGGGCGCCTCCTTGGCTACGGTCCAGTCGACGCGGAGACCAGGAGGAGGTCCATGGCCAGTCCGGCCACCGAGGTCCAGCCCAACGCATCCGACCCCACCCCCGCACAGGTTGCCGTGCGCCTCGACGGCATCCAGAAGCGATTCGGCGACGTCACCGCCGTCGTGGGGGTCGACCTCGACGTGCTGCAAGGGGAGTTCTTCTCCATGCTCGGCCCGTCGGGGTCGGGCAAGACCACCTGCCTGCGCATGATCGCCGGCTTCGAGGCGCCAACCGCCGGCCGAGTCATCCTTCACGGGCGGGACGTCACCACCCTCGCGCCCTACGAGCGCGACGTCAACACGGTCTTCCAGGACTACGCACTCTTCCCCCACATGACTGTGGGGGCGAACGTCGAGTACGGCCTACGGGTGAAGCGGGTGCCGCGTGAAGTGCGCCGCACGCGCGTCGCCGTGGCGATGCGCATGGTCCAGCTGGAAGGGTTCGAGGATCGCAAGCCCGCGCAGCTCTCGGGGGGGCAACGCCAGCGCGTCGCGCTCGCCCGGGCGCTCGTGAACCAGCCGTCCGTGCTCTTGCTCGACGAGCCACTCGGGGCGCTCGACCTCAAGCTGCGCCAGCAGATGCAGATCGAGCTGAAGGCGATCCAGCAGCGGGTCGGCCTGACCTTCATCTATGTGACGCACGACCAGGATGAAGCGCTCACCATGAGCGACCGCTTGGCGGTGATGAACCACGGCCGGATCGAGCAGGTCGGCTCGCCGGCGGATGTCTACGAGCGACCCGCGACGAGCTTCGTGGCAGGGTTCGTCGGGGTGTCGAACACGCTCTCCGGGCAGGTCGCCCGGGAGGTCACGGGCTCCGACGCCACGTTCACGATCCGGCCCGAGAAGATCCGAATGCTCGCGGTCGAGGAGCAGCCCGGGCCCGGTACGTGTACGGTGACCGGCCACGTGCGGGCCGTCATCTACCTGGGCGCGAGCACCCGCTACGCGGTCGCGCTCGACCCGGGCGGCGAGCTCGTGGTGCTCCAGCAGAACCTCACCCAGTCCTCGATGGAGGCGCTGGAGGTGCAGGGCAAGCCCGTCCGGCTTGCGTGGGACCGGGCGAACAACCGAGTGATCCAGGAGCTTCGGGGGGAGACCGAGCCATCCGGCTCGGGAGAGGAGGAGGGATGAGGAAGCGATGGGGGGTCGCCCTGGTGGCGTGCCTCGCGTTGGTGGGAGCGGCGTGCAGCAAGTCGAGCAGCTCGAGTGGCTCGGGTGGCCCAACGGTGCTGCAGAGCATCGGGCCCGGTGAGGGGGCGCTCAATCTCATCGCGTGGCAGGGCTATACGGAGGACGGCTCGACCGATCCGAAGTCCGACTGGGTCCACCCCTTCGAGCAGCAGTCCGGGTGCCAGGTCCACGTCAAGTACGGCCAGACGTCCGACGAGATGGTGAACCTCATGCGCCAGGGGGGTGGCACCGCGTACGACGGTGTGTCGGCCTCTGGCGACGCGACGAACCGACTCATCGCGCACGGCGACGTCGCGCCCATCAACGTCAACCTGATCGATGGATGGAAGCAGTTCCTACCCACCCTGCAGTCGCCGCCCCACAACACGGTGAAGGGGGTGCACTACGGCGTTTCGTATATGTACGGCGCGAACGTGCTCATGTACAACACGCAGACGTTCAGCAGCCCGCCGACGAGCTGGAGCGTGGTGTTCGACCCGAACACCCCCTACGCGGGCAAGATCACCGCGTACGGCGGCGCCATCTACGTCGCCGACGCGGCGCTCTACCTGAAGGCGCACGACCCCTCGCTGGGGATCACCGATCCGTACGAGCTGACGCAGCCACAGCTCGACGCGGCGATCAATCTGCTGAAGGGGCAGAAGCCGAACGTCAAGAAGTACTGGACGAGCGCGACGGACGAGATCGACCTGTTCACCTCCGGCGACGTGGTAGCGGGGACAGCGTGGCCCTACCAGGTGAGCGTCATGCAGAGCGCGACGCCGCCCGCCCCCGTCGACGCGGTCATCCCCACCGAGGGCGCGACGGGCTGGGCGGACACGTGGATGATGTCCTCCCACGCCCGGCACCCGAACTGCATGTACAAGTGGATGCAGTGGGCGTCCACCCCGCAGGTGCAGGCGCAGGTGGCCGAGTTCTACGGCGCGACGCCGTCGAGCTTGCAGTCGTGTCCGATCATCACGCAGGACCTGGGCCAGGCGGCCGCGGCTCCGTACCACTGCGGCGACGACGGCTTCGTGCACCAGCTGTACCTGTGGAGGACGCCGCTCGCCGCCTGCGGCAACGGCAAGACCGATTGCATCGACTACTCCGTCTGGGAGCAGAAGTTCACGGAGGTTACGGGAGCATAGGGCGAGACGCGTTCAGGAAGGCGGATGGCGGACACGGTTGTTGAGGCATCGGGCCGGCCGGCGCCGGCCCCGTCGGCGAGCCCTCGTCGACGGCTGTCCGCCTTCCTGAACCGCCACCCTCGTCTTCGGTTGGCGCTGCTGCTCGCGCCGCCGCTCGGATGGATGGGCGTCGTGTACCTGGGGGCGCTCGCCGTGCTCCTGGTCTCGGCCTTCTGGCTGCTCGATCCCCTGAGCCTGGCCGTCGTCCATCACCTGAGCCTCGGGAACTTTCGGACGCTTCTACACGATTCCGTCTACCGGACCATCGCCCTTCGCACGATCGGCATCTCGGCGGCCGTGACGCTCG
>VAYJ01000142.1 GCA_005888465.1 Actinomycetota bacterium
GCACGTGCTCGGCGACGTCGTACGACCGGGTCCGGCGCGGGTGGATCACGACGATGCGGGCGCCCTGCCGAGCCGCCTTCCGGATGCGCAGATGCAGGATGGGAACCTCCTGTTCGGCATCCAGCCCGACGACGACGATGAGCTTCGCGAGCTCGACGTCGCGGTACGTGACGGCCATCCCACCGGTCGCCTGGGCCCGTTCGGCCGGGAGGGCCGACGGGTCGCAGGGGAACGGACGGGCGTCGATGTCGTTCGTTCGAAGCCCGGTGCGGGCGAGTTTCGAGAGCGCGTACGCGTCCTCGTTGGAGAGCCGCCCGCCGGCGAGCACCGCAGCCCGACCGCCCCGACACCAGGTCGCGACGGCGGCGAGGGTCTCGTCGAACGAGGCCGGCTCGAGACCATGATCGCGCAGGAGCGGCGTCGTCAGTCGGGTCGGCTGGTCCACGAACGAGAAGGCGAACCGGCCCTTGTCGCAGGCCCACGCGTCGTTGACGTCGAGGTTGTCGCCGCAGTGAGGGCAGATCGTGTCGCCGGTGGCCACGTCGAACGGCCGCGCGGCGAACCGGTAGGTGGTCGCGGTGAGGGCGCCCACGGGGCAGATCTGGACGGTGTTCCCGGAGAACGGGCTCCGGAAGTCCTGACCGGCGGAGATGCCGACCTGTTCGGCGCCGCCGCGGTCGAACAGCTCGATGAAGCGGTCGCCGGAGATCTGGTCGCAGAACCGCGTGCAGCGCGCGCAGAGCACGCAGCGCTCGCGGTCCAGGTTCACGAGCGGCGAGAGCGGCAGCGGCTTGCGATAGGTCCGCTTCGCCTCCTCGTAGCGAGAGGCGCCGGGCCCGAATGCCAGGGCCTGATCCTGGAGTGGGCACTCGCCGCCGCGGTCGCAGACGGGGCAATCGAGAGGGTGGTTGATCAGCAGGAGCTCGAGCACGCTCACCTGGGCCTTGCGGACCTCTTCGTCGGTGAACTGCGTGAAAACCTTCATCCCACCTTCACGTAGCACTGGCGGCAGGCGGCGACGGGGTCGAGCAGCGGGTGGTCGCAGAACCGCGGGATCTCGACCCCGACCTCCTCGGCCGCGCGGATGATGAGCGTCCCCCTCGGAACGGACACCTCGGTGCCGTCGATCGTGAGCGTGACGAGCCCGTCGCCGTCGCTCATCCCAGCACCTCGCCCAGCGCCAGCTCATGCGCAGGCGGAGCAGCAACCGCGGCGGCCGCCGTTTCCTCGCCAGGCTCCACGAACGGGCAGCGGCCCAACCGGACGTGCTCCTCGTACTCGTCGCGGAAGTACTTGATCGAGGAGTCGATCGGCGACACGGCGCCGTCGGCAAGCGCGCAGAACGCCTTGAAGAGCATGTTCTGGCCCACATCACGCATGAGATCGATGTCCTGCATGGTCCCCTGCCCGCGCGCCATCCGACCGAGGACCCGCGTCATCCACCAGGTGCCCTCGCGGCAGGGCGTGCACTTGCCGCAGGACTCGTGCGCGTAGAACTGCGTGAACCGGAGCACGGCGTCGACCACGCAATCGCGTTCGTCGAGCACGATCACGGCCTTCGTCCCCAGGAGCGAGCCCGCCGCGGCGACCGAGTCGAAATCCATGGGCGTGTCCAGGTGTTGGGCGGTGAGAAAGGGCGTCGAGGAGCCGCCGGGCGTGAACGCCTTCAGCGCCTTGCCGTCCGTGACGCCGCCGGCCATCGCGATCAGGTCCCGCGCGGTGGTGCCCATCGGCGCCTCGTAGTTGCCGGGGCGCTCCACCTTCCCGGAGATGGAGAAGACCCCCGGGCCGGACGACTTCTCGGTGCCGATCGAGGCGAACCAGGCCGGGCCGCGGTCCAGGATGTGCGGCACGCAGGAGAGCGTCTCGACGTTGTTGATCACGGTCGGCGAGCGGTAGAGGCCCTCGACCGCCGGGAAGGGAGGCCGCAGCCGCGGCTGGCCGCGATACCCCTCGAGCGACTCGAGGAGCGCCGTCTCCTCGCCGCAGATGTACGCGCCGGCGCCCCGGTGCACCACCACGTCCAGCGCATAGTCGCTCCCCGCGACCTTCGCGCCCAGGTAACCGCGCTCGTACGCCTCCGCGACCGCGCGCTCGAGCACCGTGCCAGGCCAGACGAACTCGCCGCGACAGTACACGAACGCGGTCCGGCAGTTGACCGCGTACGAGCAGATGATCAGGCCCTCCAGGAACTGGTGAGGGTCGCGCTCCATCAGCTCGCGGTTGTTGAACGTGCCGGGCTCGCTCTCGTCGAAGTTCGCCACGACGTAGACCGGCTTGCCGGTGTTCTGCGGGATGAACGACCACTTCGTACCGGTCGGGAAGCCCGCGCCGCCGCGGCCGCGCAGGCCCGACGTCTTGACCACCTCGATGACCTCGGCGGGTGACATGTCGAGCGCCTTGGCCAGGCCGCGGTAGCCGCCACCCGCGAGGTACCCGTCCATCGTCGCGGCGGCCGGGTCGGCCCACCGCGCGGTGAGCACGGGCTCGAACTCAGGCACGTTCGGCCTCCGCGCCCTCCGGCAGCCGGCCCGTGAGGCCCGCCAGGGTTCGGCTCACCTCGCGCAGCTCTCCTGGCACGCCACCGCGCGAGGCCTCGGGCACGCGCCCGGCGCGCACCGCCTCGATCATCGACTCGAGCGCCTCCTCTGTCACCCGGTTGTAGAAGACGTAGTTGAGGGCCACGACGGGCGCGGTGTCGCACGCCGCCAGGCATTCCTCCTCCTCGAGCGTGAACACGCCGTCGGCCGTGACGTGCTCGCAGTCCTCGCCGAGTAACTCGTGCGCCCGCTCGAACAGGCGCTTGCCACCGCGAAGGGCGCACGAGGGATTCGTGCAGATCGACAGCACGTACCGCCCGCACGGGTGGAGCTTGAGCATGGTGTAGAAGGTCGCGACGGCCTCCACCTCCGCCGTCGTGAGACCGAGGAGCTCAGCGACCTCCCGCATGCCCTTGCGCGGCACCCAGCCCGCCTCGGACTGCACGAGGTACAGGAGCGGCACGAGGGCCGAGCGCGGCGTCGGGTACTTCGCCACGATGCGGCGAGCGAGCGCCCGGGCATCGTCGCCCAGCACCGGACCCGGCACATCGCCGATGTCCGCGGTGGTGAGGTGTCCTGCCTCGGTCATCGGTCGGCGTCTCCCATCACCGGGTCGAGGCTCGCGACGGCCGCCACCACGTCCGCGATGAGCGAGCCCTCGATCATGTTGGGAACGGCCTGCAGGTTGACGAAGCTCGGCGCGCGGATGTGCACGCGATAGGGCCGGAAGTCGCCGTTCGACACTACGTAGTAGCCGAGCTCGCCCCGGGGCGACTCGACGGGCTGGTAGACCTCGCCGGCCGGCACGGAGAAGCCCTGCGTCACCATCTTGAAGTGGTTGATGAGCGCCTCCATCGACTCGCCCAGGATGTGGCGCACGTACTCCTCGGAGTTCCCGATGCCGTCCGGGCCGGTCGACAGATGCGCCGGCCACGCGACTTTCGGATCCTCCACCATCACCGGACCGGGCTCGAGCCTGTCCGCGCATTGCTCGACGATGCGCAGCGACTGGCGCATCTCCTCGACCCGGACCTGGTACCTGGCGAAGCAGTCGCTTTCGGTTCGCGTCGGCACGTCGAAGGCGTACGTCTCGTAGCCCGAGTAGGGCTCGTCGCGCCGGACGTCCGCCGGCACGCCGCTCGCGCGAAGCACCGGCCCGGTCACCCCGAGCGCGAGCAACCGCTCGGCCGCGAGGTGCCCGATCCCGACCGTGCGCTGTCGCCAGATCGGGTTTCCCGTCAGCAGGTGCTCGTACTCCGCGATCCGCCCGGGCATCAGCTCGAGGAATGAGCGGACCCTCTCGACGGCGCCATCGGGCAGGTCCATCGATAGGCCACCGACCCGCAGGTACGCGTGGTTCATGCGCAGGCCGGTCACCATCTCGAAGATCCGCAGGATCTCCTCGCGCTCGCGGAAGCCGTAGAGCATGATCGAGATCGCGCCCAGCTCGAGGCCGGTGGTCGCGAGCCAGACGAGGTGGCTCGCGATGCGGTTCAGCTCGCAGACCAGGACGCGGATGACCTGCGCGCGAGGCGGCGCCTCGATCCCGAGCAGCCGCTCGACCGCCAGGCAGTAGCCGAGCTCGTTGAAGAACGGCGAGAGGTAGTCGGCCCGCGTGACGAAGGTCACGCCCTGCTGCCACGTGCGGTACTCCGTGTTCTTCTCGATCCCGGTGTGGAGGTACCCGAGGACCGGGCGGCACGACACCACGGACTCGCCGTCCAGCTCGAGCACCATGCGCAGCACCCCGTGCGTCGAGGGGTGCTGGGGCCCCATGTTGATGATCATGGTCTCGGCGCGGACGGCCATGCTCAGGTCCCCCGCTGGTCGGGCGGCGGGATGAACGCGCCCTTGTAGCGCGTCGCGACGCCGGCGAGCGGCTCGGACTTGCGCAGCGGATGCCCGTCCCAGTCCTCGGGCATCTCGATCCGACGAAGGTCGGGATGGCCGTCGAAGACCACGCCGAAGAAATCGAAGGCCTCGCGCTCGAGCCAGTTCGCCGTCGGGAAGGGATCCGTGACCGAGGGCACGTGCGGAGGATCGGGCTCCGGGGGCAGGCCGACCTTGACGCGCAGCCGGTGCCCGTGCTCCCGCGACCGGAGGTGGTAGGCGACCCAGAACCGCGGGTCCCGGTCCGGCCAATCGGTGACGGTCAGGTCCGAGAGCGCCTCGCACGCGAGGTCAGGCTCCGTCCGAAGGTGCTCCAGCGCCTCCCGGAGCGCCGCCGCCTCCACCACCAGCGTGACCTCCCCGCGCGCCTCCAGGACGTCGGGGAATCGTTCGCGCAGGCGCGCCGCCAGATCCGCCGCCTGCATCAGGGCACCCGCGCTTCCCGCTGGACCTTCTCGTGCAGCCGCAGGATCCCGTACATGAGCATCTCCGGCCGGGGCGGGCATCCGGGCACGTAGATGTCGACGGGGACGATCGTGTCCACGCCCTGGATGAGCCCGTAGTTGTTGAACATCCCGCCCGAGGAGGCGCACACGCCCATCGAGATGACCCACTTCGGCTCCGGCATCTGGTCGTAGATCTGCCGGAGCACGGGCCCCATCTTCTGGGAGACGCGGCCGGCGACGATCATCAGATCGGCCTGCCGCGGCGAGGCACGGAAGATCTCCATTCCCCATCGGGACAGGTCGTAGTCGCCCGCGCCGGCCGCCATCATCTCGATCGCGCAGCACGCCAGGCCGAACGTTGCCGGCCACATCGAGTTCTTCCTTGCCCACGCGACCGCCTTGCCGACGGTCGAGAGCAACAACCCGCGTTCGACCTCAGCCGTGACGTCGGCGGCGCTCTGGCCGGTGTGGACCCCGGGGAGGCGCTCGACCGGCACCGGCTACGCGCCTCCGGTCGCCGCGGGCTCTCGCCGGCGATCGCCCGGAGTGTGCTCCACGGATGCCGGCAGCGTCCCCATCGGGCGGGCCGGCCCCTCCCATTCGAGCCCACCCTTCTGCCACACGAACAGATACGCGACGAAGACCAGGCCGATGAACACGATCATCTCCACGAGCCCGAACAACCCGAGCGACCGGTAGGCGACGGCCCACGGGTACATGAAGATGGTCTCGATGTCGAAGATGATGAAGAGCATCGCGACCACGTAGAACTTCACGGGGAACTGCTCCTTCGCAGGCAGCCGGACCGGCTCGATGCCGCACTCGTACGGGTCCAGCTTGGCCTTCACCTTGCGCTTCGGCGTGAGGAGCCAGGACACCACCAGCGACAAGACGCCGAACGCCCCGGCCAGGACGAGCAGGATCACGATGGGAACGAATCCCGTCTGCATCTACTCCTCCGACACGAGCGACAGGATGCCGTGCATGATCTTGTCCTCGATCACGCCCTCCCGGCCGTCCGTCAGGTTGGCCATCAGACGCAGGGCGAAGCGCATCAGCGTGCGCCGCGGGATCCCGTACCGGACGGACAGGCGCATCATCGTCGGGTTCCCGATCGCCCGGACGAACTGCCGCCCCACGTGGAAATAGCGTCCGTAGCGCTCCCGCAGGATCACCGGGTACATGTGGGCGACCCCCGGTCGCCCGGTCGCGATCGCGTCGGCGATGAGCT
>VAYJ01000143.1 GCA_005888465.1 Actinomycetota bacterium
GAGGCGAACGCCCCGCCGCAGGCGCTACGGCGGGTGGTATTTGTCTCGTTCCTGCGGAGGGCGGCGCTCGTTTGATCCACAGCGCGGACGAAGGTCGTTCGTTCACGTATTTCCTGAACAATACCTAAGCGCCTTGTCGGTACGCCACGGTGCGTGCTGCGAGACCGGGTTCATCCTTGGCCCTACGTACAGTCCGGATCCCGAACACGACCCAGAGGGCGAGGCGAGCGAACTTGTGCGCCGATCCTTGTGGAATGGACCATTGCGAGGTGCCCGGGGCGGCGCAGCGAGGAGGCCGCCCGAGACCGACGCCATGAAGGCGCGCCGCCCCATCGCCTGATCACCGTCCATGCCGGCAGGCTAGTGGGGAGGCCGCGCGAGGTCAAGGGGGCAAGGACAACATGCTGGGAGACGGACTCCGCCACGCTTGACTGCCCTAGTCGCCCCGCCCTAGACTCCCGCGCACGCTCGTTGTCAAACCTGCTGGACTCGGCCAAGGAGGGTGCCATGAGCTCGAATTCGGTCGCTCGACAGGATCGTGGGGCCGTGCTGGGGAGCGCGTTGAAGGTCAGCGCGCGATGGACGGCAACATGGATGCGCCAGGGCCTCATCGCCTGGTCCCTCGGCGCCGTCCTCCTCGGCGCGGCATGGCCGGCCCTCGCTGACGAAGCCGCCCTGACTCGCAATGCGAACCTTCGACGTGACCCGTCGACAGCCCGACCGCCCATCCGCCGGCTCGCCCCGCCCGACGAAGTCGAGATCATCGACCCGACACCCACGAACGGCTACTACCATGTGCGCGATGAAGACCACGAGGAAGGCTGGGTGTGGGGTGGCAGCATCCGGATCCTGTCTGACGCTCCGTCGCAGTGGCAGAAGCCTGCACCCAACCAGACGCACTTTGACGGGGCCGATGGGATGTGTGGACCGACCGGCGATGGTGGCGATACCGCCACGAACCTGCGCAAGAACCGCACCGATAGCCCCAGCGCCTACCACGACGTCACCTGGGATGCCGTCGCCACGCTGGCGTATCCCGTCGCCCCAAAGGCCCGGGCCGACTGGACGCCCGCCCAGCTTGCGCAGATCGCCGCCTACGAAGGCGTTGCGCTCAGGGTCGTGGGGTACGTGGTGGCCATCAAGCCGCAAGCCGGCGGAAGTGGCGAATCCACGAATTGTCATTTCTCGAATGAGTCGGAGGTCGACTGGCATATCGCGTTCGTGGGACAGGCGGGCGAGGGGGAGAAAGCGTCCGTCGTCATCGAAACGACGCCGCGTGTGCGCCAGTCCCACCCGCGATGGACACCCCAAGCGCTGCACCCGTGGCTGAACACGGACATGCCGGTTCGTATAAGCGGGTGGCTCATGCTTGATCCAGAGCACCGGAACCACCTGGGGAAGTACCGCGGGACGCTCTGGGAGATCCACCCGATTACCAGGATTGAGGTGTTCAAAGACAACCGATGGGTCGACCTGGACACGCTGCCCTAAGGGCAGACGTGAACCGCCCCGGGTTTCCTAGAGGCTCCATTCCTTGAGAGGATTCGGGCTCACGTGGACGCCCATCCTGTACCCTGGAGATCCCTTCGCCCCGCGCCGGTGAGGAGCGCTCAGAGCATGGAGAACGACCTGATACGAGTTCGACCCTCTCGGTCGAGAGGCCTCCCGTCGCTCGCTCCGGTCGCCGCAGGTCAACGGCAGCGTTATGCAGGAGAATGAGCGCGATGAGCACTGAGATCGAGGATGCTCGAGAGTTCTGGAACCGAGTGGCTGACGACTGGCAGACCCAGGTTGGCAGAGACGGAGACGCGAACCGCCGGTTGAATTCTGACCCAGTCCTGTGGAGTTTTGCGGGCGACGTTCAGGGGCTCAAGGTCCTCGATGCTGGTTGCGGTACGGGATATCTGTCGATCAAGCTCGCGGAACGTGGCGCTCTCGTCACTGGTATTGACTTCTCCGAACGGATGATCGCGATTGCGCGAGCGACCGATCCCACAACAGACTTCCATGTGGATTCGTGCTCCGAGCTTTCCACAATCGAGGATGACGCTTTCGACATGGTCGTCGCAAACTACGTGCTCATGGACACTCCGGATCTCGAGGGAACGATCGTGGCGTTGCATCGTGTTCTAAAGCCGGGGGGTGTAGCGGTTCTCGTCTTCTCACATCCATGCTTTCCGGCAGGACGCGCCACAGTGCCGGGGAATCGCTCCGGTGCCACCTACGTCTGGGACTTTCCGTACTTCCAGCGACAGAAATGCATCGACCCACCTTGGGCGCACTTCACGTCGGAATTCACCTGGTTTCATCGTCCCCTGTCGGACTACTGGAAAGCGTTCATCGCGGCCGGTTTCGCCGTCATAGATTTCGAAGAGCCCAGGGTCACAGAAGATCGGTATCACCTTGTCGAAACGGAAAGGGCGCTGAAGAAGAGTCAGGCCTGTCCCTACTCGGTGGCGTTCAAGTTGCAGAAGGCTGCCAAGTCTGCATAACCAGGCAATGAAGCTGACAGGCCGTGAACCTGACCGGCGGAGCTATTGATGAGGTGTCCCGGCCACGGCCTGCAGCTTATTGCCAGCCGTTAGAGTGCTGCAACTACATGTCCTCGAAGGCCAGACCGGCCGCCGAAAGGCGCGATCCAATGCCAGTGATGACCTCCGCCACTGAACTGCGGGCAGCCGCGCGCCGTGGCGCATGGCGCGGCACGACTGGAGGGCACTGTCCCGCCTACCAGCAGGCCAACCTCGAGGCCCGTCATCATGACCCTGGCCATGCCACCGGGTCCTTCTGTCGAGGTGTGCGGCGTGCCGCGGCTGATGCTGTCGCGTGGCGAGGTGATCGTAGTCAGCCGTTAGAAACTGCTGCGCTCCGGTCTTTGGCGCTGCGAGCGGGTTTGCTCGCGGGCGCGGCATTCAACTTCGGCCTCTATGGCAGGCTCTTTGTCCTGACACTCTATCTGACGGTGAAAGGGGTGGCGGTGAGCTGTGGTGACGCTGGCCCCGTAGCGAGAAGAAGGTCCCGCTCGAGGTCGCTCGCACCGTGCGGCGCCTGATCGACCTGCTGGACCCGGAATGTGAGTCCCTGCTGTGAGCCGCTTGCTCAGGTGGCTCGACAAGTTGCTGTCGCTGGTTGCGCGGTGGCTGCGGTGATGCTCAGGACCGGTAGCTCGCGTTGCTTCATCTTCTGGCGCTTGAAGTCGATGAAGAGAATGCCGACGTGGGAGTTCTCAAGCATGTTGCCCGCAAAGAGGTACATGCCGTTAGCTTGTACAAGACCTACGGTGTCCGAAGGTCGGAGCCAAGCCGCCCTGCACGGGCGCGTGTCCTATCCACGCAGCAGCGAGCGAGGGAGAGTCTAGCCGATCTTCTCCCCCTGCAACAGTGGAGAGTAATCGGTGCTTTCGCGCCGCAACGCTTCTTGCCGATGCGTACTTGTTGGTGCTCTCGGCCTAAGCTAGCCCCTCTGTTCGACGCGATGTAGGACAGGCTAGTCGTGCGTCTTCACGAGGTCAAGTGGGCCGGCGAAGGGTTTGTACCGGCGCCTGAAACGGATGGCCACGGGTGTTTCCAGCGTTGCAAGCCGTCGTAGCCACGTCGGGGTCGGCGCGCTTACGCATGGCTCGCAGTCGCCGTCTCCTCAACCCAGCGTTTGGAATCTCAGGTGGTTCTTCCCGTGACGATCTCCGTCAAACCGTGCATGACCGTCTTGTGAGCGGAGCACTATTTCCCGCGCCTCAGAAGATGTGGGCAGGCCACGGGACCGGGCGGATTTGCATTGTATGTGACGCGGCCATCACGGCGTCCGATGTCGAACACGAGATTATCGATGGCCCCGCCACCGTCTGGGCGCATTCGGCCTGCTACCAGATTTGGCTGTGGGAATCGACGGCCTACGAGCGGGCGAATGTCATGGATGGAACTCGTTGAGGGCGAAGTACGCGCGAAACGCATCGGCGTCGAGGCCCGGTCGAGCAAGAAGACTGTCCTCAGCCATCACGAACGCCCAGCGAATCCGCTTTTCTGCTTCGACGCTCGACGGCGGGGCGTTCGCAATCTCGTGAATATCCCCGACGACCTTCCACGACATGCTTTGGAGCGCCCTGGCAAACGCCGCGAGGCCCTCAGCTCCGAATGGGGACTGGTCCGCGAAACACGCCTGGGCAGCCAGGAGGGCATCCACGGCGCATTTCTCGATGAGCGATAACTCTGCCGCCATCTTGCCCCCTCCCCTTGGGTAATCGGCAGCGGGGAGCCGGAGGCGCACCTCTCCACGTGTGCCCTTGGGGGGCTACGGAGTGACCATCTTCGCGAATAGGACTGAGTGAAGAGCCGGTAAGCGGCTGGTTTTTCTACGGTTCCACAATGGCCTCGCGCTTGCTGCCTCTCTCCTGAGGCAACCTGCGAATGCCGGCCGAACGAATGCCCACGCCCAACTCCCGCCCCGCCTGCATTCTGGTGGTTGATGACGAGCCGCTCGTGGTGGCGCTCTTGGCAGACTTTCTGCGGCTCGAGGGCTACGAGGTCGAGACGGCCAAGAATGGTCGTGACGCCCTAGCGAAGATCGAAGCTCGTTCATACGATCTCGTCCTCAGTGACCTCCGGATGCCGGAGCTCGACGGCGTGGGCCTCTATCGCGAACTCGAACAACAACATCCAAGCGTGCTGCGGCGGCTGGCATTCGTGAGTGGGACGACGGAGCCGCCGGAATATGCGAGCTTTCTCGAACGAACTGGCGCCACAGTGCTGGGCAAGCCTTTCGCCCTGGCAAACCTTCAGCGACTCGTCCAGCGCTTACTCCAAAACCAGCAATGATTTGCCGCCCACCGGTCTCCGGACGGCTTTCCGACAAGCAGGTGCTTCACGACCAAGGCAATGCCGTGCTGGTCGACTACTCGCCATTTTGGATTGCTCTTGCTTCCCAAGACGGATCGAGCTTCGGCGGAACCACTGCATATCTTGACGCGTCACGGACGTGTCGTGGCCGAAGGAGCGACGGCGGTAACCAGGAGGGGCCCAACATGTGTGTCTACTGCAAGGGTGCCCCGGCGTGTGACCACGAGCGCGATGCCTGCGCGACAAGCCGGGGAGAGTTCTGCGCCAAGTGCGGACACCGTTCCGCGGCGATCGTGTCGTACAAGCCGCGGTCTGGAGGGCTGAGACCGACGTGGCGGGTACGACGGAGGCCGCCGGCTCAGGCGACATCGGGAGGAGCCGGGATGGGACCCCTCACCGCCTCTCGCCGCATTAGCAACCCTCGATGAGGTCAGTTCTGGAGCGGAGAGGAGACATCGTGTGGTCAAGGCCTACTCGAGTCGGAACGTGACGGACTCAATCCTCCGCGCAAGCCCAGATGTGTTGACGACGCTTCGGTCGCGCATCATGGATTATGTGGTACGGGCGGAGATCACAGCGTACGGCATTCATCGGCCATGACGGGAGTTGTCGCCTGGCGCCGCTGGGGCATCATCGCGGCTGCCATCACCGCCGTCATCGTTGGTTACTGTCTCTGGCTCGTCCTCACTGACGCCCCGGCGTACCGATTCTTGGTCCGGCTTTACAGTGACAAGCGCTTCCTCAAGCAGACGCTTCGCCAGTGGGGAATCTTGGCCCCCGTCATCTTCGTCGTGCTCCAGGCCCTTCAAGTCATCATTGCTCCCATCCCCGGGGAGGTCACGGGCATCCTCGGCGGCTATCTCTTCGGCGAGTCGCTCGGATTCGTCTACTCGACCCTCGGGTTGACCGTGGGCTCGGTGACTGCCTTCG
>VAYJ01000144.1 GCA_005888465.1 Actinomycetota bacterium
CGCCCAGGCCGAGGCCGGCGCCGATCTCGTGGCGCCCTCGGGCATGATGGACGGGCAGGTCGCCGCCATCCGCGGCGCGCTCGACGAGGCGGGACGAACCGACACCGGCATCCTCGCGTACGCGGCGAAGTTCGCGTCGTCGTTCTACGGGCCCTTCCGCGATGCCGCCGAGTGCGCGCCGTCGTTCGGTGATCGCACGGGCTACCAGATGGACCCCGCCAACGCCGACGAGGCCCTGCGCGAGATCCAGACGGACATCGACGAGGGCGCGGACATCGTGATGGTCAAGCCCGCCCTGCCGTACCTCGACGTGATCGCGCGCGCGCGTCGCGAGGCGCGGGTGCCGCTCGCCGCCTACAACGTGAGCGGAGAGTACGCCATGGTCAAGGCGGCGGACCAGGCCGGATGGCTCGACGGCCGCCGCGCCGCCTTGGAAATCCTGACGGGGATCCGCCGAGCCGGGGCCGACCTGATCCTCACCTACCACGCGAAGGAAGCGGCGGACTGGCTTTCCTAGTTCGCTCCGGGTCAAGCGGCGCGGTCGCGCCGGACGCGGTCCGCGTCGGGCTCGCTCGTGACGACGGTCGCACGAGCAGGCGTCCGCACGAGCGCCCAGAGCGCCACGAGGGTCAGCGCCTCGAGGGCCGTCGACGTCACGTCCAGGACGCCGATCGCCTCGGGCATGCCCGGATCCGGGCCGAAGGGGAGCCCGACCGTTCGCGAGAGGACCCACAGTGCGATCGTCCCGGCCGAGAGCGCGGCGACCAGGCCACGCGCCGCCGGTCTCTCGCCGACCCGCGAGACCATGACGGCCCCACTGACCACTTCAGCCCCCGCGATGGCGATGAAGAACACGCCGGCTGCGAACCATTCGTTGAAGTGCTCGGGTGTCACGATGACGTGTATGACTGCCGCGCCAAACAGGGTGAGGACAGCGAGCATCTTCCAACCGCGGGCGGGTGTGAACCGCTCGATCTCGTTCATGATTCGCTCCTTTCGCCGGCAAGAGCTGCCTGTGAGTTACCCGGTTCTACGGGTGACCCGCTGCACCAGATGCCGCGTACTGAGCCCCATACGCAACACGCCAGGTCGCGCTCCGAAGAAAAAGGACGGCAAGGTGGGCATGGGGCGCTCTGAGGAGCTGTTCGCGCGCGCGCTCGCGAGCATCCCCGGTGGGGTGAACTCGCCGGTGCGCGCGTATCGAGCAGTTGGCGGCACGCCGCGATTCCTGGCGCGCGGCGAGGGTGCGTTCGTCGAGGACGTCGATGGCCGTCGCTACGTGGACTACGTCCAGTCGTGGGGCGCGCTGCTCTTCGGGCACGCTCGCCCCGAGATCGTCGAGGCGGCGGTCGCGGCGGCCCGGCGGGGGAGCTCCTTCGGCGCGCCCACGGAGGCCGAGGTGCGCCTCGTCGAGCTCATCGCCCAGGCGATGCCGTCGATCGAACGCGTTCGCCTGGTCTCATCGGGGACCGAGGCGGCGATGACGGCGGTGCGGATCGCACGCGGCGCGACGGGCCGGCCGAAGATCCTCAAGTTCGCGGGCTGCTACCACGGGCACTCCGACTCCCTTCTCGTTCGCGCGGGCTCGGGCGTCGCCACGCTAAGCCTTCCCGACTCGCCCGGGGTCACCGAGGCGGTCGCGGCCCAGACGCTTGTCGTGCCCTTCAACGACCTGGAAGCCGTCCGGGAGGCGTTCGACGCGGGTCCTGGCTCGGTGGCGTGCGTCATCGTGGAGCCCGTCGCGGCGAACATGGGGGTGGTCGCGCCGGCGCGGGGATTTCTGCAAGGGCTGCGCGAGCTCTGCGACCAGGAGGGGGCGCTGCTCGTCTTCGACGAGGTGATCACGGGCTTTCGGCTCGGCCTTGGCGGGGCGCAAGGCCTGTTCGGCGTCGCGCCCGACCTCACCTGCCTGGGGAAGGTCATCGGCGGCGGGTTCCCGTGCGCGGCGGTGGGCGGGCGCGCCGACCTCATGGAGCGGCTGGCGCCGTCGGGCCCGATCTACCAGGCGGGGACCCTCTCCGGGAACCCGGTCGCGGTCGCGGCCGGCATCGCGACGCTCGAGCTCATTCGCGCCGAGGACCCCTATCCGCGCTTGCGCGATCGGGCCGAGCGGCTCACCGACGGGTTCGCGCCGGCCCTGCCCGTGACCGTGAACCGTGTCGAGTCGCTCTTCTCCGTCTTCTTCTCCGGCGGGCCCGTCCGGGACGAGCCCGGCGCACGGTCCGCCGACCACGCGCGCTATGGGCGGTTCTTCCACGCCATGCTCGACCGCGGGATCCTGCTCCCGCCGTCGGGGTACGAAGCATGGTTCGTCTCGACCGCGCACGGCACCGAGGAGATCCAGCTGACGCTCGAGGCGGCGCGCGGCGCCGCGGAGGCGATCGCGGGCTAGCGGCTGATCGCGACCAGGAGCGCGATGAAGATGCAGACCATCATCACGGTGAACAGGATGAAGGCCGAGCTGCCGTTGGTGATCGCGCTGATCAGGTCCACGCTGTCGTCACCTCACGCCGGTCCATACCAGGGTGGGGCCGTTCCACCCGTGAGGATCCCCTTGCGCTTCTTCTCGGCCCGATCCAGGAACGGCACGTGGATCGCGAACCCAACGATCGAGGCCAGGAAGAAGGACCACGAGTACACGTTCACGTTGCCCTTGTCGCGGTAGACGTAGAGCGTGATCTGCGGTCCGCCGAACGTGAAGAAGCTGTGCGCGGCCGCGAGCGAAGTCCCGTGGAAGCCCGAAAACTCGATGTCCTGCACGAGGAACGTCGTGGGATCGACCGTCAGGCACGTCGCCGTCGGCGACGAGGTCGGCGTGCAGACCGCGATGCCCTGCTTCGCGAACTGCTCAGAGGCTTGCTGGGCCAGGTACTTCTGCACGGCGCTCGTGACCGAGGCGATCGACGGCTTCTCGACTCCCTTCGGCAGGTGCCAGGGCGGCCCCGGATAGTTGGGCGTGGTCGGGAACCTGCTGCTCGATGCCGTGCCGGTGCTCGACGCGTAGACCTGCCAGTGCGGCTCCGTGCCGCGCGGCCCGAGGTTCGGGAGCGTCCCTGTGACGCCCAAGATCTTCGGCTGACCGAGCACCCACAGGAGCGAGAGCAGCACGAGCCATCCGAAGAACGAGACCGCGAGCACCAGGTAGCCCATCCTCAGGCCGAACACGGCCGAGAGCAGCACGTACACGCTCCCGACGAACAGGATCAGCGCACACGCGACGACCACGACCCCCTTCCAGAAGATCGGCGTGTCGGCGAGGAACCCCATCATGTCGTCGCCCTCACGGGCTCGAGGAGGGGGACGGAGACGAGGACGGAGCCGACGGCGCGTGCAGGCAGATGTTCTTGAGCTCGGGGACCTTCTGGATCGAGAGGATGTAGTTCACCAGGTCCTGGATCTGCTGGTCGTCCATGGCGCCCGAATATCGGACGCTCCACGACGGCATGTCGGTCCCGGTCCGCCCCTGGGCGATCGTGTTGATCACGTCCTGCAGGTCGGTGATCAGCGGGTGGCCAAAATCGGCGCCGCCGCACACCGTCTGGAGGTTAGGCACCACGACGACGTTGCCGTTGTACACGTTCTGGCCGCCGTGCAGTCCGGGCCCGTGGCACCGCTCGCAATTGAACCCGATCTGGTTCTCCTCGTTGCCGGGCAGGGTCGTCAGGTGACCGCGCTCGACCGACGTGGCGAGGAGGCCCTGAATGTCCTCCTTGTTCGTGGTGTTCTCCCGAAGGAACAGGACCGGGACCCACACAGCCATGATGAGCACCGTAATGAGGCCCCAGATGTAGAGCTTCTCGCGGACGGGGACCTCGAGGTCCTCGTCCGAGGGCGCCGAGCGCATGGCGGAGGGGATGTCCGGGCCTCGCACGCCCCCCGGCCGGCGAACCCCCGAGGCGAGCGCCCAGAGCAGGATGACGACGCCCGCTCCGGCCGCGACGCCGACCAGGATCCCCTGGGCCGTGGAGAGGGCGATCACCACGTGCGCCTGTTCATACGCAGAACGGTCCCTCGGGCGACTGGCGGATCGTGTCCGTGCCGCGCGGCGGGCCGAGGACGACGCTCGAGGTGTCGACCTTCACCGACTGCCCTTCCACCTTCACGGCGAAGCGATACATCCCCTGTGGCGCCGGGCCCAGCCGATACTCGCCGGCCTCGTTGTACTTCGAGCCGTGGCACGGGCACTCGAACCACTGGCTCTGCTGGCAGAAGGGGACCCGGCAGCCGAGATGCGCGCACTTCTGGAACAGGGCCATGAGCCCGTCCTCGATTAGCCCCTGGTAGATCGAGTGCGTGCCCGTCCCTCCCAAGGCCTCGTAGTTGATGATGTAGAAGCGCCCGGCGCCGAAGTAGTAGGGCTGGCGGCTGGTCGCGATCTGGCTTTTGATCGAATCGAGCGAGTCGGGGAGCAGGATCACCGACCCGAAGCCACCCTTGATGTTCGGCCACAGGAACGCGAGGGTCGCCCCGCCGAATTGCGCGGCGAAGATCACAAGCGACGTGAGAAGCCCGCCCCGGAGGAAGTCCCGGCGGGCCACCAGGCGGCGAGGCTTCGGGGCGGCGGGTGCGGCTGGGGCCGCGATGCCGCTTGCGCGCGGCTGGGCGACGGCCCGCGTCGAGGCGGCGCGGCGGGACCGAACGAACGACCCGAGGAGCAGGATCAGGAAGAGCGCGAACAGCAGTACCACGATGGCGACGGCGAACGTGGACGAGGAGATGGCGAGTGCGCTCATAGCTCGAAGAACAGCCCCTGGCTCCACGGCCACACCCAGTTGAACCCCGGGCCGCGGAAGAACGACCCGCTGATCGTGAGCGTTGCCCCGAACATGAAGAGCATCGTGAAGAGCGTGATGATGAGCTTGCGGTCTCCCGGTTTCGTGCTCGGGTTGCGGTCGATGTAGGGGATCGCGGCGAGCCCGACCAGGATGAGGGTCGGGATGA
>VAYJ01000145.1:0-341 GCA_005888465.1 Actinomycetota bacterium
CGACCGTCCCCTGTCGGGCAACCAGCTCTGCGTCGTCCCCGGGCCGATCTCGCTGTCCGACGCCGACATGCAGGCGATCGCGCAGGAGATGGGTTTCTCGGAGACAACCTTCGTGACCGAGGCCTCGGGAGACCGGTACGCGATGCGCATCTTCACGCCCGGTGGGGAGCTGCCGTTCGCCGGCCACCCGAGCCTGGGGACCGCGTTCGTCCTGGTAACCGAAGGTCGCGTGTCGTCGCCCGCGACGCAGGTGGTGGCCGCCGGTGAGGTCCCGATGTCGGTCGACCTGGAGGCGCGCACCGCGCGGATGCGCCAGTTCCCGCCGCGGTTCAAGGACACCG
>VAYJ01000145.1:590-13126 GCA_005888465.1 Actinomycetota bacterium
GCAGGGCCGTGCGGTGCCTATTTCGTGGAGCGCCAGGTCCTCCCGGCCGGGCGTGTCACGATCCGGCAGGGGATCGAGATGGGCCGG
This sequence comes from Actinomycetota bacterium, assembly GCA_005888465.1. GTDB lineage: Bacteria > Actinomycetota > UBA4738 > UBA4738 > UBA4738 > AC-55. The sequence goes on from VAYJ01000145.1 coordinate 678, forward strand.
CCGAGCACGTTGCTCGTGGACGTCGAACGAGCACCGAACGGCGTGTGGGAGATCCACGTCGGCGGCGGCGTCGCGACCGTGGGATCGGGGGAGTTCGACCTACCGCTGTAGGGATCGAAGCGCCCGGGTGAGCGACTGCGGCTCGGGCATGAGCGTCGCCCAGACGTTGCCCTTGCGCTCCAGGATCTTCGGCACGTTCGTGATCGTGAAGTTATGTGGGTGGATGCGACGAAGGTCCGTCCAGGACACCGGGAACGAAACGGGCGCGCCGGGGCGCGCGCGCGGCGAATACGGCGCGACCACGTGGGCGCCGGGAGCGTAACCCGGGACCTCCTGCTCCCAAAGCAGGCGCGCTGCCAAGCTGCGCTACGCCCCGCGGATGGTGATTCTAGCTTCGGTATAACTGCACGATGCCCCAAGGGATCGAGCGCTCGAACCTGGACAAGGTCTTCTGGCCCGAGTCCGGCCTTCGGAAGCGCGACCTCCTCGCCTACTTCGAGGACGTGGGTCCGTTCCTCGTCCCGGCCATCAGGAACCGGCCGCTCACGGTCAAGCGCTACCCGGACGGCATCGAGGGCTTCGCGTTCTATCAGAAGGACACGCCGAAGTACGCGCCGGACTGGGTGCGCACCGCCACGTATCACGCGGAGTCGGCGAAACGCGACGTTCGCTACACACTCTGCAACTCGTCCAAGACGCTGCTTTGGCTCGGGAACCAGGCGACGATCGAGCTGCATCCGTGGCTCTCGCGCGTCGATCGCATCTGGCTCCCCGACCATCTGGTGTTCGACCTCGACCCACCGGAGGACGGGTTCGCGATGGCCGCGATCGGCCTTCTTGAACTCCGTGGTCGCGAGGTCCGGGACGCGCTCGCGCACGCGTTCGCCGAGGGTGAAGGCGACCTGTCGCACCTTGTCGTAGCCCTGACGCCGTTGCAGCGGCACATACAGGTGCACCCCCTTCGCGCCGGAGGTCTTGACCCCGGCAGTGAGGTCGAGCTCGGCGAGCGCCTCGCGCACGGCGAACGCGACCTCGACGGCCATCGCGAACCCGTCCTCCGGTGGGTCGAGGTCGAACACCAGATGGTCGGGGAGCCAGATGCGATCGACGCGCGAGAGCCACGGATGCAGCTCGATCGTCGCCTGGTTCCCGAGCCAAAGCAGCGTCTTGGACGAGTTGCAGAGTGTGTAGCGAACGTCGCGTTTCGCCGACTCCGCGTGATACGTGGCGGTGCGCACCCAGTCCGGCGCGTACTTCGGCGTGTCCTTCTGATAGAACGCGAAGCCCTCGATGCCGTCCGGGTAGCGCTTGACCGTGAGCGGCCGGTTCCTGATGGCCGGGACGAGGAACGGACCCACGTCCTCGAAGTAGGCGAGGAGGTCGCGCTTCCGAAGGCCGGACTCGGGCCAGAAGACCTTGTCCAGGTTCGAGCGCTCGATCCCTTGGGGCATCGTGCAGTTATACCGAAGCTAGAATCACCATCCGCGGGGCGTAGCGCAGCTTGGCAGCGCGCCTGCTTTGGGAGCAGGAGGTCCCGGGTTCAAATCCCGGCGCCCCGACGGAGTGCTTGCTGTGGCGCTCGTCAGGCCGAGGGGACGGGGGCCCGGTGCTTGACGATCGGCTCGAACGAGAGGATCTTCAGGCTCTCGAGCGCGACTCCGCACTGCTCGCACTCGGCCTCGGAGGACGGGTGGCCGCAGTACACACAGCCGGTCTTCTCGGCCAGGACTACGTCGGGTTCGCGCTGCTTGCGTCCCATGCAACACGACTATCGGCATGGGCCGGTCGGGGCTTGACCTGTCGGCCGTGCGACCTAGTTTGGGGAGCCGATGGGCGGAGGTCAGACGTCGGCCGGGCCTCCGGAGCGCCAGTACGAACCGGCCCGGCGCGAGAGCAGGCCTTCGTCGACAAGGGCCCGTCTGAGCGACGCGTAATCGGCGTGATAGCGCTTGAGCTGGGTGTTCACGTCGGCCTCGCGGTAGTGAACGCCGGGCTCGAACTCGAGCGCGAGCCGGGTGAGCACGATCAGGCGCTTCGCATGCTTTGCGGGGAGCTCCCGTAGACCGCGCCGAGCGCCATCCCAGGGTCCCGCGACGGCCCGACGCGGAGGGCGGCCTGGCGGAGTGTCTCCGGCCGCAGGTGGTACGTGCGGCGGTCTGCGTCGATCGCGACCACGCCGACGGCCGCCAGCTTGGCCGCGTGCCGCCGGGCGGCGGCCGCCGTGAGGCCGAGCGCACCGGCCAGGTCCTGGGCAGTCCGTGGCCCCTTCGCGAGCGCGCCGGCGATCGCCAGCCGGTCGGGGTCGGCCAGCGCGCGCAGGAGCTCCTCGGGGCTCGCGTCGGGCTCGTTCGTCATGCGACGGCCCGAGTCTACTTTCGAGTACCCTCGGTCACGGATGCAGACCACCGTCGAGGAGACCGACAAGCACGTCGTGCGCCTGTCCGTGGAGATCGAGCCGGACGAGGTCGCGAAGGACCTCGACCGCGCGTACCGCAAGGTGGCGGGCGAGGTGAAGATCCCCGGCTTCCGCAAAGGCAAGGTGCCGAAGCAGGTGATCGACGCGCGCGTCGGGCGCGAGCACGTGCTGGAGGAGTTCGTCAAGGACTCCGTGCCCGAGTACTACGTGCGTGCCGTACGCGAGCACGACCTCGCGCCGATCGCGGAGCCCGAGATCGACCTCGATCAGTTGGAGGTGGGCAAGGCGCTCCGGTTCACGGCCACGGTGGAGGTGCGGCCACGGCTGACGCTCGACCCCGAGCAGTACCGCGACGTCCATGTCGACGCACCGCCGGTCGAGCCGACCGAGGTCGAGATCGACTCGTTCCTGGAGCGCCTGCGCGAGCGCTTCGCCGAGCTGGAGGTGGTCGAGCGGCCCGCCCACCGCGGCGACTACGTGCTGGCCGACGTTCGCGCCCACGTCCACGACAAGGAGATCCCCGAGGCCACGCGCCTAGGCTTCCTGTCCGAGGTCGGCTCCGAGGAGCTGGTCCCGGAGCTCGACCGCGAGCTCGAAAACAAGCGCAAGGGCGAGATCCTGAAGTTCAACGCGGTCCTCCCCGAACGGTTCGGCGACCTCGCCGGCACGGAGGTCGCCTTCCAGGTGCTCCTGAAGGAAGTGAAGGCGAAGAAGCTCCCCGGGCTCGACGACGAGTTCGCAGCGACGGCGTCGGAGTTCGAGACGATCGAGGCGCTTCGGCAAGACGTCCGGACGAAGCTCCGCGAGGTCAAGGCCGTCGAGGCGACGCGCGAGATTCGCAACCGGGTGCTCGCGCGCGTCGTGGACTCGGTCCAGGTGGAGCTCCCCGAGCGGCTGGTGGACGAGGAGACCGAACATCGGGTGGCGCACGCGAACGACCGCGCGCGGCGAGCGGGCATCACGCTCGAGGCAGCGCTCGCCTCGCAGGGCTGGGACGAGCTGCGCTTTCGCTCCGACGCCCGGACCCACGCGACGCGGGCGCTCGTGTCGGACCTCGTTCTTGAGGCCATCGCACGGCAGGAGGACCTGAAGGTGACGGCCGAGGACCTGGACGCCGAGATCCGCTCGCTCGCCGAGGCCTCGGGCCGCGACCCGAAGGAGGTTCGCCGGATCCTCGATCGATCCGGGGAGGTCCGGTCACTGGCCGGTGATATCATCCGAACGAAGGCGCTTGACTACCTCGTCGAGTCGGCCGATGTAGGCACCGAGGACGTTCCGGGCGAGCCCCGGACGGATCCCTCCCCGAGCCAAGAGGATGGCGATGACTGACATGCAGAACTATCTGGTTCCCGTGGTGGTCGAGCAGACGAACCGTGGCGAGCGTTCCTTCGACATCTACTCGCGCCTGCTCAAGGACCGCATCGTGTTCCTGGGCACGCCGATCGACGACGCGGTCGCGAACCTCGTGATGGCCCAGCTCCTGCACCTGGAGAGCGAGGACCCCGAGAAGGACATCAGCCTGTACATCAACTCGCCCGGGGGCGACGTCGCATCCGGGTTCGCCATCTACGACACGATGCAGTTCATCAAGCCGGACGTCGCCACCACCTGCATGGGCCAGGCCGCCTCATTCGCCGCGGTCCTGCTCCTCGCCGGCGCCGGCGGTAAGCGGTACGCGCTTCCGCACTCCCGCGTCCTGCTCCACCAGCCCCACGGTGGCGCCCAGGGCCAGGCCGTCGACATCGAGATCCAGGCGAAGGAGTTCACCCGCTACCGCCAGCTGCTCGACCAGATCATCTCCGAGCACACCGGCCAGACGGTCGAGAAAGTCCATTCGGACACCGACCGGGACTTCATCCTCACGCCGGACGCGGCCAAGGACTACGGGATCATCGACGAGGTGATCACCAGCCGCAGAGTTCAGGCCGAACTTGCGTCGCTCGCGGCCAAGGCGTCATAGACTTACGCGGTCGCGAGGGGGACCCCGCGGGAGCCGAAGGAGCAGGGGAGCATGGCCAAGTTCGGTGACTCCGATCTCCTGAAGTGTTCGTTCTGCGGCAAGTCCCAGAAGCAGGTCAAGAAGCTCATCGCGGGCCCGGGCGTCTACATCTGCGACGAGTGCATCGATCTCTGCAACGAGATCATCGAAGAGGAGCTCTCCGAGACCACCGAGCTGAAGCTCGACGAGCTTCCCAAGCCCGTCGAGATCTACGCGTTCCTCAACGACTACGTGATCGGGCAGGAGCAGGCGAAGAAGGTCCTGTCGGTCGCGGTCTACAACCACTACAAGCGGATCCAGGTCGGCGCGACGGGCGACGACGTCGAGCTGCAGAAGTCGAACATCGTGCTGCTCGGGCCGACGGGCTGCGGCAAGACCCTGTTGGCGCAGACGCTCGCCCGGATGCTGAACGTCCCCTTCGCCATCGCCGACGCCACCGCCCTCACCGAGGCCGGCTACGTGGGCGAGGACGTCGAGAACATCCTGCTCAAGCTCATCCAGGCGGCCGACTACGACGTGAAGAAGGCCGAGACCGGGATCATCTACATCGACGAGGTCGACAAGATCGCCCGCAAGAGCGAGAACCCGTCGATCACCCGCGACGTGTCCGGCGAGGGCGTGCAGCAGGCGCTGCTGAAGATCCTCGAGGGCACGACCGCGTCGGTGCCGCCGCAGGGCGGACGCAAGCACCCGCACCAGGAGTTCATCCAGATCGACACGACGAACATCCTGTTCATCTGCGGCGGCGCGTTCGCGGGCCTCGAGAGGATCATCGAGTCGCGGATCGGGAAGAAGGGGGTCGGGTTCGGTGCCGACGTGCGGCGACTGGAGGAGAAGGACCTGGGCGAGATCTTCTCCCACGTGTTGCCCGAGGACCTGTTGAAGTACGGACTCATCCCCGAGTTCGTCGGGCGCCTGCCGGTCATCACCTACGTGCACAACCTCGACAAGCAGGCGCTCATCGACATCCTCACCAAGCCGAAGAACGCGCTCATCAAGCAGTACCGGAAGTTCTTCGAGTTCGACGGCGTGGAGCTCGAGTTCACCGATGACGCGCTGTCGGCGATCGCCGACCAGTGCAACCTGCGCGGCACCGGCGCCAGAGGCCTTCGAGCCATCTTGGAAGAGGTCCTGCTCGGCGTGATGTACGAGCTGCCATCCCGCAAGGACGTCAACAAGTGCCTGATCGACGAGGACGTCGTGCTGAAGGGCGTCAACCCCACGCTGGTTCCCCGCAGCGAGCGGGACAAGGCTGCGAAGCAGCCGAAGGAGCGCTCCGCCTAGGGGATGTACGCCCGCCAGCAGTACCAGGCGGCGATCGTTCGGTAGGGCCGAAACCGTTCCCCCAGCGCCATCAGCTCTTTCGGTTTCGGCAGCGCATCCATCCGGTAGGCGATCTGGTAGCCCTTGCGGACGCCGAGGTCGTCCACAGGCCACACGTCGAGCCGCGCCAGTTGGAAGATCAGGAACATCTCGGCCGTCCAGCGACCGATGCCGCGCACCTGGGACAGTCGCTCGACGATCTCGTCGTCCGACAGCCGGCTCAACCGCGCCAACGGGACGGTCCCTTCCACGACCTTGGCGGCGAGGTCCCGGATCGACGCTGCCTTCGCGCCCGACATCCCGGCTGACCGGATGCGCGCCTCGGGCATCGCCAGGACGGTGTCCGGCGTGAGGTTCCCATCGAACATCGCGAGGAATCGGCCGTGGATCGCCGCCGCAGCCGCGCCCGCGAGCTGCTGGTAGGCGATGGCCCGCACCAGCGCCCCGAACGCGTCGGGCTGCCGCCGCGACCGGAACGAGGGCGGCCCGATCCGCTCGATCAGTCCCGCCATGACGGGATCCCGCCGGGCGATCTCCGCGGTTGCTTCCTGCAGCTTCGTGGTCATCGATCCGACAGGGTAGCGGCTGGGTGGCTGACCGAGCTCAGGGCCTCAGTCGGTTCGTCCCCTAGACTCGGTGATTCCATGAGCACAGAGATGCCGCCCGCGTACGACGCGCAGGCCGCCGAGGCCCGCTGGTACGACGAATGGGAGCGGCGCGGGTACTTCGGCGCGATCGCGGGGTCGGAGCGGCAACCGTACTGCATCGTGCTGCCGCCGCCGAACGTGACCGGGGCGCTGCACGTCGGGCATGCCTTCACGCAGCTCCTGCAGGACATCGTGGTCCGTCGCGCGCGGATGCAGGGGTTCGAGACGCTGTGGCTCCCCGGGACCGACCATGCCGGCATCGCCACGCAGATCGTGGTCGAGCGCGAACTCGCTGACGAGGGACTTGACCGCAAGGAGATAGGCCGGGAGGCGTTCGTCCAGCGCGTGTGGGACTGGAAGGAGCGGTACGGCGGCCGAATCGTCGAACAGATGCGGGCGCTCGGGAACTCCTGCGACTGGAGCCGGCTGCGGTTCACGATGGACGAGGGCCTGGAGCACGCGGTTCGGGTGGCGTTCGTGCGGATGTACGAGGCCGGCCTGATCTATCGCGGCGAGCGGATCATCAACTGGTGCCCGAAGGACGGGACGGCGCTCTCCGACTCCGAGGTGGAGCACGAGGACGTCGACGGGGAACTCGTGACGTTCCGCTATCGGCTGGCCGATGGGAATGGGTCCATCGATGTCGCCACGACGCGGATCGAGACGATGCTCGGGGACACCGGGGTCGCGGTGCATCCGGCCGACGCCCGCTATCGGTCACTGGTCGGGAAGCAGGTGCGGCACCCGCTCACCGGCGCCGAGCTGCCGATCGTGGCCGACGAGGCGGTCGACATGACCTTCGGCAGGCCCATGACCCGACGGACTTCGAGATCGGGCAGCGGCACGGGCTCGCGACCGTGAACATCCTGGATGCCGAGGCGCACATCTCGGACGCGGCGCCAGCTGAGTTCCGAGGCCTCGACCGATACGAGGCGCGGGCGAAGGTGCTCGAGCGCCTGCGCGAGCTGGGTCTAATCGTGCAGGTGGAGCGCCCGTACGTCCACTCGGTCGGCCGCTGCTACCGCTGCGAGACCGAGATCGAACCGTGGATCCACGGGCAGCAGTGGTTCGTGAAGGTGGATCCGCTGAAAGGCCCGGCGAAGGAGGCGGCGCTCGACGGCCGCATCACGTTCTGGCCGCGGCGCTGGGAGCGCGCGTACACGCAGTGGCTGGACAACCTGCGCGACTGGAACATCTCGAGGCAGCTGTGGTGGGGGCATCGCATCCCCGTGTGGTACTGCCCGAACGGCCACCAGGTCGCGTCGGTCGAGGACCCGACGACGTGCGCCGAGTGCGGATCCGCCGAGTTGGTTCAGGATCCCGACGTGCTCGACACGTGGTTCTCCTCCCAGCTGTGGCCGTACTCGACGTTGGGTTGGCCCGATGAGACACCCGATCTTCGGTCCTTCTATCCGACGACCGCCCTCGTGACGGGGTACGAGATCCTGTACCTCTGGGTCGCGCGCATGATCATGAGCGGCCTGTTCCTGGCGGGCGACATCCCGTTCTTCCACGTGGTGATCCACGGGTTGGTCCGCGACCCGCAGGGCCGCAAGATGTCGAAGTCGCTCGGGAACGTGATCGACCCGCTCGACGCGATCGCCGGGAAGGGCGCCGACGCGCTGCGGTTCGGCCTGGCGTATCAGGCGACCGAGGCGCAGAGCATCCCATTCGGCGAGGAGCACCTCGACGCGGGCCGGCGCTTCGCGAACAAGGTGTGGAACGCCGCTCGGCTGGTCCTCGCGGTGCGTGAAGAGAGCGGGGTGCCGGATCTGCCCGCGGCGACGGCGTGGACGCTCCCGGACCGATGGCTGCTCTCCCGGCACCAGGCGTGCCTGGACGAAGCGAATGCAGCGTTCGAGGCGTTCCGGTTCGCCGATGCCGCCCACGCGATGCACCGCTTCATCTGGTCGGAGCTCTGCGACTGGGGGCTCGAGACGGCGAAGCCGCGCCTGTACGAAGGCTCGCCCGAGGATCGGCGCGCGGCCGTCGAGGTGCTCGTGTGGGTGCTGGAGCGGAGCCTTCGCATCCTGCATCCGATCATGCCGTTCGTGACGGAGGAGGCCTGGCAGCGGATCGGGCCAGGGGAGTCGATCATGGTCGCCCCGTGGCCGCAGGCGCACCCCGAGCACCGCGACGAAGACGCGGAGGTCCGGTTCGGCTTCGCGCAGGAGCTGGTCACGGCGGTCCGGCGGTTCCGCAAGACCCATGGCCTGAAGGACTCCGCGCCGCTCGCCGTGCGGGTGCTCCCGGTCGGCGCGCAGCGTGAGGTCGCGCTCGAGCTTCGTCCCGAGATCGAACGCCTGGCGGGCATCTCGGGCCTGGAGATCCTGGACGCGGCACCTGACCCGACGGGGTGCGCGCGCCTGGTCGCCGCCGGCGCGCAGGTCCTTATCCCGCTCGCGGGGGTGCTCGACCCCGACGTCGAGCGAGGGCGCCTCGCGAAGCGCATGTCGTCGATCGAGGCCGACCTCGCGAAGGGCGAGGCGAAGCTCGCCGGCGAGGGGTTCGTGTCTCGCGCGCCGGTTAACGTCGTCGAGAAGGAGCGGCGGAAGGTGGCGGCGCTCAAGGAGGAGGCGGCCACGCTCGCCGCGCAGATCGAGGAGCTCGGCTGAACCTCGCTGCGGCCCTCAGCGACCTGGACGCGCGCCAGCCCGAGGTCATGCCGGGCCCGAGCCTGGACCGGATCCGCGCGATCGCCGAGCTGCTGGACCACCCGGAGCTGACCTACCCCTCCGTCCACGTCACCGGCACGAACGGCAAGACGACCACCGCGCGGCTGGTCTCGGCGCTCGCGTGCGCGCATGGCTTGTCAACCGGGACGTACCTCTCACCGCACCTGCGGTCGGTGAACGAGCGCCTGTCGATCTGCGGCGTCGACATGACCGAGAGCGAGTTCGCGGAGGAATACACACGACTCGTGCCCTACCACGAACGTGTCGACGCGTTCGAAGGGCGGCTCACCTACTTCGAAACGCTCACTGCGATCGCCTATCTCTGGTTCGCCGACAAACCCGTCGGCTTGGGCGTGTTCGAGGTGGGGATGGGCGGCGCGTGGGACGCCACGAACCTGATCCTCGGAGACGTCGCGGTGCTCTGCCCGATCGGGCTCGACCACACCGCGATCCTGGGGACCACGGTTCGCGAGATCGCGACGGAGAAGGCCGGGATCATCAAGGAGGGCCGGGTCGCGATCGCTCGCGAGCAGCGCGACGAAGCGATGACGGTCATCCGGGCGCGCTGCGAGGAGGTCGGCGCTACGCTCGCGCTCGAGGGCGAGGCGTTCGAGCTGGACGCACGCGGGCAGGGGGTCGGTGGGCAGTCGCTCACCGTGCGCGGCCTGCACGCGTCCTACGACGACCTGTTCCTGCCGGTCTTCGGCGAGCAGACCGCGCGGAACGCCGCCGCGTCGATCGCCGCGGTCGAGGCGCTCTTCGGCCGTGCGCTCAACCCGGGCGCGGTCCGCGCGACGCTCTCCGGTTTCAGGACGCCGGGCCGGCTGGAGGTGATCGCACGCCATCCGCTCGTGATCCTGGACGGTGCGCACAACCCGGACGCGGCCGCCGCGCTCGCGACGGCGATCGCCGAGGCGTTCCGGTGGGAACGCCTGCATCTGGTGATAGCGATGTTCGGCGACAAGGACGTGGAGACGGTCACCGGGATCCTCGGGCCGGTCGCGAACGCCGCGTACGCGACACCGAACGCGAGCCCCCGCTCGGCGCCAGCCGATCGCCTGGCGGCGGGGCTCGCCGCCGCGGGAGTGGACGACGTCCGGACGTTCGACTCGGTGGCGGATGCGGTCTCGGCGGCCCGCGTCGCCGCGGCCGACGGCGACCTCATCGTGGTGACCGGCTCTCTCTATACTGTCGCGGACGCACGCCCCCTCTTCACGGATCCGGAGCATGGCTGAGGAATCGACGCTCGTCATCGTCAAGCCTGACGCGGTTCGCCGCGGGCTGATCGGGGAGATCCTCGGTCGCCTAGAGCGCAAGGGCCTTCGGATCGAGGGCCTAAGGTCCGCGCGGCTCGCCAAGGAACTCGCGGAGCGCCACTACGAGGAGCACCAGGAGAAGCCGTTCTTCGGCGAGCTGGTTGCGTTCATCACCGATGGGGACGTGGTGCTCGCGAAAGTGACTGGGCCGCAGGCGATCTCCGTCGTCCGCGCACTGATGGGCCCGACGGACCCGCGCTCGGCGCCGCCCGGGACCATCCGTGGCGATTTCGGCACGATCATCACGGCGAACCTCATCCACGGGAGTGACTCGCCCGAGTCGGCCGCGCGCGAGCTGGCGCTTTTCTTCCCCGAGGGCTAGTCGATCGCGAACGACCCGATGACGCCCTCGGCCGTCGCGTGGAGCGTGGGGAACTGATCAGGGGCCGCGACGAACACCAGGACGAAGGCGCGGCCGCGATCGACGGTCAGCGCGGCTTCCCACTGCAGGTCGGTCGTTCCTTGCTGCCCCGTGTAGACGACCCGGCGCGCGGTTCGATCGGCGAGGACGGCCGGATCCGAGCTGACCAGGTGATAGCCCGGGATCGAGCGGGCCTGCTCAGTCAGCCACACGTCGGCGAAGTGGTCGAGCGTCTGCGAGGGATCGGAGAGCGGCTGGGCGAGGACGCTCACGCTCGCCCGGGCACCGGCGGTCGACCCGGGCGCGAGGAACGTGACGACCGTGCCCTCGGTGCCCGATTGCGCCGCCCAGTCCGGTGGGTAGCCGACGCGGAAGCCGAACGACGTGTCGCGGAAGACGAGGAACCCGGCGCTCGACGCCGCCGAGGGCGCGGGCGGTACCGGCGACGCGCCGACACAGGCGGAGCTCGCGACGAGGAGGATCAGGAAGGAGACGGCCCGGCGCGTCCTCAGGCCTCCCAGCGCCGGAAGGCGAGGGTGGCGTTCTGCCCGCCGAAGCCGAAGGAGTTGGAGAGGGCCAGGCGAACGTCGGCCCGGCGGGCCTCGTTCGGCACGTAGTCCAGGTCGCAGTCCTCGTCTTGGTGCTCGTAGTTGAGCGTCGGTGGAATGACGCCGTCGTGCACGACGAGGGCAGAGACCGCGCCCTCGACGGCACCGGCAGCGCCCAGCATGTGCCCGGTCATCGACTTCGTCGAGGAGATGGCGACGCGGCGTGCGTGGTCCCCGAGCGCCTTTTTGATCGCGCGGGTCTCCGACGCGTCGTTCAGCTGCGTCGAGGTGCCGTGCGCGTTGATGTAGTCGACCGCATCCGGTGGTTCGCCGGCGTCCTCGAGGCACGCCTGCATGGCCTGGATCGCGCCGAGGCCCTCGGGCTCGGGCGCCGTGATGTGGTACGCGTCGGCCGATGCCCCGTACCCGGCGAGCTCCGCGTAGATTCGCGCACCGCGCGCGACGGCGCGCTCGGCCTCCTCCAGCACGATCGCCCCGGCGCCCTCGGCCAGCACGAACCCGTCGCGGTCGCGGTCGAACGGGCGGCTCGCTCGTTCGGGGTCGTCGTTCCTTCGCGAGAGCGCCTGCATCTGGGCGAACCCGGCGACGGTGAGCTCGAGGATGCACGCCTCCGTTCCGCCGGCGATACACACGTCGGCGCGCCCGTCGCGGATCAGCACCGAAGCCTCGCCGATCGCGTGAGCGCCGGCGGCGCACGCCGTGGTGATGCACATGTTCGGCCCGGTGAAGCCGAAGGCCATCGCCACCTGCCCGGCCGCGGCGTTCGGCATGAGCATGGGCACCATGAACGGGCTCACCCGGTCGGCGCCCTTCTCCAGGTAGACCTTGTGCTGCTGCAGCAGGCTCCCCAGGCCGCCGATGCCGGTCGAGAAGAGGACCCCCGTGCGTGCGTGGTCGACTGTAGGGTCGCCCGCGTCCTGCCACGCCTGCTTCGCCGCGGCGAGCGCGAAATGGGTCGCCCGGTCGGTGCGCTTGACTTCCTTCGCCGTCATCCAGGGGTCCGTGTCGAACCCGTGCACCTCGCCGGCGATGCGTACCGAGAAGGTCGACGCGTCGAAGGAGGCGATCGGGCTGATCCCCGAACGACCGGCCTTCAGCGCCTCCCAGAGCTCGCCCGCCCCCACACCGACCGGGGTGACCGCG